>CAYGZA010000098.1:0-18555 GCA_964354135.1 uncultured Planctomycetaceae bacterium
ACCTGGCCGACAACTGGCGGGCCTTCCGCACCTGGGGCGTCTCGGCCATCTCGCCGTGGGAATACCACTTCTTCTGGAGCCTGCGCAAGGGAGTGGACAAGAGCCGTAAGCAGTGCAAAGTCGACTGGGAGAACCTGCAGCGCCCGGGGTTCAGCCCGGACTACATCGACGGGCAGTTCGAGCGCATGGACATGGCCTTCGAGCGGTCGGACTGGGTTCCGACGGCCGACGGGCAGGCCATTTTGCGCAACAACATGCCGCTTCTGGCCTACATCGCCGGGAAGCCCGCTGCCTTCACCAGCAAGGATCACAACTTCTATCCGGGCGAGACGGTCGAAAAACAACTGATTATCATCAACAATTCGCGGCAGACCGTCTCCTGCAACTGCAACTGGTCGACATCCGGTCAGGGTGGTGCGCACCTAACGACCGCGCGCCTTGCGACCGGCGAGCAGGAGCGCATTCCTCTCTACGTCAAGCTGAGGCCCGATGACGCGCCGGGCAAGGATGAGCTGCGCGCGACTTTCCGGTTGAGGTTCGGCGAGACGCAAGAGGACACCTTCACGATCAACGTGATGCCGCGCCCTGCGGCTCCTCGCGTGGACGCGAAGATTGCCGTGTTCGGTCCCAAGGGCGAAACAGGCAAGTTGTTGGACAGCATGGGAGTGAAGTGGCAAAGCGTGGACGCCAGTGCCGATTTGTCGGCGTACGACCTCCTCGTGATCGCCAAGGCGGCGCTAAGTGTCGATGGCTCCGGTCCAGATGTCAGCCGCGTTCGTGACGGACTGAAGGTCATTGTGTTCGAGCAGGAATCGGAAGTCCTGGAGAAGCGGTTCGGATTCCGCGTCGCCGAGTATGGCCTGCGCCAGGTCTTCAAGCGGGTGCCCGATCATCCGATCCTGGCCGGGATCGAGACGCATAACCTCCGCGACTGGCGAGGCGAGGCGACGATCCTCCCGCCGCGGCTGAAGTACGAACTGAGCCGGCGCTACAACCTCACGCCGGCCGTCCAGTGGTGCGGCATCGAGGTCCCGCGCGTGTGGCGATGCGGCAACCGCGGCAACGTGGCCTCGGTGCTCATCGAGAAGCCGGCCCGCGGCGACTTTTTGCCGATCCTCGACGGCGGCTACAGCCTCCAATACAGCCCGCTTCTGGAATTTCGCGAAGGCCGCGGGCTCGTGCTCTTCTGCCAGGTGGACGTGACGGGCCGCACCGAGCAGGACCCGGCCGCCGAGACGCTGGCCCGGAACATCCTCCAGTACGTGTCGGCCTGGAAGCCAGTCCCCGGCCGGAAGGCCGTGTACGTCGGCGATCCTGCCGGGAGAAGGCATCTGGAGTCCGCGGGCTTCGCCGTGGGCAATTTCGAGGGCGGCAAGCTCTCCGCCGCCGACGTGCTCGTCGTTGGACCTGGCGGGGGGCAGAAGCTTGCAGCGAGCGCACCGGCCATCGCCCAATGGCTCAAGGCCGGCGGCAACTTGCTGGCGATCGGGCTGGACCAACAGGAGGCCAACGCGTTGCTGCCTTTCCAGGTCCGCATGAAGAAAGCGGAGCACATCGCGGCGTTCTTCGGTCCACCCGGGGTAAACTCCCTGTTGGCGGGCATTGGCCCTGCCGACGTCCACAACCGCGACCCGCGCGAGCTCTCCCTGGTGTCGTCGGGAGCCGCAATCATCGGCGACGGCGTGCTGGCCAAGGCGGACAGTGCGAACGTCGTCTTCTGCCAACTCGCCCCCTGGCAGTTCGACTCCGGCAAGCAGTCCAACCTCAAGCGGACCTATCGGCGGACATCTTTCCTCGTGACGCGCTTGCTGGCCAACATGGGAGCCGCCGCCTCCACGCCGGTCCTCTCCCGCTTCCATAATCCCGTGGATGCCGCGAAGCCGGAAAAGCGGTGGCTGGACGGCCTGTACCTCGACCAGCCGGAAGAATGGGACGACCCGTACCGGTTCTTTCGATGGTGAGCGCCGGGCCCCTTTTCCGCTTTTCTGCGCCCGCTATCCTCCCTTGTTCTCCTGGACATAAAGGGGATTCGACAGAATCCAGAGGTGGTCCTCTCCGACGGGTCGCAGCCAGGCCTCCACCCGATAGTTGCCGGGGCCGGCCGCCGGGACGTCGAGTGCCCGCCCCTCGGATTCGGACTGGAGCTTTCCGTTGCGAAGCAGCTTCCATCGGACCGGCAGCGGGGCCCGCGCGCAGAGCCTCAACCCGGGCTCATAGGGCAGGCGGCTTCCCATCTCGAACCGGCCCGAGGGCGTCACCGCGGCGCAGTCGAACCCCGTGGCGTCCGCCAGCCAGTCGAAGGCCACAAAGGCCCGGCCCGCGCTGAGGGCCTCCCGCACCGCCGGCTCGCTCAGCTCGCGAAGCAAGAGGTGCGTCCCCACGTGGCGAAGGCTGTTCTCATAGGGGTCGAGCTGGAGACGGAGAAGGACGTCGCCCGGCTTCTTGTCTTTACCAACCGGTCCCAGGAAAGAAACCATGCCGATGCCGGCCTCGATGAGGCTCTTTCCCAGAGCGTCTTCGAAGCGGATCTTCTCGCCCTCGACAAGGCGGACGACGAGGCCCACGTTCTGATGCGAGTCGTTTGCCGCCACGCCCGTATGAGGCGCTTTCCGGCAAAGCTCGTCCCATCGCCTCAGATAGTCCGTCGGATAATCCTGCACGGCGGCAAACGCTTCCTGGGGGTACTCCCGGAAAAACTTGGCCAGCCGGAGAATCCCCAGCGGGTTCCGCAATGCCGCAATCAACTCTTTCTCGTCCTTGAAATCGGCGTGCGTGTTGTAGATCTCGCTCCCCGTGACGCCCCGGATCTCCCAATCTATCCGCTCCTCCAGGTGCGCGAGGAAGATCAGCCCGCCCGCGGAGCGGACGCGATCGCAGTACTCCTGCGGCGAGCGCGACTGCAAGCCCTGGAGGCTTCCCCCAGGAAACGCCAGGAACCCGTTGGCCTCCACCCCGGGAATCAAGAGCACTCCGTCGCGGACTCCGCGGTGCCCGTTGCGCGAAGGTTCGTATCGTTCCGAAGAGTGCTCGGTGAACATGAGCACGCGGGTCCCGGTCGCTTTGGCCGCCGCGACGATCTCCTCGATGGTTCCCCGGCTGTCGTGGGAGAGGGCCGAGTGTAGATGAATCGCCGCACGATACTCCCGGTACGGCCCGTCGCGGTGAAGCTCTTGCCGCTCAGCCCGATAGCCTTCCCTGGCCCGCTGTACGGCGGCCAACCGTTCCGCCGTAAGCCTCGCGTAGGCGTCGGCCCGCGCTACGCCACCGATCGCGAAACACGCGGCGGAAGCCGCCAGAAGCGCCGACCGGATCTTCGTCCGAACCGGGCACGCCGTCCTGTTCTTACTGCACATGCTCACACTCTGGGAAGGCTCAAGGGGTGGAAACGCCCCCGCGGCAAGCTGCGGGGAGGGTCGCTGACCCCAGATTATGATCCTCGCCCGGGGATTCGCAAGCCTCTGGGACGTTTCCGCCGGCGCCGCTGTGCCACGGAGGCGGTTCGCGGCAATCCTCTTGTCCCCAGATCGCTTGATCGCGGCTCTCGACTGGGCTATCCTCACGCTGTCGGCCGGGCTCGGCCAACGGCTGAAAGCCCAGCGGCGCCCCGCGCCGCCAAGGTCCCGGTGATCGCACGATCAGACTCCCGAAGTCTGGAAGACTTCGGGACTCTGCGCGGCGCACATAGACCCGGAGTATTCCTCACCCACGAGCTCCGGACAGGCACAAGTTCACTTTACATCGAAAGGCGGCATTCATGCGACGGCTGACTTCTGCGTTCACTTGTGTCACTCTCTTGCTCCTCGTTTCGCCCGATGCCTCCGCCGGGGAGCTGCGAGCGGGCGTTGCCCGCATCGACCTCACCCCGCCGCTGGAGATCAAGGCGACGCTGGGCGGTTACGGCGCCCGCATGAGCAAGCCGGCGGTCGGCGTCCACGACCGCGTCTTCGCCAAGGCGCTCGTGCTCTCCGACGGCTCCAATCGCTTTGCCCTGGTCACGGCCGACGTGCTGGCGTTTCCGCCGGAATTCAAGGCCGCCGTTATCGAAGCCCTCGGCAGCGCGGGCTGGAAGAGCGAGCAGGTCCTGCTCCTGCCCAGCCACTCGCACACCAGCATCGACATGTCGGCCCTCCACCCGAAGAACACCCTGGGGATTCCCCAGATCGGAGTCTTCCACAAGAAGCTCTTCGAGCTGACGGTTGCCCGGCTGGCCCGGGTCATCGCCGACGCGAGCAAGGACCTCTTGGCCGTCTCGATCGGAACGCAGAGCATCGCGCTTGAGGGATGGAATCGCAACCGGCGCAAGGGCAACGCCGTCTGCGACACGGCGCTGACCGTCACCCGCATCGACAGGACGGACGGCCATCCTCTTGCGGTGCTCGTCAACTGGACGGCGCACCCGACCTTCATGGCGCCGGAGGACATGATGTTCTCCGGCGACTTCCCCGGTCACCTCCAGCGGACCGTCGAGGCGCTGATCGGGCGCGGTGTCAGCGTCATGTACTATAACGGCGCCCAAGGCGACCAATCGCCGGCCCCGCGCCCCGATTCGGGCGGCAACTGGGAGAAGGCGGAGCGCTACGGCCGGGAACTCGGCATCCTCGTGTGGCGCGAGTGGGAGAAGGTCCGGCCGGCCGCCGCGCCGACGCTGGCCTTTCACACCGAAGAGATCGCGTTGCCGCCGCACACCTGGCATCGCGACTTCATGAAGACCGGGGGCACCGAGTACGGCTTGACCGAGACGCTCGGCGCCAAGCTCCTTGCCCTCCTGTTCCCCACGAAGACCCACAGCACGTCCCTGCGCGTGGGGGACCTGCTCCTTGTCGGCATCCCCGGCGAGATGACCGCCGAGTTGGGGACGTCCGTCAAGTCGCGGGTCCGCGCCGCGACCGGGGCGCCGCACGTAGTCATCGGCGGACTGGCCGACGAATGGGTCAGCTACATCCTCTCCGCCGACGAGTACCGAAAGGGCGGCTATGAGGCCAGCGTGAGCTTCTACGGCCAGACGCTCGGCCCGGCGATTGCAGACGGCGCCGTCCGCGGCGCCTCGAAGGTTTCCAAGGCGCGGTAGGCGAAAAGCGAAACATCGAGTCCTGGGGTGCGATTCGCTGCCCTCCGCCAAGGGCGATTGGGCAACAACGTTTTGCGCTCCCCAGAAAAAAACCGGAGAAAACCCTGGCCCGTAACGTGGAGGAAATCTCGTATGATCTCGCTTCGTCACGTAGTAGCGGTTTGGCTCTTGTTTGTGGTGACCGGTGCGTCGCGCGCGGCACAGCCCGTTTCCGGGGACGACTGGCAGGCCGGCAATCTGGTTGCCAACGGCGATTTCTCGAAGGGCCCGCTCGGTGCCCTGCCCGAGGGCTGGACGCTCGCGGCCCCCAACCCGGCGTTGCGGCCGAAGGCCCAGCTCGTCGCAGGGGAAGGCGGCACGCGGCTCCTCATGGCCGAGGGCAACGGCCGCAAGGAGTGCTTCGGCATCCTCAAGCATCCCGTGAAGCTGGCGGCCGGCAAGACGTACCGCCTCCGCGTCCGCTTCAAGGTCGAGGGGCTGGAGGACGTGAACCGGCACCTCGTCCACGGCGTCTTTGCCGGCGGCTTCAACGAGGGCATCTTCCGCTACCGCAAGGACGGCCCCTGGATCATCGGCGAGAGCCGTTTTCCCGGGCCGGCCGCGGCCGCCGCCGGCGAGCTGCGGCTCTACTTCCGCTATAGCGCCCAAGGGAAGGTCTGGTGGTCCGGCGCGTCGCTTCAGGAGTGCGAGCCGATCAAGCCGCGCTTGGTGAAGATCGCCGTCTGCTCGGGCGGCGGCGACCGGAAGCGGTGGGAGAAGTTCCTCGACACCGCCGGCCAGAAGCGCTGCGACGTGGCCCTGATGGGCGAGTTCTTCGAAGACGGCGTCCACGCGCCGGACGGGCCGACCGTGAAATTCATGGCCCAGAAGGCCCGAGAGTGGAAGATGTACGTCTGCGGCACCCTGCGGATGAAGCGGGGTGACCTGATCTACAATTCCGCCCCGCTATTGGACCGCGAAGGGAAGCTCGTGGGCACGTACGACAAGGTGATGCTCTACGATCCCGAGCTGGACGACGGCACCTCGCCCGGCGAGCAGATGCCCGTCTTCCAGGCCGACTTCGGCAAGGTCGGGATCATGACCTGCTACGACAGTTGGCACCCCGCGGTGGCGAAACTGCTGGCGCTGAAGGGGGCGGAGCTGATCCTCTTCCCCAGCGCCGGGTACTACGTGCAGTTGATGCACGCGCGGGCGGCCGACAACGGGGTCGTGATCGCCGCCAGCAGCGGCAGCCCGTGCGGCGTCTGGGACGGCGGCGGCAACCAGGCCGACGGCGGCAGCCCCGACCCCACCCGCTCCGCCCCCACGGCCATCACCGCGTTCGAGAAGGACGACGGCCAGAAGGTGCAGATCGTCACCGTGGACCTCGCCAAGAAACCCAGCCCGCACTCCTGGGGCGGCCCCATGCTCTCCGCCCCCGGGGGCCGCCGGGTCCGCGCCACTAGCCCGGTCTATCTCGAAGATGAGATTGCCCGCGAAGTCAAGCGGTGGTGGGGAGACTAATCCCGGAGTTTCTCCGCGGTGCGGGGCAGCTCAGACCTTCAAGAGCTCGCACGACTCGGCATAGCACCCGGCGCTACTACGGCCCGGCGAATTGATCGCGAGTTGGCCGGGAAGTATAAGGTGGATGTGTGCCCGGCCGGAGCCTCGGACGGTGGAGGCCGGGACGAGACACCGCGGCTTTCCGCCTGCTGGAGTCGATATGACCAGGATGACCTTCGCGCTATTCACTTCTCTGCCGCTTATCCTACTTGCCGTCGGCGCCGAGGCCGCCGATTGGCCGACAGTCCGCGGAGACGCGACCCGCAGCGGCTACACGGCGGAACAGCTTCCCGCGGATCTCTCGCTGCACTGGACGGTCCGCGAACGGCACGCCCCGATGCCGGCCTGGCCCGCTATCGAGCGGATGCCTTTCGACCGGGCCTACCACGTGGTGGTCGCCGGCGGGACCCTCTACTACGGCACGTCGGCGGACTGCAAAGTCGTCGCCCGGGATGCCGCCACGGGCACCGTGCGGTGGACATGCTTCACGGAGGGCCCCGTCCGTTTTGCGCCGGCCGTGTGGCAGGACCGGGTGTTCGTGGCCAGCGACGACGGTTTCCTCTATTGTCTTGCCGCGGCGGACGGCCGCGTCCTCTGGAGACTCCGCGGCGGTCCCAAGCCTGACATGCTCTTGGGCAACGACCGCATGATCTCGCGATGGCCTGCGCGAGGCGGTCCCGCGGTCGCCGACGGGGTCGTTTACTTCGGTGCCGGCATTTGGCCCTCGGAGGGAGTCTTCCTTTATGCCGTCGAGGCAGCCACCGGCAAGACGCTCTGGTGCAACGACTCGTCGGGCGCGATCGAGATGGACCAGCCGCACCCAGGCGCCCGTGCTGCAAGCGGCGTGGCGGCCCAGGGGTATCTTGCGGTCGCAGGGGATGCCCTCCTGGTGCCGACCGGCCGGGCGGTGCCCGCGGTCTTCGGCCGCGCCGACGGCAAGCTCCGCTATTTCCACCTGCAGGCCAACCGGGGAGCGGGCGGGTCGGAGGTTGCGGCGATCGACGGCCGCTTCTTCAACGGCGGAACCGCCTTCGCCACGGCCACCGGAGCCCTGCAACTGGCCCTCGGTGCCCAGGTGGGGCAGGAGCGCGACCGCATCGCGCACACGTACACGGCGGCCATCCAGATTGCCGCCCACCCGGAATGGATCGTCTACGCGGCGGAAAACCGCCTGGCGGCCGTGAATCGGCGGGAGTTCCTGGTCGACAAACAGGTGATCGACGCGAAGGGGAAAAAGAAGAGGGTGAAGGCCCTGGGGAAACCCGCCTGGACCGTCGAGCTCCCCGCAGCCCCGGCCTCGCTCATCGTGGCGGGCGATTCGATCATTGCCGGGGGCAAAGACCTGGTGCTTGTTCTGGACGCCGCCTCGGGGCGGACTCGATGGCGTGCCGGCGTCCAAGGCACCGTCTACGGGTTGGCCGTGTCCGATGGCCGGCTCTACGCCGGCACGGATCAAGGCACGATCTGCTGCTTCGACGGCAGCCGATCGCGGCCGGTCGTTGTCCAGCCGGATCCCCTGCTTCCCGCATCGAGCGGGAACCCGGCGTATGCGGCCGCGGCCGAAGAGATCGTTCGCCGCAGTGGCGTTACCCAGGGCTATTGCCTTGACCTCGGCTGCGGCGACGGGCTCCTGGCCTTGGAGCTGGCCAAGCGGACGAAGCTCCGCATTTGCGCCGTCGAGGCCGACGCGGCCAAGGTCGAGGCGGCCCGGCGGATGCTCGACGCGGCCGGGCTCTACGGCGTGCGGGTCACCGTCCACCAGGCCGATCCGGCCGCCGTAGCGTATCCGAGCTGCTTTGCCGATCTCGTCGTCTCCGGGCGCAGCGTGAGCGACGGGGCGGCAGTTGTGCCTCGGGCGGCGATGTCGCGGATGCAGCGCCCCTACGGTGGGATCGCGTGCATCGGGCGCCCCGGAACCATGGAGCAATCCGGCCGCGGGCCGCTCGAAGGGGCCGCCGATTGGACCCATCAGTATGCCGGCCCGGCCAATACGGTCTGCTCGGAAGACGCCCGGCTCAAGGGCCCCCTGAAGATGCTCTGGTTCCGCGACACGGACTTGCCGATGCCCAGCCGCCACGGCCGCGGGCCGGCGCCGCTCGTGGCCGGCGGCCGGATGTTCGTCGAAGGGCTGCACGCGCTCCGGGCGGTCAACGTCTACAATGGCTCCACGCTCTGGGAGTTTCCGCTCCGAGACGCCCTGAAGCCCTATCACCAGGATCATCTCACCGGCGTGGCCGCTACGGGGAGCAACTTCTGCCTGGGCAAGGACCGCCTGTTCCTCCACGCCGGCTCGAAGTGCCTATGCCTGGACGCCACAACCGGCCGGCAGGTGGCCGAGTTCGAGCCCCCGCGGCGGCCCGATGGAAGGCGGGGGACTTGGGGCTACATTGCCTATTGCGACGGGACCCTCTTCGGCTCGCTGGCCAACGAGAAGCACCTGGTAAAGGAGTCGTGGCGGGCGTTTCGCGGCAAGCTCGACATGACCCGGCTCCTGAGCGAGTCCGACCTCCTCTTTGCCCTCGACGCCCCAAGCGGCAAGCCCAAGTGGACATTCGTGCCCGAACACTCGATCCGCCACAACGCGATTGCCGTAGGGGCGGGCCGCGTGTACGTCATCGACCGGCCGCCGGCCGCGGGCGATACACCGCTCCTGGGCCCGCGCGAGCCGCAGCCCGCGCACCCGACCGGCCGCCTGCTATGCCTGGATGCCCAAAGCGGCAAGGTCTTGTGGGAGGTGAAGGACGACGTCTTCGGCACGCTCCTGGCCCTGAGCGAGAAGCACGGGGTGCTCTTGATGTCGTATCAGCCGAGCAATTTCCAGCTCGACTCGGAACGCGGCAGCCGCATGGCAGGCTTCCGGGCAAGCGACGGGAAGCGGCTCTGGGACGTCAAGGCCGAGTATCATGCGCGGCCCGTGCTGAACGACCGCTCGATCTACGCCGAGCCCGGCCGGTGGGATCTCCTGACGGGAGAGCGCCTGCCCTTCCAGCTCTCGCGCTCTTATGGCTGCGGCATCCTGGCGGGCTCGAAGCGGCTCTTGGTGTTTCGCTCGGCGACGCTGGGATACTTCGACCTGGAAGGGAGCCGGCGCACGGAGAGCTACGGCGGGATTCGGCCCGGCTGCTGGATCAACGCGATTCCCGCGGGCGGGCTGGTCCTCCTGGCCGACGCCGCCAGTTGGTGTACGTGCAGCTACCTGAACCAGGCGACGATTGCGCTTGCGCCCGACGAGACCTCCGGCCGCTGATTCCAGCCGGGCCGGACGACACCGTTCCGCCGTCGCGCGTGCCCGGCCGGGTGGCATGGTCAAGCTTGCTTGGCCATGCTTTCTTGGAAGGTGGGGCTCGTTCCGCCCGGCACAGCGTACGTGGACCGATTTCGAAGCGAGCAGCTTCCTGAAGCGCGGTCATTCGTCACCGCTCTTTGAGCGGCTATGCTCTCATTCAACGGATTAGGCACGGCGCCGGATCGCTGTCGTCGTAGTCCTTGCGCTTCGAGCGCGCCCGGAGGGACTCGAACCCCCAACCCTCGGTTCCGAAGACCGATGCTCTATCCAATTGAGCTACGGGCGCAAACTATTCGTTTTCAATACCTTGCAATGCCGTCGCAGACGTGTCAACCAGGCGAGGATGCCATGCCGCCACGGCTGCCCGGCAGTGTACAAACCATTGTCGGCCTTTCGCTTGCGGCCGTCAAGCGGTCGGGTGGTACGCGCGGGGCGGAGCAACGGGCGTCGTGTTTCGCGCGTGGGCCCAGCCACGGCCGTCATCGGCAGGTTGCCGCCGACACCTCTAGGGACCGCAACCACCGTTCGACACCGGCGACATGCGTGGGTGGAACCCACCTTCCCGCTCCAGCTCGCATGACGGAGCCCGTCAGCCCCAGCCTGCGCTCCATCTCGGGCAGCACCAATTGACGATCGTCCGACAGTGGTACGGCCCATTCGAGCAAACGACTGTGCTGGTGCGAGCCTTCCACCACGACCAAGCCAACGTCGGACTTCTTTCGCCTGAAATGGGCGTTGGCCCACAAGTGCTTCAGTGCGGGCGGCGGCCAACGCCCCGGCCTCGTCACGTCGTGTACGTTCTGCACGGTGAAGTAACCGATCACGTAAAGACGGGAACCCCGCCGCTCGTGAGGCGGCCGCAAGCCAGCGTAGAAAACCAGGATGTCGTTGCGCGCGAGACGCAGCAATTGTCTTCGCTTGTTCCTGGTTGGGTTCCCATACGTGAACGTGTCGAACTCTGGGTCGTAATGCGCGGGGCCCGCTCGATATCGAGCTGGTGCGAACCGCTCAAGCGTGCCCCCGGACCGTGCGGAGATTTCGGAGAAGTGCAGGGAGCGGGAAGACGTTTTCTTGGGGTTCTCTGGAATCGGGACGTACTCGAATCGGCCATCGGCAAATACGGGACCAAGCCCACCGAACCCGAGATCCATTCCGACTCGAAGGAGAAGAATTCGCTGCGCGCCCACGACACGTGACGCCCGGTTGGTGGTGGAAACACAGACACTCGCCTTGCGACGACACCGACACTTCCGAGTGTCCTCCATGGAATCGGGTGCGCACGGTTCACCGTACATGCCTGCCTTGTACTTGCGTTGGACCCATGCCGCAAATTGGCGAACGAACCACTCGGGGAAATCCTTGCGGAAGCCAGGTCCTTTCTTCTCGATCGGGTGGTCGACGCCCGCTTGCGGTATTTCATTTACGGAGATCGCGTTTCGCCCGAAGTAAAAGAACGTCTTCGAGATTAACGCATATTGATTACCATGTCCGTGGTCCACTCGGTCGCGGCGGCCACGAAAGCGTGGAACGCGAAGATAATCGCCGAACGGAATCTTCTCCTCCACACGCATGATGTAAACGACGGTTCCGTTTCCGGAACTCTTCTTGCCTTGGCCACCCGTTCCAATTATCCAGTCGCCTTCCTCCGCCAGCTCCACGATATTCCTGTTGCGGCTCTGGCCTCGCCGCTTGCAATGGACGAGAGTGCATAATCCGCCGTACGGATTGGGAGCACCACCGGTATCGTGATCAACAACGTATGAGAAGAGTTTGGCCACGACGGATTCTCCTACCTCATGCTGTGTCGGCACCGCGTAGGTCGCTGGCTATCTTATCTTGTTCAACATACCTAACGATTGACGAAGTCCACGAACTTGTGGAATTCCCTCAACATGCCAATTACGTCGTCGACCAGGCGGCCCGCGTTCCGTTCAGACAACTTTAGAACTCGCTCTCTAGGTATTGTCCTCCTCACAGAGAGGTAGGGGTACTCTATCTCTTCCTCTTCGATTAGGCGTTCCAGGTAATCGAAGCTGCATGACTGAGGGTCTTTGAGGCCGAATGGCCCGTACCGTGCATCAGCTCGGCCTTCCAGTTTGGCGATGGGGAAGTAATCATATTGCTGGTACTGACGCTTCTTACGCTCTTGAATTTGGATAGTGAACGGCTCCGGCAACGCAGAGATGACCTGCCGAAACTCCTCCTTCTCGGTGCGCATCTTGCTCCTCAACTTGTTGACGGCAGGCCTCAATTCCACGTTGGCAAAAACGTCGAGCCCGTACTCGTATATTGACACGGTCTGATGGGCCACTGCCTTGAACCCAGGATCGTCGGGACCGAAAGCAACCCAGCAGTGGTCCGCACGGGCCCCAATGTTGCCCACGTGAAACACCTGGTAAAAGGATGGGGCGAGGCTGCGCAGGCCATTCTCGAGGACCTTCTCGGCGAGGGCCCGCATGCGTCCCCGAACCCATCTCTTTGTATCCGGCTCCCTTTCTTCTTCGTCGCGCAGAAAGAAATCGAAAGCCGCTTCCTCAAAACCGGCAAAGTCGCTCATCCCTTGCCACTCCAGGTACTGAGTGAACTGTTTGACTAACCACTTGTCTGTCGTTCCGTTTTCCAATTCGGATGCGATCGCGAGGAAGCAGCCATGCACCTGAGCCCAGGTCCGCTGCTCCCGCCGCGGCTGCCGTGGTGGCTCCCCGCACAGCTTCTGAAAATGGCGCTCCCTCTGTGCGAGTTGCAGTTGCGCGTCCCCGACCTTGCTTTCAATCAAGACGACATAATCATCCCCGTAAAGCCAAGCATCCGGGCGGGTGTCTCCCTCACCAGGCAGCGCCAACGTGGTATCTACCGAATCTTCCTGTTGTGCGGCCCTAGCCACGAGTTCAAGTAACAGCCGATGCGTCGTTCGGCTAATCCTGTGTTTTCCGATACTCTTCCTTTGAAGTTCAACGCGCGGCCTTCCACTGCCCGGGATACCCAACCAATGAAGAAACTTGTTCGCAACCTCGGGACTTGTATGGGTAAGCGTGTTTGCCAGCGCCTTCGTGGTATTGTCCTCCAATTGCTGGTCGTATAGGTGTTCTCGTACCTGTCGTGCTCCTCTATAGTAGTAGAACACATTATGGTGAAAATCAGTCATTGCATCTACTTCCAACTGTGCCGACAATGGATGGGGCAGACGAGCGTTCCACTTTTCCCGGCAAACGCCAGATGTCCTCCTTTGCCCGAGCGGTTTACGTCGTGATGAAGTCGCTGCCCACAACCAGGGCCCGCCACTTGCGCGGTCCCATGCGGTGCGGCTCCAGGAAAGCCACTAGCCGCTTGCTGGGGCTGCTGGTGCTGTACGCCTCCCCCTCCTTCCACGACGGTGTTTTGGTCCATCCCATCGCCTCGCCAAGTTTGACCGCCTCCGCGTAGGGCAGCGCGTAGGTGACCGCCGACTGCGCCTCGCCGACGTGCGAGACGTAGGCCAGGATCAGATCGGCGATGCGCGCGTACTTCTCGGCGACACTGAACCCGCGGCTGGTGAACGCCTTCATCTGGATCGGCCGCGCCGCGAATCGAGCGACTTGCCGGCTCAGGTCAGCGTAGGGGATCAGGTCAATGCCACGGTCGCGGGCCGGGACAGCGACCTCCAAGCCGTCGCGGAGCAACTCGCCCATGAGGCGCTGGCGCCCCAAGAGTTCGACGACCTGCGTATCGAGCGCCATGCCGCACCCCCACGCCGAACTCTAACCTGTAACGTGATGTCCGTACCACTAGCGTAAGCGGCCGCACACGGCCCTGCAAGGGGGGCTGGTTGTTCTCGGCGGCGTGAACCTCGACGCCCATCGTCAAAGCACACAGTTGCAGCGCCCGATGCTCTCTCGCATGTCGAGCGACGCGAACATCGATCCGTCTTCCAAGCACAGGCCGATCTCCAAATCGGGTCGCTCTCGCCGAATACACTCGACCAGGTATCTGTAAACCTCTTCGCGGGTGGAGCGACCGAATCGAAGCCGCCCGTCGTCCGACTTGGCTGGCCCGCGATCAAGTAGCGCTGATACGGCATTCTCCCTCCCAAGCTTGAGTTCCATCAGCCGCTGGGCTTGCGGGTAGGAGCAGATCGAACCGAGCGTAATCCGCGACAATGGGATCGATTCGAGCAGCGATGGCCCAGGATTGGCGGACTCCGGCGGGGGCGAGGCCACCACGAGTTGGGTGACCCGTTCCCCCGCCTTGCTGCCTCCGATAAGATGAAGCAGAATCGGCCTGCGTACCCGCGGAGAGGCGTTTGACGGGGATTTCCCATGAAGGAGTTGGTCACTCTGGTGCTCGGAGGGGGGCGAGGGACGCGCCTCTATCCCCTCACCAAGTTCCGCTCCAAGCCGGCGGTCCCGGTGGCGGGGAAGTACCGTTTGATCGACATCCCCTTGTCCAACTGCATCAACAGCGGCCTGAACCGCATCTACGTCCTCACCCAGTTCAATTCCGTCAGCCTGCACCGCCACATCCGCAGCACCTATTCGTTCGACGCCTTCGACCGCGGCTTCGTCGAGGTCCTTGCCGCGCAACAGACCAACGACCAGTCGAACTGGTATCAGGGGACGGCCGACGCCGTGCGGCACAATCTCCGCTATATCCAGCAGCCGGGCATTAGCTGCGTGCTGGTCCTCTCCGGCGACCAGCTCTACCGGATGAACTTCCAGGACATGATCGCCACGCACCGGAGGTCGCGGGCCGACGTGACGATCGCCGCCGTTCCCGTTGCCGGGGACCGCGCCTCGGGCCTGGGGATCATGCGGCTGGACGACGGCGGCCGGGTGGTCGGCTTCCTCGAAAAGCCAAAGACCGCGGCGGAGCTCGATCACGTGCGGACCGACCCCGCTTGGATCGATTCCCACGGCGTCCCCAGCCGCGGCCGCGATTGCCTGGCCAGCATGGGAATCTACCTGTTCAGCCGCGACACCCTGGTGCAGGCGCTCCAGAAGACCAACTACCAGGACTTCGGCCGCGAGATCTTCCCCGCGTCGATCCGCAGCCGGCACGTCCAGGTCCACCTGTTCGACGGCTACTGGGAGGACATCGGCACGATCAAGTCGTTCTTCGAGGCCAATCTCGGCCTGGCCTCTGCGGCGCCGCCCTTCGAGCTGGCCTCGTCGGTGGCCCCGATCTACTCGCGGGCCCGCTTCTTGGCGCCCTCCCGCCTCGACGGGGCCTCCGTCCGCGGAAGCCTTGTGGCCGACGGCTGCCTGATCGGCGAGGGCGCGGTCATTGAGAACAGCGTTATCGGCCTGCGCTGCCGCATCGGCCGCGACGCGCTGATCCGCAACTCGATCCTCCTGGGCAACGATTTCTACCAGGCCCCGGAGGAACGGGACGCCGACGCCGCGGCCGGTATCCCGCCTATGGGCGTCGGGGACGGGACGCGGATCGAGGGCGCCATCGTCGACAAGAACTGCCACGTCGGCCGCGGCGTCCGCATCGTCAATGCCCGTGGACTCGAGTCGACGGAAGAGACCGAGCAGTGCATGATCCGCGACGGCGTGGCGGTCGTCCCCAAGGGGGCCACGCTGCCCGACGGCTGGACGCTCTGACTGGCATATCGGATCGGTTTTTCGAGGGCAGGGAAGCCGCCGTTTCACGCCTCATTGGCCCGCGCAGTCCGGAGATCGGCAAAGAGAGTGGGCCCGCCTCGGCACACTATCCGACGCCACCTCATTGGAGGTCAAGGAAAGGCTCCGATCGCTGCTTGAGCTGTAACCACGTCATCCTCCGCGGCAGGGTGGCACGCGCAGAGGCTTTGCGAAGGGCGTGGTTGGTCAGTCGACGCACGGAAGCCACGCCCATCGAAGACTCGGGGCGTGCCACCCAACCGCCGGCCCTGACTGCTTGGCCGCTGCCGACATGACGTCTCCCCTTCGCAAGGTCTCTCGCGGCAGCGGCGAAACCGTGGCACCCCCCCACCTCCCGACTTCTGAGCAGGGGCACCCGTGCGGAAGGGTAGTTGGTTCCAGTCCTTGCCCTTGACCGAGAACGGTCGAAGGATTGTGGCGGCGTGTGGGAGGGCTTGCACCCCTCCTGTCCAGCGGCTACGTTGTTGGGCGACATACAAGACGTTAGGAAACAGCTTGGTTAGCCAGTCACGAGGGAGTGACCTGCAAATGAGAACCTTGATTGCTGCGGTCCTCGTTCTTGCGATTTGCACCCCAACGGCGTTCGCAAGGAAGTGGACCGACTCCACCGGGAAACATACAGTCGAGGCGGAATTCCTGGAATTCAAGGACGGGAAGGTCTGGCTGAAGAAGGAGGACGGCTCAGTCATCCCCGTGCCCATCGAGAGACTGAGCGAGGCGGATCAGCAGTTTGTCAAAGCCGACGGCGCGTCGAAAGGGGAAGCCGAACTCGTGAAAGGATTGACGGAGATCGGTGCTCCTTCCCAGCAGGGGCCTCTGGTTTGCTTCGATCCGGCCTGGAGAGGAATCGTCGGCGGAGATGAGGACGCGACAGCTCCCCGCGGCGTCGTTCTGGCGCGCCGCTTCGGATCTGGCAGGATCGTGGCCATCTCCGAAAATGGTTTCTGGAAAGCTACCGATAGAGCCACTGACGAGACGGACAACCTGAAACTGCTGGACAATTGCTTCCTCTGGTTGGACGTTGCGAGCAGGCGCAAGGTGGGGATCCTCCCGGGGGTCACCGGTTTTGATCATCTCTGGACGCGATGGGAAAATCGCGGTTTTGACCACCGGCCTATCCCGGCGGGGTATGACGCTGGTCAGGTCGCGGGTTACAGTGTCCTGATCGCTCCGAATACCTGGGATCCCAGGAGCGGGAAGGAAATCGAGTCCATCAAGGCCGCTGTCCAGGGCGGAGCCGGACTTCTCATGCTGGGGTTGGGTTGGTCGTTTCCCAGGTCGAACTGGGAATACCCCCAGAACGTGCTCGGGCGGGAGTTCGGCGTGTCCTGGCTGGCGCGCGGAGTGGTCGATCGCGCCCATAACTTAGGATTCCCCCTCGCGCCGCGGTTTCACACCTTCTACCCGCAGGTGGAACTCATCGGTCTGGATGACTCCCTGGCGACCATCCTGCAAGCTCACGAGGCCCATCCCGACGACCTGGAAGTTGCTCTCGAAAAGGATCAGGCACTTCGGCAGCGGTATTTCCAGGCTCAGCGTTGCCTTTCCGAGTTCCCCGTGTTCCTGAAGCAGCCACATCCTGTCCTGGAACGAATTGCGACTTTTCATGCCCAACTGATTTCGGACTCTCTTCTCATCAAGGGGGCGAGATACTTTCGGAAATCGCGAGTTTTCGACCCAAAGGTAGCACCCTGCATGGCGGCTGTGCGGGAACGGTTCTTCCGGACGTGGCTAGATTGCATCGAACCTACGGTATCCAAGAGGGCCGAGATCGCCCAGATCGGCCAGTTCCCACCACTCTACCGAGACATCTATGTGGACCACGGGGTGTACCTGAGTGATAATACGCGTCTCGACACCGAGCAACTCATGTTCATCAAGAAATTCCTGAGTCTGGTACCGGGGCAACTGCACGACCTGCGAGCGATCTGCGTCCTCGACTTGCTTGGCAAACCAGGGGTGCCCTGGCCGGGTCTGCCAGCCGAAACCGACGTGTGGGATCTTTATTATGGTCTTGGCGATGTGGTAAACGTGTCCCGCGAGAAGATTACCGGTGGCCCGCTCCAGAACCAGTTTCCGGAGGAAGCCCCCGCCGTTGAGGTTCCTATCTTCACGAGCTTTCTCAGCCATGAGGTTTCTCACGTCATCAACAGCTACACGGTGGACCGGTTGCCGCGCCTTGCCTTGCGAAGGAAGCAACTGCTCGAAGCAGCAGGAAACGAACCGCGGAATTACCTTCGCAGCATGGTTGCCGCGGGAGTTTTCGTGAAGAATCCCCAGGAGTTCTTTGCCTCGATGGCCAATGAGTGGTTTGCCGACAGCACACGGACCCTGGAGTCCGGCCTGGATAAATTCGACCGGGGCTGGTGCGAGCCACTGAACCAGGCCCTGTTCTTTGCCGACGTTCTATCGGGTTCTGGGAGTCAGACCTATTTTTTCCAAACGACCCGGGCCGGTCGGCTGACAAGGACCGAGGTGGAACTGGTTCGTGACGCTTCCGGGCAGATTCTCCGGATGAAGACCCCATCCACTTCCTACACGTTTACCCTCGATGAACGGGGTAATGTGTTGACCTATTTGGCTGAGGGTGAACAAGGCCAACGAAAGGGCCAGAGGGATCGTGGGAAGCGGTGACGTACGTGTTGATGTGCTACTCGCACGGGTGCCCCTAATCCGCGAGTCCTATACATCGTGCCACTGCTTGCGCGCTGCCGGCCAATGCGTTGCAGCCGGCCTGAAGACTTCCTTCCGGCAGCGGGCAAGCAGTGCGGGTCGAGCTGCCGACTCCGATTCAATCCACGGGCCGGATAGAGCGGTCGGGAGTCTTTGATTGGCCAAGGGCCTTTCTTGTCGTTTATCTTACCAGGCGCCATCCCGATCCGTCCACGCTCAGGGCGGTGTGGTCCTTGTAGCGGTTGTACAGGGCGTGCATTTCGTCGATGGTGTCGAAGTAGCCGACGATGTGGGTAGCGCACGGGTGCCTCTAGTGTCCCGTCAATCTTCGATTGACGGGTGACGCGGAATCGTGTTTCATGGGG
>CAYGZA010000099.1:0-18498 GCA_964354135.1 uncultured Planctomycetaceae bacterium
GTGCTCGCCATCGCCTCCGCGGTGCGAAAAACGACCACTTCCGCAACAGAAACTATTGACGTTTTTCCCCCCTCCGCGAGCGGCGCAAAAGCTGACATGCACCCTTTGCACGCTCGCGGCAACTGCCGCTATTGGAG
The DNA here is from genome assembly GCA_964354135.1 of uncultured Planctomycetaceae bacterium. GTDB lineage: Bacteria > Planctomycetota > Planctomycetia > Pirellulales > Thermoguttaceae > CAYGZA01. The sequence goes on from CAYGZA010000099.1 coordinate 138, forward strand.
GAATCCCGGGTATGTGCTACAAGGGTCGTTCTGCCTCGGGCGAACCAGGAGGCCGTTCGCCCAAGCTGTCTAGTTTGCCAGGTTTACCAAGGACGGGTCCGGGATGGGCAACTTCGGTAGGGCACTACGACTCGCGCTCAAGCATCGCCTGACGTTTGTCTTTTCGATCGTTAGCGCAGTGGTCGTGGGAGTGCTTTGGGGGGCCGACATCGGCGCTCTCTCTCCGTTTGTGATTGCCATCCAGGGGCGCTCGCTTCAGCAGTGGGTGGACGCGGAGATCCAAGGTGCCGAGAAGAAGGTGGCCGAGCTGGACGCCGAGCTGGCTGCCCGGACGCAGCGACCCGCCGACGCCGCGGCTGAGCAACAAGCCGCGACCCAAGCCGAGATCAACCGGCTCCAGGAGCGCCGCGAGGCCGAAGCCAAGGCCGTTACCCGCTTCCAGTTTTTCAAGCCCTACATCGACAACTACATCCCGCACGATCTCTTCCAGACGCTCGCCGCTCTGATCGGCGTCTTGCTGGTGGCCACGGTGGTCAAGAACGCGTTCCTGATGGCCAACACGGTGCTGGTCGCCCGGCTGTCGTACCTTGGGACGTTTGAGCTCCAGAAGCTCTTCTTCGCGCGGACGCTGCAGATGGACGTGGCCACGTTCAGCAGCGAGGGGACCAGCGACCTGATGAGCCGCTTCACCAACGACATGCGGACCCTCGCCAACGGCATGGAGACGCTCTTCGGCAAGCTGGTGCGGGAGCCGCTGAAGATGATCGCCTGCCTGGTCGGCGCCGCCGTCATCTGCTGGCGGCTCTTGGTGCTGTCGCTGGTCGTTGCACCCGTCGCTGCGATTCTGATCCGCTGGCTGGCGAAGATGGTCAAGCGGGCCAACCGCCGGGCCATGGAAGAGATGGCCCAACTGTACAACACCCTCGCCGAGACCTTCCAGGGGATCAAGATCGTCAAGGCATTCACCACGGAGCGGCAGGAGCGCCGCCGTTTCTTCCGGAATTGCAAGGAGTTCTTCCGCAAGTCGATGCGGATTGCCCGCTACGATTCCCTCACGCGGCCGATGACCGAGATCATGGGTATCCTGATCGTCTCCCTGGCGCTGCTGTCCGGGGCCTACCTCGTGCTCCACGGCGAGACGCACCTGCTGGGCATCCGCATGAGTTCCCGGCCGTTGACCTGGACGTCGCTCTTGATGTTCTACGGCTTTCTGCTTGGGACTGCCGACCCCGCCCGGAAGCTCTCCGAAGTCTTCAGCCAGCTCCAAGCGGGAGCAGCCGCGGCCGATCGGATCTACGCGAGGGTGGACCGCCAGCCGCAGATCCGCGACCCGGAACACCCCCGGCCGCTTCCGCGGCACGGCCGCGACCTGGTCTTCGAAGGGGTCGACTTCGCCTACCAGCCCGGCCATCCGGTGCTCCACGGCATCGACTTGCGGATCCACTTCGGCGAGACGATAGCGATCGTCGGCCCGAGCGGGTGCGGCAAGAGCACGCTGGCCAACCTGATCCCCCGCTTCGCCGACCCCACGGCGGGCTCGATCCGCCTCGACGGCGTCCCGCTCCCCGAGGTGCGGGTCCGCGACCTGCGGCGCCAAATCGGCCTGGTCACCCAGGACCCGCTCCTGTTCGACGACACGGTGGCCAACAACATCCGTTACGGCAGGCCTCACGCCGGCGACGAGGAGGTAATCGAGGCGGCCAAGCGGGCCTGCGCCCACCGGTTCATCGAGAGCGAGCTTCCCGACGGCTATCGGACGGTGGTCGGCCCGCTGGGCGGGCAGCTCTCCGGCGGGCAGCGGCAGCGGATCGCCCTGGCCCGGGCGATCCTCCGCGATCCCGCCATCCTCATCCTCGACGAAGCGACCAGCCAGATCGACCTGGAAAGCGAGAACCTGATTCAGAAGGTCCTCGAAGGGTTCATCCGCGGCCGCACGGTGGTGATCATCACCCACCGGCTCAGCGCCTTGGCGTTGGCCGACCGGATCGTCACGATCCAGGACGGCCGGATCCTCGACGTCGGCACGCACGAGGAGCTTCTCTCGCGATGCCACTTCTACCGCCGCCTCTACCAGATCCAGTTCGAAGACTTCAGGCAAAGCGCGTAGCCGGGGTGCGGCAGTGCTCCAAGAGATCGTTCACGAGACGCTGGACCTCGACGACGCCGTCCAGGGCGTTTTCGACCAGGGCACGGGCCTTGGGGTCGAACATGTCGTGGTACTGCTCCTCGAGCGACTGGCAGGAGCGAGAGATCGTCCGAAGCGGCTCCTGGATGTCCTGAGAGACGCGACTGGTCAAGACCTCCAGATCTCGCCTGTAGTGCTCGAGCTCTTGCACCTGGCGCCTGTTGACGTTGAGCAACTGGCGGTTCTCTGTGAGCAGGGCCTTGTGCTCCAGCGCCTTGCGGATCGCGACGGCCAGAAGGGCCGGGTTGCAGGGCTTGGTGAAGAACTGGTAGACGGCCCCCTCGTTGATGGCCCGAATCGCAGTCTCGACCGTGGGACGGCCCGTCAGCACGATACGCACCACCTCGGGATGGTTTTCAGCCACCCAGGCCAGCAGGTCGCCTCCGCTCATGCCGGGCATCTGCTCGTCCGTGACGATCACGTCCACGTTGCGGCCCTTGAGAATCAACAGGGCTTCCTTGCCCGAGGTGGCCGTATAAAGCTGATACGGTTGGTGTCGCAGCGCACGTGCCAATCCGTGAAGGACGTTTTGGTCGTCATCGACGAGTAGTACGACGTTTTCCATGGTACTTGCCTCTTCAACAGGCAACCTCGACTTCTTCCAGTCGGCCGGCTTCTTGCGATCCGGCCTCGTCGGTGATCGGCAAGCGGATGATGAAGGTCGTTCCTCGGCGGACCTCCGTCTCCAGCGTGATCGTTCCACCGTGCTTCTCCACCACGATGGAATGCGCGATAGTCAGTCCTTGGCCGGTTCCTTTGCCCACGTCTTTGGTGGTGAAGAAGGGATCGAACACGTTCTCGCGGATCTCCTCGGCGATCCCGGTGCCCGTGTCTTCGATGCGGATCTCAGCCCAGTCTCCGTCGCGGCGGGTGCGGACCGTAAGCATGCCCTTGCCCGCCGACCCGTCTCCGACGACATCCGCGATGGCCTGCGCGGCGTTGACCACGACGTTCAGGATCACCTGGTTGAAGTCGCCGGGCAGGCAAGGCACCGGCGGGAGATCGGGGGCGAAGTCGGTTACCAGATCGGCGACGTATTTCCACTCATTGCGGGAGACCGTCAGCGTGCTCTGGATGGCCCGGTTCAGATCGATGGCCTGCTTCTGCCCGGTGCCGGGATGCGAGAACTCTTTCATTGCCCGGACGATGCTCGCCACCCGCTCAATCCCTTCCAGCGATTGCCCGATTGCCTTGGGGACCTCTTCGGTGAGGTAGTCGATGTCCGCTTCCTTGACGGCAGCCTCGACCCCGGCGAGCAGCTCGTCGGTGAGGGTGCCTTGTCGAGCCGCCTTCAGCAATCGATTCAGCTTGCCCAGCAGGTTGTCGAAGCTGCCGAAGGCTTCCTGGAGGAAACGAGTGTTGTCTCCGACGTACTGGGCGGGCGTGTTGATTTCATGGGCAATCCCCGCCGCCAGGTGGCCAATCGACTCCAGCTTCTGGGCCCGGGCCAGCTCGCGTTGCATGCGCTCGCGCTGGGCGATTTCCGCTTGGAGCTGCTCGTTGAGCTGCGCCAGCCGGTCGTGATTCTGTTTGATGTGAACGGCGGAACGGACCCGGGCGGCCAGGATCTCCTTCTTGAATGGCTTGGTCACGTAGTCGTGGGCGCCGGCATCCAGCCCCGCGATGACATCCCCATCTTCACTCCTCGCGGTAACCAGGATCACAGGGATCGACCGTAGTTCGGCGTCCTCCTTCAATCGGCGTAGAACCTCAATCCCGCTCATCCGGGGCATCATGATGTCCAGGAGAACGACATCGGGGTGCTGGGCCGACGCCATTTGCAGTGCGTACGGGCCGTCGCCCGCCACAAACACCTCGTACCCTTGATCTTCTATGGCCCTGGCCATCAACGCGGCCACGTCCGGCGTGTCGTCCACGACGAGCACCTTGGTCATCGCTTGTCTCCTTGCGGAGGATCGACTCGATGGTTTTCTTCAAGTGTGTTTGACTGCCTGCTCATGCTGCCTTGACACCCACCAGGCCACCGTCTCCACCAGTTTCTTCCGATCAATCGGCTTGGCAAAATAGTCGTCGCAACCGGCTTCGAGGCACTTCTGACGATCACCACGCATGGCGTGGGCGGTCAAGGCAATGATCGGGCCGGTGTATCCTTCCCGCCGCAGCCGCCGGGCGGCTTCATATCCGTCGAGGACCGGCATCTGGATGTCCATCAAGATCACGTCAAACGGTTCGGTCGGGTCGCCATACCGCCTGCCCCACCCTGGACGGGTAGCCAACGCCTTTTCCACCGCCTCCTGGCCGTCTCGGGCGATCGTTACCTCCGCTCCGGCTTCGCTCAAGAGAGCCGAGATCAACCGCCGGTTGTCGGGAATGTCGTCCGCCAGGAGAATCCGACACTGCAGCTTCTCGCGAGATTCGGCGGTGGATTCGGTCGGTTGTTCGCTTGCCGGCGGGGCCTCAGCCGGGTACTCCACCAGTCTGACTCCATCAAGCGGGCCGGTGGCAACGGTCAGGCTGAACGTGCTTCCTTTGCCGGGCCGGCTTTTCGCCGTCACGTCGCCTCCCAACATGCGGGCCAATCGCCGGCTGATCGTCAGGCCCAAACCGGTGCCCCCAAACTTGCGGGCGTTTGACCCGTCGGCCTGCGTGAACGGCTCGAAAAGTGTCTCGATCTGCTCTTCCGGGATTCCGATGCCCGTGTCGATCACGTCGAACCGCAGTTTCGGCCCGCCCTCGCCGTCGTCGAGCATGCGAGTGACGATACGAACACCCCCGGTTTCCGTGAACTTGATGGCATTGCCGACGAGGTTTACGAGGATCTGGCACAAGCGGGCGGGATCCGTGGTGATGGTTTCCGGCAGCGGTCCCAGGTACTCGTCGGTCAACGTCAAGCCCTTGGCATCGGTGCGCACGTGCAGGAGGGAGACGACCTCCGTGACAATCTGGCGGGGGGACCATCGAATCAGCTCCATCTCGACCTTGCCGGCCTCGATCTTCGAGATGTCGAGGATGTCGTTGATGATCTGGAGCAGATGCTCGCCGTTTCGCTTGACGATCTGGGCACATTCGATGTCCGTCGGTTCCTTGAGGTCGTCCAGCAGTATGTCGGTGAACCCCAGAATGGCCGTCATGGGCGTGCGGATCTCGTGGCTCATGTTGGCCAGGAAACAGCTCTTGGCCTGTGTGGCCGCCTCAGCCCTGTTCTTTGCGTCGTGCAGTTTTCGTTCCGCCTGCTTCTTCTCAGTAATGTCTCTCACAATGGCAACCGCCCACCAGCGATCCTCCAAGTTGACCGGAGACATGGACATCTCAATTGGGAACCGTGATCCGTCCTTCCTCTGGGCTTCCAACTCCAGAGTCTTTCCAATCACTGAACCTTTGCCGGACTTGGCAAAACCTGTCAGACCTTGTGCTGCCTGTTCCCGGTACTCCGGTGGCGTCAACACGGCATGCACATTTCGTCCCATGATTTCCTTGGAGGAATAGCCAAACGTCTTTTCAGCGGCGGGATTCCAGCGGGCGACGTTTCCGTCGGGATCCATCATGATTATCGCGTCCAGGGCTGAATCGCTGATAGCCCGCAGTTTCTCTTCGGCTTGCTTCTGCTCGGAGATGTCCCTCACCGTTGCCTGGAGAAACACTTGGTCCCCCAACTCGACCCTAGTCAGCAGCACGGTTGTGGGAAACTCTTGGCCGTGGAGACGCTTGTGTTGCCACTCGAAGAAATTGGTGCCTTCCTTCATCGCCGTTTCGATCATCTCTCTGGCCTTCTCGTCCGAAGGCCTCCCGTCCGGTTGGAATTCCGGTGACAGCTCCCAGGGGCCGAGAGAGACAAACTCGGTTTCGTCTTCTGTTGCGAACATTTCAACAGTGGCAGGATTGCCCGAGGTGAACTTCCACGAGGGAGGTGCGAGCGTCATGATCGCGTCGCGCGAACTCTCGAAGAGGATTCGATGCTTGGCCTCGGACCGCCGCAGCAATTGCTCGACCTGTTTGCGTTCGATGACCTCGTTCTGAAGTGCCTCGGTGCGTTCAGGTACCTTCTGATCTAGGGACTCGTTCACTTCGACCAGTTCTTCGGCCTGCTCGGTAACAGTCGTCTTCCAGTTGCGGACCGACCGAAACACGACAACCCAACCGATGATCAAGAAGGGCATGAGTAGGAACACCACCCCAGTTCGCAGGAAAGACACGCGCTCGTCCTGTTCTAAAACAGCGCTAACGGCGTCAGCGAGACCAGCTTGAAATCTGCCCATCCCTTCCGCATAGACGTGTTTTTGCGATTCGTATTCGTCGCTGAACAGGACCGCTTTGGCTTCCCGGGCACGGCCCTGTCGCACCAGATCAAGAGCATGGTCCTCCATCTCCACAAGTCTGGTATTGGCAGCGTCAGTCTCAACCGCCGCTTCCCGGTCATACGCCTCAGGTGCGAGTCTGATGGCCTCTTTGATCGCGGCGTCCAATTGAGGCTCGAAACGACGATAGCGATTCTCCCACTGCAGATCCCCAGTGACGGCCGCCATGCGCGCCGACATGGTCAACACTTCGTCCAGGTGAATGATGGAGCCACGCAGTTCTGTGATTTTCAAATGCCATGCCGTTGTTGTCTTTCTTTCTTGATGGGAACGGTATGACAACCAACTCAACCCAGCCAGTACCACCCAAGTCATGATCAGGATGACTGTCAGGATGGGCATCGGGTTGCGCGCGTTGGTCCGCACATCCTCACGATTCATCGTTACCGCCTCGTTCTCCATGATTCGCTCTCACTCTCCGACCGTAACGGAGTCCGGCTCAGTGAGCTGGTCGGCCATTTCCACGGGCACGAAGACCCTCACGGACGACTGGATGCCGACGTTGGTCAGGAAGTTCCTCAATCGTATCCGCACTGGGCGGGTGATTTCCTGCCCTCTGGGGCAAATGAGCGTTCCATTGACGGTCTTGACGTCGTCGGCCAGGGTCAGACCATCAACAAGCTCGGATACCTTCACGCAGCGGATCACCTGGGCGTGCGTGATCGCGAGGAGTTCTTCCAGGGCAGCCACGACGGACGGGTCATACCGGCCTTGACGGTCGTTGATTTCGGCCAGGGCGGTTTCGTTGGCGTACCCGGCGGAGATCAGGGTGTCGAAATCGAGCGCGACCTTGAGGATCCGGCTTCCCAGCGGGATCTCGTTCTCGCATTTGCCGTCGCCCGGAAACCCCCGGCCGTCATAGTGCTGCTGCTGATAGGCGATGATCTCGGCGACCTCTTCCAGTCGGGGGATGTTGGCAATCAGTTGCCTGCCGGCCAGCGGATAGGCATCGAACGTCTGCCGCTCGGCAGGGGTAAGTTCTTTGCCTTCGTAGGCCTTGGCCAGGATTTGCTCGGGAATGCTGACGCAGCCGATCTGAGAGAGCATCGCCGCCACTCCGATCTGCCAGCCCGTCAAACCGAGTTTCCGGCATAGTTGATGGACCATCTGGTGAACGCGGGAAGCCTTGCCAAAGGCCATAGGGCTGACCAGCGAAAGCACGTCGGTCAGCACCTTCACGCTGGCGGTGAAGGTCTTCGAGAGCAAGTCGCGCTCGGCCCTGACCAGGCCGTACTGGGCAATCCCGGCCTCGAGGACCTTGGCGAATGTCTCCGGGAGGCAGGGCTTGGTCATGAACCGGAAGATGTGTCCCTCGTTGACCGCTTCCAGGGCCGTCTGCTGGTCGGCATTGCCGGTCAACATCATCCGGACCGTATCCGGGGCGTGCTCCCTGACCATTTTTAGAAGCTCCACGCCGTTCATGCCGGGCATCCGCATGTCGGAGACGACCACCGCATAAGGGCCCTGATGGATGACGGCGGCCAGGGCCTCTTCGCCACCCAGCGCGATTTCGATGCAAAACCGCTTGCGCAGGGCCCGCTGATAGGCTTGGAGGATGTTCGGATCATCATCGACGCAGAGGATTCTCTCGCTCATCGGAGCACTCCCTCCGGCATGGCCATCTGGCATATCTCACGCCACCTGTTTAGCCGATCGGCACAACCAATTCGTTTCAGGTAGTCAGCGTCTACTGTGCCGGAGACTCCGATGGCGTCGGAGGCCTCTTCTTTCAGGACGGCGTTTGCCACATGGAGCGCCGTCAGTGGGGTGAAGGACTGATCTGAGGAGCGGCTCGGGAAATGCTGCAGGGCGATTGCCGTGACGATCGGGTCGGGCAGTCCCCACAGTGCCATGAGGTAGGCCCCTGCACCGGCGTCCGTTTCGTCGACGCGCATCTTATCGGCCTCTCCAAGATACCGCTGCTCGCGATGGCCCGCCGGCGGCTGGGCCAATGCCAGTTCTCCGACCTCGTGTAAGAATCCGGCGAGGAACGCGTCGCCGATCAACACGCGGTCCTTCGTTTCGGCCTCCGCGATTGCCCGGGCCGCCGTGCCTACCGCCAGGCTGTGCTCAACCAGCCGCTGCAACCAGCGGCCTTCTACGTCATCAAGGTCGAACGGGACGAAGGCCTCCGTGGAAAGGGCCAGCGGCTTGATCGTATCGAGCCCCAGCAAGTGGATCGCCTCTGCCGGGTCCGAGACCCGCTGCGGGGTCCCGAAAAAGCTGGAGCTGACCAGTTGGAGGATCTTGGCCGTCATCCCCACGTCCCGCGACACAATCTCGGCGACGGCCCGAACCGACGCTTGAGGCGACTCCAGCTCGGCGACGAGTTCGGCATGGACCGACGGCCGGCTGGGCACCGACGTCACGCGAGACACCCTGCACTTGCGCCGCTCATCCCCCAAACGGTCGCGCAAGCTGCACGCTCGGGCTACCGTGGACTTCAGGGTTTCGGAGTCGCAGGGCTTGGTAAGGAACTGGTGCGCGGGTCCCACGCATTTCAGCACCGCCTGTCGATCGCATTGGCCGGACAGAACGATCCGCACGGTAGCGGGATAGAGCCTCATTACCTCGTCCAATAGTTGCGCGCCATCCATGCCGGGCATTCGCATATCGGTCACCACCACGTCGAAGGGGGAAGCGGCCAGGTAATCCAACGCTTGGGGGCCGCCTTCGGCAAACTCCATCTGCCACTCGCGGCGGAGGCTTCGCAGCATGCGCTGCAAACCCTGCAGCACTTTGGGCTCGTCATCGACGAACAAGATCTGCTTTCTCACTTTCCGCACCTTTCGAGGACGACGACTCTCCGGAGATGGGCAGGCGGACGATGAAGGTCGTTCCCCGGCCAAGCTCGGTCTTGAAGTCGATCGTGCCTCCGTGCTTTTCCGTCACGACGGAATGCGCGATGGCCAATCCTTGCCCCGTTCCCCGCCCCACTTCCTTGGTCGTAAAGAAAGGATCGAAGATTCTGCGCCGAAAGTCCTCCGGGATGCCGGTACCGGTGTCGCTGATGCGGATTACCACCCAGTCGCCGTCGCGACGGGTGGCAACGCCGATGGTGCCTTTCTCCGTCGATCCGTCCGTCAACTTGTCGCCGATCGCGTGGGCCGCGTTGATGATCAGGTTCAAGAAAACCTGGTTGCACTCGCCCGGCAGGCAGGTCACGAGCGGCAAGTCGGGGTCCAAGTCGGTGACGGCGTCGGCGACGTATTTCCACTCGTTGCGGCAGACGGTCAGGGTGCTCTCCAAGGCCCGGTTCAGATCCGCGGCTTGCTTGGTCTGGCCGCCGGGGTGCGAGAAGTCCTTCATGGAGCGTACTATCTTGGTGACCCGTTCCACCCCCTCCAAGGATTGACCGATCGCCTTGGGGATTTCATCGATCAGGTACTCGAGATCCGCTTCCTTGGCCGCCGCCACGACGCCCGCCGCCAGTTCCCCTGGGATGCCGTTTTCACCGGCTGCCTTGCACAACTCGTTGCAGGCGACCAGCACCGTGGCCAAGCCCCGGAACGCATCCTCGAGGAAACGCGTGTTATCGCCGACGTATTGCGTGGGGGTGTTGATCTCGTGGGCGATTCCGGCGGCCAACTGGCCGACGGATTCCATCTTCTGCGCCTGGACCAACTGACCTTCCAGCCGCCTGCGCTCGGTGATGTCGCGAAAGATGCCCGTAAAGACTCGCCCCGAGTCCAATGGCACCTCGCTTACCGCGATCTCCAGTGGGAACAGGCTGCCGTCCTTGCGCTGCCCCATCACGTCGCGGGATGGACCGGCCGTGCTCGTCTGGCCGCTTTTCAGGTACTTGGCCAGGTACTCCCGGGGGCGCTCGCGATGCCGTTTCGGGATGAGCATGGAGATACTCCGTCCGATGACCTCGCCGGGATCGTGGCCGAAGATCCTTCCGGCCGCCTCGTTGAACGACTCAACGATGCCCTCCTCGTTGAAGGTGACGATCCCTTCGGCGGCCAGCTTCATCACCGCCTCCAGCCTGGCCATGTCCTGCCGCTGTTGTTGCAGCCGTTTCTCGCGCTCCTCGATGGCGGCGGCAATGGCCTGAGCCTGTGAGTTCTTCAGCGTTTCATGTTCCGCCTGCAGGTGCTCCACGCGCGTGCGCAACTCGCCGTCGCGCACTCGGTTGCGGCCCGCGGCCCAGGCAAGCGCTCCGCATACGGCGAGCGGCGCCTGCGCCTCATCGGGAAGCATCTCAGACAAGCCGGGCGGCCGCAGGAGGCACCCCACGATTCCCCTCTCGGCCCAATCGGGCAGTCGGACTGCAAACGCCGGACGAGGTCCGGCATCGGTAGGCACTTCCAGCCTGCACGTCCTTTTGTCCGCCAGCTCTTCGGCCAGGCTGGCGGACAGCGCGCGCGCAGCCTCCGTACCCGTTCCTGATTCGAAGTCGTCCGCGAAGATCACTTCTCCGCCCGCGTCGGCAAGGAGCACAAGCGACGGCTCAGAAGCCTTCAACAGGCAGGAGGCAGAGCGCGGATCACCGATACCGTGGCGTGCGACTTCCGCAACCGCAAGCAGGTCGCCAATATCGGAGGGCAGGCTCTCCATCGCGTCCTACCTAAATAGGGTTTCACGCAACGTCATTTAGATCTGGAATAGATTACTGCTCGCGGCAAGCTCCTGGTCGAGGTCGGCGGCCAGGACCGTGATATCCTCTCTCGTCAGTGAAAGACCCGTCAGGGCAGGTTGCGAGATCTTCACCAGTTTGAGCCCCACCGACGGAATGCCTTTGAGCGTGCAAACCAGGTTGGCCACTTCGACGCATCGAACGACGTCGGCCTGCTCGCCCCGGTAACTGGCCGACGCATGGTGATGGCGGATGGATGCCTTTGTGGCTTCGGGGAACCCCCAGCTCGCGGCGACCTTGTCGCCCAAGGCGGTGTGATCGAACCCCAAGTGACTGCGCTCGACCTCCGCCAGCGTCTTGGTCCCGTCCAGGGACCGAATCACCGCGACAAACTGTTCGTGGGCGTGCTGGTCCTCCAGAACAATGCCGATGTCGTGCAGCAGCCCGGCCAGAAACGCCTCTTCGAAGTTGTTCATCTTGCGCCGCATTGCGATGAGCCGAGCACAGATTCCGACCGATACCAGGTGCCGCCACAACTGCGAGCGGCAGTAAGGCCCGATCTTGTCGTCCCTCTTGAACAGCTCGTTAACGCTGCCCGTCACGGCCAGGTTGCGAATCTGCTTCAGGCCAAGATACGCGATCGCTTGTTGCAGATTGGTGATTTGTGTTCGTATCGCGTATGCCGAGGAATTGACGCACCGCAGAATGCGCGCGCTGAGGGCCGCGTCCGTTTCAATGACCTCTTTCAGCTCGGCCGCCCCTGAATCCCGATCGTTGGCCACCTCCATCACCCGAAGGGCAATCTGAGGGAGCGTGGAGATCTCATCAATCTGCCGGACCACCGACTCCAGATCCGGCCTTTTCTCTTCCAAGAATGGCTGCATGGACAACATGTTCGCCCTCCTAACGCAGCGCGAATCCGCAAAACGCCCCGTGCCAAGCCGAAGCTTCGGCTACCGGCGGCAAAAGCAAAAGCAGTGGCTTTCTACGCTCGCTTGCACCTATACCACATTACCTTGCGCGTGCGCGTTAGGTCGGGTAGCTCAACAGCGCCTGCACGGGAGCGACGCGAACCGGAAAAACCGAAAGTGCCGGTGCAACCGGCCGCGAGTCGACACGTGAGGTGTCGATTCGTCGCCCGTATCTGCAGCCTCCCGGGCCACCCGACTGCGCGGAGAATCCGCGTCCGAAAACCCGCAGAATGACGGCCTCACGGGCGGGCCCACCGAACTGGCCTGCAACAGCGCAAAAAAGCCCCCCTCCTGGACCACAGCCCGAAGGGGGGCATCTCGCATGGGGACCACAAACGTCAGTCGAGTGACGTCGAACCTCTTATCGACGCTTCACGGCCGAATATACGGTTATTCCACCCGTTATGTGGGGACACCACAAGTTCGGCGGCCGGGATTAGAGAATCTGAGGCCAAGTCGCTTTCTTCCGACTATAACCGGCCGGCCCCTCTTGCCCCCCTCCGCAGCATCTTCTGCAGGTCGAGGCGTCACGGGGCCGAAGGCGAGTTGCCTGATGTTGCCAGCTCCCATAGGTCCGTTCGCGACTCCACCTGAAGTTTCTTCATAATCCTGGCGCGACGGTCTTCGACGGTCCGCACGCTGATGCCGAGCTGTGTGGCGATCATTTTGTTGGTTTTCCCCGCCACGACCAGGTCCAACACCTGCCGTTCAGGTGGCTTCAATCGCTCAAACCGCTTCTTCGCGTTTTCTTGTTCCTGACGCCGGCGCCAGTTTTCCCGGTCGAAACGGATCGCCTCCTGGATGCTCTCGGACAACTCCTGCATGCGGAAGGGTTTCTCCAAGAAATCGCGTGCGCCCTTTCTCATCACCTCCACTGCCAGCCGAACGTCCGCGTGGGCACTGATGACGATGATCGGAAGTCCTATCTCGGCCTCGGCCATCCGTTCTTGAAGCACCACGCCGCTCATTTCGGGCATCCAGACATCGAGGACGAGGCAGGCCGGTCCGGCGGGCCTGTACTTGTCCAGGAACTCCTTGGCAGACGGGTAGGTTTCCGCCTTCAGGCCGATCGATTCAACCACCTTGGCAATCGGCTTGACCGCGCTTTCGTCGTCGTCGACGATGTATACGGTTGCTGGTTTCGTCATGTCCCGTCCTTTCCACTTTTTCCGCCAACTTGGCGATTGAGTGCTAGAACCTAGGGCGACCGCGATCCATCGATGTCGGTCGGTTGGTCGGCCGATTCCGCCGGTTTCCCACGTCGTGCGTTGGGCGCTTCCCTGCAAAGCTCGGTCAGCTCGGACACCGCGGTCAGAAGCTGCTCCACGTCGTCGGCTTCCGCCGCAAGCTGCTTCAAGGAGAGGGCCTTCTCCGACACTCGCGAGAATCCGTACATGGCCGCCACCCCTTTCAGCTCATGGGCAAGCCCTGCAAGCAAGTCGAGATCGCGCGCGTTGAACGCCCTCTCGATCACTTCCGCCTTAGCGGGCAGTGTCATGGCATACTCATCAACCAACTGGTCGACCGTGGCATCATCCAGAAGACCATCGAAGAGCTTGCCTTCCCCGGACCGGCCGGCCGGCTGCTCATGGTCCGGGGCTTCTTCAGTCGCTGCACCCGTCCGGCCCAAGTAGCGCTCCAGAACGCCGAAGAACTTGGCCTGACTCACGGGCTTGGAGAGGTAGTCGTTGCAGCCCGCCTCCAGGCACTTCTCGCGGTCTCCGCGCATCGAATGCGCCGTCAGAGCGACGATAGGCCCCTCCCAGCCGTCCTCGCGAAGGCGTCGCGTTGCTTCGTATCCGTCCATCACCGGCATGCGGATATCCATGAGGATCAGGTCGTATGGCTTTCCGGCTGCTTTCGACGCCATGGCCTTCTCGTGAGCCACGAGGCCGTTCTCGGCCAGATCAAGCCCGAGGCCCGTTTTCTTGAGAGTGAGTCGAATCAAGTTGGTCATTTCCGAGACGTCTTCAGCCAGCAGCACCCGCCCGTGGAGCGCTTCACGCGCCTTCGCCACGGTCCGCTCCTCTGCGGCGCGGGACGCCGGCGGCGACGCCTCGGGCATCCCCGCTTTCTCCGCGGGCCCGGCGTCGATAGTCAGCGTGAACGTGCTCCCTTTGCCGGGCTCGCTCTCCACTTCAATCTGCCCTCCCAGCATTTCCGCCAACCTTTGGGAGATACTGAGCCCCAGGCCCGTGCCGCCGAAGCGCCGCGTTGCGGACATATCTGCCTGAGTGAAAGGCTCGAACAGCCCCTGGATTCCCTCGGCGCTTATGCCGATCCCGCTGTCCGCCACCTCAAACTGCATCTGCGACCGCGCACCCTTCCCCGGAATCCAGCGGACCGTGACTCGCACTCCCCCGGAATTCGTGAACTTGATCGCGTTGCCCACCAGATTGACCAGGATCTGCCGCAGCCTCACGGGGTCCGTGCGGATCGCCGACGGGATCGGATCCACGTACTTGACCTCCAGGCTCAAATGCTTCTCATTCGCCTGGCCGCGCATCGACGTCTCGACGTCTTCGACGACTTGCCGTGGCGGCCAATCCATCTGCTCTAGCTGGAACTGGTCCGCCTCGATCTTAGCGAGATCCAGAATGTCGTTGATGATGGCCAGCAAGCCTTCCGCATTGCGTTGAATGGTGCTCAGATGCTCGCGCTGTTCCTGCGCCGACCACTCCCCGGACAGCAACAGTTCGGTGAAGCCGGTGATCGCAGTCATGGGCGTGCGGATCTCGTGGCTCATGTTGGCCAGGAACTGGCTCTTGGCGACGTTGGCCGCTTCCGCCCGGATCGCCGCCTGCTCGAGCCGCGCGTTGGCTGCCTGGAGGCCCTCCTCCGCCCGCTTGCGCTTGAGGGCGATGCCGATGCTGGTGGCGAGACCTTCGAAGAACCGGATAAGCTCCGGAGTAAACTGGCCTTCCCGGCGGTCGTTCAACTGCAAGAGACCGAGGACCTCATCGTCCGACCGCAATGGGATCAGGGCGACCGATTGATAGCCGGCATGGATGCAGCGGTTGCGGGGGTTTGTTCTGGGATCCGCCTCCGGCGCAAGCGCAAGCAGCTCCGAGGACGCGTTGGTCCAGAAGCTGCCGCCCTGAGTGAAGCAAGGTTTGCCGGGATCGGTTCGGCCGGAAAGCACCAGTCCGCACGTGCATTCGAGGATGGGCCAGCCAGCCGCGTCGCGGACGACGTCGCCATCCCCGCGCTTGGCGCACAGGGAATTCTCCTCCCGCACGAAGGCATCCGAAAAACCGTTCTGCTCGAAATAGGGGAAATCCTCCCCTGCGCGGAGTCGCAGGCCCACCGCGTCGAAGCCCATCGATTCCCTGATCAAGCGGATCGTCTCGCGGATAAGAGGGGACCGGTCGCCGCCACGGTTCAGCAGCCGCAGGACCTCGGCCAGGAGGCGCTGGTTCGACTCCGCCCGCTTGCGCTCGGTGACGTTCACGTGGGTCCCCACCATGAAAAGCGGCTTGCCGCCGGCATCTCGCCTCACGGCCTTGCCCCTTTCAAGGATCCATCGCCATTGGCCGTCCTTGGCGCGCATGCGGAATTCGACTTCCATCACCTCCCGCCGGTTATCGATGTAGTCCCGGTTGACCGCCAGGACGCGCTCGCGGTCATCCGGGTGGACAAGATCGGCCCACGCATGATAGGTGTATGCGAGTTCTCCCGGCTCATAGCCGAGCATCCGGAAGTAGGCGGGGCTGTAATACGTCTGGCCGGTCGGCACATCCCATTCCCAGAGGCCATCGCTCGTTGCGCCCATAGCCAGCCTGAATCGCTCCTCGCTCTTGCGCAGGGCTTCCTCCGCACGCTTGCAGTCGGTGATGTCGCTCACCACGCAGTGCCACACGGGCGCCCCGCTCTCCCCATCCTGCGCCGCGGTCGCCTCCAGCCACGCCCAGAACGTGGCGCCGTCCTGCCGCACCATTCGCAGCTCGCAGACCTGCGGCTCGCCCGTCTCCAAGAGCTGTTTGCAGTGCCGGTGGTAGATGTCCTGATCCTCGGGGGCGATATAACCGGCCAGCGGCTGCTTGACCAATGCGCCTCTTGGCACCCCAAGCAGGGTAGCGGCCGCGAGATTCGCTTCCAGGATCAGCCCCTGCCGGCTCACGGTGAAATAGCCCACGGGGGCCAGGTCGTACCGCTCGAAGTACCGCGCCCGCGACGCTTCCAGTGCCTCCTGCGTGCGGCGGAGCTCCTGGTTCTGCATCTCCAGCTCGATCTGATGCACGCGCAGCTCGTGGATGAGCCGCCTGGCCTCCTCGATCGAAAGCGTCTCAAGGTTGTCCGCCCCCGTTGCCCCGGCCTTTTCCTCCGCCCGCTTGCGCAGGGCCGGCGCTGCCTCAGCCGCAGCTTGACGCGTACTGGCCGGCTTATCGGGCGGGGATGAGGTTTTCTGCTTCCCGATGGGTTTCTTCTTCCCGGCCATTGGACCTCCTAGTCAGACGCATCATGGGCCAGGCGGCCGAGTTGCCACCAATAGGTCATGCAAGACCCCTAACGAGTAGCGCTCTGTCCACGGTTCGACTCGCGTTTCCGCTCAACCGGATGGAAGAAAAAAGGGGACTAGAGGTGGCCGACCACACCGGGCGTCCAAGAATTGCCCGCCATCGCGATGTCCTCCTGACGGAATTGGCCCCAGAATGTGGTTCTGCCCCACATGGCGACGATTGTACCGGTTGGGGGCGACCCGGCAAAGGCAAACGTTAAGAACGGACAACGACACGAATTGGGGACAGGCGACATTATGGCACCGGCATCCCACCCGCGAAGCTGATCTCAGTATGCCCCAGAGGAGGACAATTATTCTAAAGAGAGAAACGGAACCGCAGATGCACGCCGACGCACCCAGATAGCCTGAAACGCAAGACCTAACCCTGTCCCACCAGCCTCCCTTCTCCATCTTATCCGCGTTCATCCGCGTTCATCTGCGGTTCCACTCTTGCGGCGCCACTCCTACGGTTCGGATCAGGTCGCACGGAGGCGGCGGAGGATATCCCAATACGCCCCACGGGCCCCGGCGGCAATCGCCTGAACCAACAGTTGGTTCTCGTTGTAGTTGTAGCCGGTTCGTGGATCGACCGGCGAGGCCGGCCCAGGCGTTTCGTCCGCCGGCTCAAAGAACCGCGTATCGCCGGCAATAAGGTCGCGAACGAGCCGCGCGGGCTGATCGCCGAGGTCGGGAGAAACGTAGAACGTGGGCTTCAGGAGGTCGATCGGGCCCTCGTAGCGGCGGTGGATTCCGCGGTTGGTGCCCAAGGGCCCGCAAGCGATCAGGTCCTTGACCAGCCGCGTGCCGGGATAGAGCCGCACGCCCAGGGCGGCCCCGGCGCAGTCGGGCTCGAGGCCGCCGACGAACCCGATCGTCTCGGCCACGGTGTGGGGCGTTTCCCCCGGGCCGCCCAGGAGCAGGTCGATCATCACCGCGATCCCTTCCGCGCGGCACGAGTGGACGACGTTGGCCAGGTCATCGCGGCGGTGAGGTTGGCGATAGAAGGCCAACATCGCCGCGTTGGCCGAATCGCCCGTGAAATTGATCCCAACGCAACCCGCACGCCGCATTCGCCGGGCCAGGTCCGCATCGAACGGCACCACCGCCAGATAGGCGTACCAGCGGACGCGCTCCCCGAGCCGCCGGCGGATCAGCTCGTCGCACACGTCCCGGGCATGCTGGAGCGGAATGTTGAATTCGCTGTCGCAGAGGTGCAATACGTCGATTCCTTGGGCCAGGAGCGACTCGACCTCGTCGGCCACTTCGGCCGGGCTCCGCAGCCGGGCCGCAGCCCCCTTGGCCAGCGGGTCGGCACAGTAGGAGCACTGCCGGTTGCACCCCCGCCGGGTCTCGACGCCGATCTGGCCGCCGCGGCGGAAGTAGGTCGCGTTGTCCACGGCATCGCGGGCCGTAGGGATGGTCAGGTGCTCCGGCCATGCCGGCGGATTGGTGCCGAGGGCGCCGCTCTCGTGCCGGATGAGCCCAGGCACGCGGTCGAACCGGCACGGGCCCCCTGCCTTGCCCGCGCTTCGTGAGGACACGCCACCCAAACCGAGTTCGACGGCCAGGGCCACCAGGGCCTCTTCGCCGTCGCCGCGGATGCCGAAATCCGCGCCGGTCCGCCGCACAACCTCCTCGGCGAACACGGAGAAGCCCACCCCGCCCAAGACGATCGGGGCGTTGCTGGCGGCCCGGATGCGGTCCACCGTTTCAGCCAACTCGGGGACGAACCAGGCGCGCCCGGGCCAGAAACAGTCGTCCACGTTACGGAACGTGATTCCCACCAGTTCCGGCTGCCGGCCTGCGAAG
>CAYGZA010000100.1:0-18469 GCA_964354135.1 uncultured Planctomycetaceae bacterium
CAAACGGGCGTGTTCTGCCCGGCTCGGCAGGAGCCTCGCCCTCCCGGAATCGTGAGACCCTATTTAGATCCGCCGCAAGAGGGGGCTTTTACCGCCAAAAGACTGGTTGCATGACTGATTGTAGTATAGGACCATGGCCCCTACACTGTCAAAGCCGTCCCCCCGTGGAAGCACCTCGGCCACCTCGACCCCGCGACCCACGAGAGACCCATGCCTGCAAGGATTGACCCCCAAAGGGCGGATTTCCTGGTGGTGTTCCCCAGCGCACTCGGGTGGATGGCCATGATCGGCTGCGGCCAAACCCTGAAGCAGCTCACCTTTGGACACTCCTCGCGAAACCAGGCTGTTCGGGACCTCGATCCCGGGTTGATCGCCGGCGCTACGCGGGCTAAGTGGAACGCGGCGCTGGTCCGCCGGCTTCAGGCCTACGCGGCAGGTCGAGCCGACGACATCGCCGACGTGCCGGTTGATCCGGGCCGACAAACGCCGTTCCAACGCCGAGTGACGGCCTCCTGTCGGGCGATCCCGCCCGGCCGCACCCTGACCTACGGCCAGCTTGCCGCCAAGGCCGGTTCCCCCCGGGCGGCGAGAGCGGTCGGCAACTGCATGGCGGCCAACCGGATTCCCCTGGTGATTCCTTGCCATCGCGTCGTGGGAGCCGGCGGCCGGCTTCACGGTTACTCGGCGGCCGGCGGCCTGAAAATGAAGCGCAGACTCCTGGACCTGGAGCGGGTGGCTGCGTCCCGCAAGAGCCGAGCCCTCCGGAAGTGAATACGAGGCCCGCAACCACCTCCCATTCTCCGCAATGCCTGCCATGAACCGCAACGACTCGAAATCGGCGAAGAAACCGTCGCGTCGCGACTTCCTTTGTGGGCTTGGCGCGGCGACCTTGGGTGCCATGGGTGGCCTGCCGGTGGCCGCAGCCCTCGGAGCCGAGCCCGGGAGCGAGGCCCGGCCGGCATCAGAAACCAAGCCGCACGGCGTGACTAGACTCAGCCCGCACTTGGCCGTCTACGGCGGCCCGATCAACGTGGGCGTGCTCCACGATGGTTCCCGAGCCCTGTTGATCGATTGCGGGGACGGAAGCGTGGCCGCAGCCTTCAAAGACCTGGGCATCACGGCGGTGGACCAGGTGGCATTCACGCATCATCACCGGGACCAGGCGTGCGGGGCCCATGAGCTGGCGGCCGCGGGGGCCAAGATCATGGTCCCGACGGCCGAGCGCGCCCATTTCGACAACGTCGCCGCTTACTGGAACAACCCGGCAAGCCGCTGGCACATCTACAACCAGCACCCGCACCATCTCATGCTGGCCGAGCCGGTGCGGGTCGACGGCGTTCTTACCCCGAGTCAGACGCTGGCATGGGGCCCGGCCAAGATCCAAGTCCTCTCAACCCCCGGCCACACGGACGGCTCACTGAGTTATCTGGTCGAGGTGGACGGCCGCCGCGTGGTCTTCTCGGGCGACGCCATCTACGACGAAGGCCGGCTCTGGGAACTCTATAGCCTGCAAAAGGGGACGGTGACCAGCGATTACCACGGTTTCCTGGGCGCCCGGCCGCAGTTGGTCGAGAGCCTCGGCCGCATCAAGGCGGCCACGCCGGAGTGGCTCGTGCCTTCGCACGGCCGCATCATGCGCGATCCGCGCCAGGCCATCGACGCGCTCATCAAGCGGCTCGACGAGTGTTACGACAAGTACGTGGCCATCTCCGCCCTCCGTCACTACTTCCCCAAGATGTTCCAGGAGTACGCGGGCCGGCCGGGCCACATGCCCATCCGCCCCGGAAAGCCGGTGCCTGCGTGCCTCCGTCACTTCGGCACCACCTGGGTTCTCGTGTCGAAGGACAAGGCGGCCTTCGTCATGGACTGCGGGGGCCCGGACATCGTCAAGAAGCTCAAGGACATGCTCGCCAAGGGCGAGATCGGCCGCGTCGAGGGGTTCTGGGTTACCCACTACCACGACGACCACGTCGACGCGATCCCCGAGTTCCAGAAAGCGTTCGATTGCCCGTGCATCACCGACCGCCACGTGGCCGAAGTGATTGCCGACCCGCTGGCATGGCGCCTGCCGTGCATCTCGCCGAGCAAGGCCCGGGTGGACCGCGTCACCAAGGACGGCGAGCCCTGGCAGTGGCATGAGTTCCGCCTCACGGCCTATCATCTCCCCGGGCAGACGCTCTACCACTCGGGCCTTCTGGCGGAGTCGGGCGACTTGCGGATGCTCTTCGTGGGCGACTCGTTCACCATGGCCGGGATCGACGACTATTGCGCCCACAACCGCAACTGGCTGGGCCGGGGCGTGGGCTTCGACCGCTGCATCGAGCTGATCGAGAAGCTCCGGCCCACGCACATCTTCAATTGCCACGTCAGCGACGCCTGGGATTTCACGCCGGAAGAGTGCCGCTTCATGCGCACCAACCTGGCCGAGCGGGAGCGGCTTTACGGGCAGCTCTTTCCGTGGGATCATCCGAACTACGGCATGGACGAGCCGTGGGTCCGCTGCCACCCGTATGAGCAGAAGGGAACGGCTGGCGTGGAGGTTGCGTTCCGCGTGGTTGTCACGAACCACTCTGCGGCGGCGCGAACCGCCAAGTGCCGGGCAGCATTGCCGCGGGTCTGGGCCGGCGGGACCACGACCTGGGCGAGCGTCGAGATCCCGCCTAAGCAGGACGGCCAAGTCCCGTTGTCCCTGCGCATTCCAGCCGGCGCGAAACCCGGCCGCTACGTGATCCCTGTCGATCTGCAATACCACGATCGCGTCCTGCCGCAGTTTACCGAGGGGATCGTGGTAGTGTAGACTATCAAGCTGGTGGGCGTGGCTCGGAAAGCGTCGGGCGGGGGGCTTGTCGCTCGCCCTCAATCCGTAAAGGAGGATTGCTCTGTGACACCGTGGAAAGGGACCTCTCCGGCTTGGGTTTGCGTGACCAGTGCTGCCCTGCTGCTTGCGGCCGCTATAGCACGTGCCGAATCGCGTTGGCCGGCTCCGCCGCCTCGAGAGAGAATCGAAGCGGATTGGCTCCGCCAGGACGAGGTGCGGGGGACGGCGTTCGGCAAGGTGACGCCGGAGGAGGATGCCGCCGGGGCGTGCGACGGGGTGAAGAACGGCAAATGGGGCTTTCACACGGCGCTGGAAGACAATCCTTGGTGGCAGATTGACCTGGGGGCCGTCACGGCGCTGGAGTGGGTGCTGATCTACAACCGCTGCGACCACACGGTCGGCCGCGCGGCCAGGCTGGCCGTGCTCGTTTCGGGGGACGGCAAGGCGTTCCGGCAGGTCTACCAGCACGATGGCAGCGTCTTCCACGGCCAGCCGGACGGCAAGCCCTTGGCCGTCAAGCTCGACGGCGCCAAGGCCCGCTTCCTGCGGCTCCAGGTGCCGGGCAACAACTGCCTGCACCTGGACGAAGTGGAGATCTTCGTCCCGGGCGATGGCCGCAACATTGCCCCGGGCAAGCCGGCCACGCAGAGCAGCACGTGCGAGTGGTCCACCAGAAAAGCCGGCGCCGCCGGAAAGAGGGAGTATCCGATCGCCGAAGTCGTCAACCGCGGCCTGAAGCTGGCCGAGAGCCTGAAGCGGCTGGGGGCAAGAATCGAGCGGGACGAAGAAACGCTCAAGAGCGTCGCTACTCGACTTGCGCAACTTCCGAAGGACGCACCCCAAGAGGCCCGCCGCGCGCTCTATTTCGAGGCCCGCTGGGCCGTCCGCCGCATGGCCCTGGCCAACCCGCTCCTGGATTTCAAAGACATGGTCTTCGCCCAGAGTGCCCCGGGGCGGTGGAGCCACATGTCGGACCAGTACCTGGGCTGGTGGTCGCATCCCGGCGGCGGGCTGTTCGTGCTGGAGGATTTCAGATCGGATCGGCCGAAGATCCGCTGCCTCACGCCCGGTTTCGCCCCCGGAAACGTCCTCCGCCCGGATATCTCGTACGACGGCAAGAAGGTCCTCTTCGCCTATTGCCGCTACCACCCGGGCTTGAGCGAGTCCGCCGACAAGCTCGACAAGTCGAAGCTGCCCGAGGACTCGTTCTACCATCTGTTCGAGATCAACGTGGACGGCACCGGGCTGCGGCAGCTTACGCGCGGCAAGTACAACGACTTCGACGGCCGCTACCTGCCCGACGGCCGGATCGTCTTCTGCTCCACGCGCCGCGGACAAGCGATCCAGTACACGAAAGAGACGGCGATGGCGAGCCTCCGCTATCCCGCCCTGCCGGAAAGCTACGTCCGCTGCGGGGGCGGCCCGGAGCGGCCGTGCGCGGTCTACACCCTGCACGCCATGGACCCCGACGGCGGCAATCTCCGCCCGATATCCGCCTTCGAGATGTTCGAGTGGACGCCGAGCGTCGATCACCAGGGGCGGATCATCTACTCGCGGTGGGACTATGTCGACCGCTACGGCCAGAACGCAATGGGCCTCTGGGCCACCATGCCCGACGGGACCAACGCCCAGGCGATCTTCGGCAACTTCACGCGGAACCCGGAGTGCTTCTTCGAGGCCCGGGCGGTCCCCGGCTCGCACCGCTTCGTGGTGACGGCCTCGGGGCACCATTCGATCACCGCGGGCAGCCTGGTGTTGTTGGACCCGAACCTGGGGCACGACGTGCCGGCCGCGCTGGCGCGGCTGACTCCCGAGGTACCGTTCCCCGAAAGCGAGGGGACGCCGACCACGTATTACGCCAATCCGTGGCCCCTCTCCGAAGAACACCACCTGGTGGCCTGGAGCGACAAGCCCCTGCGGTTCCAGGGCCAACAGAACGAGGTCGCCGCCCTGGGGGTGTATCTCTACGACGCCTTCGGCAACCTGAGCCTCCTGTATCGCGACCCGGCGATGGGGAGCCAGTATCCGCTGCCGGTCCGCCCGCGGCCGCGCCCGCAGACGATCATCCCGGAGCCACATTGGGACGGTCCGCAAGAGGCCCGGATGCTTGTCCTGGACGTACACCAGGGCTTGGAGCCGATCCCGCGGGGGACAATCAAGCGGCTGCGGGTCGTCGGGATGCCGGTCAAGACGCACCCGACGATGAACTACCCGGAGATCGGGCTGACGACGCACGATTCCGGGCGGTTCGTCCTGGGCACCGTGCCGGTGGAGGAGGACGGCTCGGCGCTGTTCGTCGTCCCCTCGGGCGTGACCTTCTTCCTGCAGGCGCTCGACGCAGAAGGGATGGCGGTTCAGACGATGCGGAGCGGAACGTACTTGCAGCCGGGGCAGACCTCCACGTGCGTGGGCTGCCACGAGCCGCGCTCCACCGCTCCGCCCAACGCGATCCCTCTGGCCTCCCGGCGCGAGCCCTCGAAGCTTACGCCCGGCCCGGAGGGTTCCTGGCCGCTCGATTACGCCGCGCTGGTGCAGCAAGTGCTCGACAACCACTGCGTGACTTGCCACAAGCCGGGAACCAAGGGGGAGAAGTTCGACCTGACGCCCGCCAAGTCCTACGATGCCCTGGTCGCGTACGGCTCGCCAAGCCTGAAGGACGTCGTCGTCGCCCGCTACAAGGAGCAGCGATCCGTTGCCGGCGCGTGCGAGGCCCGGATGAACCCCGGGCTGAAGCTCCTGAGGCAGGGCCACTACGACGTGAAGCTGGGGCCCGGGGACTGGGACCGGCTGATCACCTGGATGGACACGCTAGGCCAGCGCTCCGGCTCGTTCAGCCCCCAACAGGAGGGGGAACTCCGGCGACTCCGTCGCAGCATGGCTGTGCCTGCTTGGCGACGAGTAGAAACAATTTCCCGCGCTTGGGTTGAATTCGATAGGGCCCTGGATTACTATACATTTCTGGCGGAAGGGCCTTCCCGGCCGAAGAGGCGTCCGGTGTCCGCACACCTCGCAACGTCTTGCGGCGGATCGTGCAGGCGCGCGTTCCTCTCGTTGGCCTTGAGTTCGGACTGGTTTGGACGAATCCGGCCCGAACGGAACGATCTCCGGTCGGTGGTTGACTCTTCCAGCGGGCCAGGGCGCGGAACAGAGACCGGTTGAGGTGCGACGTGGAACCCCCGCGGAAGCCCGGGCAGAAGTGTCCCAACTGCCTGTCTACAAGAACGCTAGAGAAGATCAGGTACCGCTTGCCCTGGTTCTTGGTCCCGTTGCGTCCGCTGGCGGATACGGTCCAGTGTGACACGTGTCTGACGCGCTATTACCGCGTGCGGGTGTTCGGCCTGCGATGGCTCCTCCGCTGCAAAGCGGAACTGCCCTGAGTCGGTCGGAGGCAGGCGGTCCGGCCAGTTCGTGCTGAAACCGGAGATTCCGGGCACCTCCGAGACCGCTTGGGCAAAACAGCGGTCGTCGGTGCCGGTCGATGGGACAAGCGTGCGGTCGGCGTCGAACAGGGCCAGGTTCATTCGTCGGTCACGCACCCTTCGGCGGCCGACCGGACGCACTTGATGTACTTCCACAGCGTGCCCCGGGTGGCCTTCAGCGGCGGTGGCGTCCAACGGGCCCGACGCCGGGCGATCTCCTCGTCGCTCACCGCCACGTCGATCCGCCGGGTCTGGGCATCAATTGTCACTGGGTCGCCGTCCTCGACCAGCGCGATCGGGCCGCCCTCTTGGGCCTCCGGAGTGACGTGGCCGACGATGAACCCGTGAGAACCGCCGGAGAAACGGCCGTCGGTCAGCAGGGCAACTTCCGCCCCCAATCCGGCGCCCACGATGGCCGAGGTGGGGGTGAGCATCTCCGGCATCCCGGGGCCGCCCTTGGGACCTTCGTACCGGATGATGACCACGTCCCCGCGCGCCACGCGGCCCTTCTCCATCGCCGCGAGCATCTGCTCCTCCGAGTCGAAGACGCGGGCGGGGCCGGCGAATCGCAGCCCCTCTTTTCCGGTGATCTTGGCCACAGCCCCGCCCGGGGCCAGGTTGCCCTTGAGGATCTGGAGGTGGCCGGTGGGTTTGATCGGGTTTTCGACCGGGCGGATTACGTCCTGCCCGGGGGTCAGTCCCGGAAGCGACTCCAGGTTCTCCGCCACCCTCTTGCCGCTCACCGTGAGGCAATCGCCGTTCAGGAAGCCCTTCTCCAAGAGGTACTTCATCACGGCCGGCGTGCCGCCCACCTGGTGCAGGTCCTGCTGCCAGTATCGCCCGCTCGGCCGCAGGTCGGCCAGGTAGGGGACGCGGTCGCTGGTCCGCTGGAAATCGTCCAGCTCCAGCGGCACGCCCACGGACCGGGCCATGGCAATCAGGTGCAGGACCGAGTTCGTCGAGCCGCCCAGCGCCATCACCACGACCATGGCGTTCTCGAACGCGGCCCGGGTCATGATGTCCCGCGGCTTGATGTCCCTCTCCAAGAGAACGTGAATCGCCTCGCCGGCACGGAAACACTCCTCCAGCTTGGCCGGGTCTTCGGCCGGGGTGCTGGCACTATACGGGAGCGACATCCCCAAGGCCTCAATCGCGCTGGCCATCGTGTTGGCCGTATACATCCCGCCGCAGGCCCCCGGGCCGGGACACGCCCGCTTGATGACTTCCCGGCGTGTCGCGGCGTCCACCCTGCCCGCCGAGTATTCCCCGTCGCACTCCAGAACCGAGAGGATGTCGATCTGTCGTCCGGCATAAGAGCCCGGGCGGATGGTCCCGCCGTAAACGACAAGCGCCGGGCGGTTCAGCCGGCCTATGGCCATGACGCACCCCGGCATGTTCTTGTCGCAGCCGGGGATGGCCACCAGGGCGTCGTACCATTGGGCCGACATCACCGTCTCCACCGAATCGGCGATCAGGTCCCGGGACTGGAGGGAGTAGCTCATTCCCTCGGTTCCCTGGGAGATGCCGTCGCTGACGCCGATGGTGCAGAACCGCATTCCCACCAGTCCCGCCGCGACCACTCCTTCCTTCACTCGGGCGGCCAGGTCGTTGAGGTGGATATTGCACGGATTGCCCTCCCACCAGACGCTGGCGATCCCGACCTGCGGCCGGTCCATGTCGGCCTCCGAGAGCCCGGTGGCGTAGAGCATCGCTCGTGCCCCGCCGTGATCGGGGTCTTGCGTGAGGCGGCTGCTGTACTTGTTGAGACTGTGCGTCATGGTCGTTCAACTCCCGAGTGCTGCAAAGAGATGTGGGACCATGATATGCGAGCGGCGGCAGAATGTCGACACGCGTGGCGGAGCCGCGAGTAGCACGGGCATCTTGCCCGTTTCCTCGACGACGCGAGCCCGGTCTCGTGGCGAGGTTCGCCGAAGACAGGCTGGCAGCCCGGCCGACCTCTTCTCGCGAACCCCTGCTATCGGACGCAGGCAACGGGGGGCGATTGCCCGTGAATTCGCCGGTGCAACTCCGCACGGTGGATGGGCACCGCCACCGGGCACTCGAAGCTGAGCCTCACTCGGCTGCCCTTCACTTCCACCACGGTTACGGTGATCGTGTCGCCGATGACGATCTGCTCCCCGCGCTTGCGACTTAGTACGAGCACGACTTGGTCCTCCTGACGAAACGCGAATCCTGGGTCACGTAGATTACGCCATTTTTATCTAGCTCAATTGACGATAATAGCCTTTCCTTCCAGGCGGTCAAGGGCAATTCCTCGGAGACGACTCTCCGACCGCGACTGACGCCGACGAGCACCTTCGTCGGCAAGATGCGAGTACTGGGGTAACTGGCGAGGTCTCCGGCCCGCTTGACCGACCGTTTCCGGCGCGATACAGTCGCCCAGCGTAGCCCCAAGACAGCCGTCGAAGCAAGGGATCAACCCTATGGCCTACGAAGGAGTCCTGGACGATGTTCGCCGCGCAGTCGCCCTGGAAAGGCCGGCGCGGCTGCCGGTCTTCGCCCACAGCGAGGAACTGGACGTCAAGTGGCACGGCAAGTACACCTACGAAGCGGTCTGCCGGGACGGCTCCAAGATGGCCGAGGTCTGGATCGCGGCCATTGAGGAGTTCGACTACGACTGGGCCTGGCTCCAGGTGGACGACTGCTTCGAGTTCGAGCCGCTGGGCGTCGGCACGCACGGCGAAGGCAACATCCTCCGGGCCACCAAAGACTATCTGCCCGCCACCGAGGCCACGCTCGACCGGCTCCGCCTGCCCGACCCGAGCCAAGACGGCCGGATGCCGGAGAAGCTCAAGGCCCTGCGCCTCGTGCGCGAGCATTTCGGCGACCGGGTCCTGATCGAGGGGAGCTGCGCGGCGCCCTACAGCTCGGTGGGGCTCCTCTTCGGCCTGGAAGAGACGATGGTTCTAGCCCTCACCGAGCCCGATCTGCTGGCCCGGGCGTGCGCGTTCTTCGTCGAGCTTCAGGCCCGCTGGATCGAGGCCCAGGTCCGCGCCGGGGCCCATGCCGTCTGGTTGGGCGACTGCAATGCCTTCTCGGGGATGCTCTCCCTGGAGCAATACCGCCGGTTTGCCTTGCCGGCGTGCAAGCGGCTGGTCCAGCGGGCCCACCAGTGCGGCGCCATCGTCCACCTGCACAACAGCGAGATCCTCGTCCCGTATCTCCTGGCCGAAGTCGAGACCGGGGCGGACATCGTCAACTGCGGCCCCGCGGCCGACCTTGGCGAGGTGCAGGCGGCGCTGGCCGGCAAGTGTTGCACCAGCGGCAATCTGGATCCGATCGGCGTCCTCTTCCGCGGCACCACGGAAGAGGTTGCCCGCGAGGCCGAGCGGATCGCCCGCATCGGCTACTCGCAGGGCGGGTACCTTTTCAACACCGGCGAGATGAACCCCCGCGACACGCCGGTGGAGAACATGAGGGCGATGATCGCGGCGGTGCGGGAAACGAGCCGGGCGATGGCTGCCGAGGGATGAGCGTGGTCGGTCACAGCGGACGGTGCCCCAGGACTTCCGAAGTCTCGGAGACTTCGGAAGTCTCTGCGGCGGCTCGGCCGTTCCGCCCTACCGGCCCCCGACGTCCCACGCGGTGGGATGGGCCTGAAACGCCTCTTCGCAGAGCGCGTCGAACTCGGGGGTCGTCTTTCTTGCCTTGCGCCGCAGCTTGCGCAGGAAATCTATCTCGCGGTCCCGGACCTGGTGGTCGGAGTAGACCATTTTCAGGAGGTAGAACTGCCCGCTGGGCAAGACCTGGCCGTCGGCTAGCATGACTTCTTCAAGGACCTCGAAGAACAGCTCCTCGAAGGCAGGGCAATACCCCCGGGCTTCACAGTACAGTTCCACCAGGAGCTTGACGTCGTCCAGATCGAGATCCCCGTCTCGATACAGATACTCGCGGATCAGGGGGACTTCGGCGTCGTCAATCCTTCTGTCGGCCAAAGTCGAGGACAAGAACTCGTAAAGACTGCTCACGGGGTTTCTCCACAAAGGGCCCGGTTCGCCGGCCGACCTGCCGGCCGGGCGGCCCGCCGGGCCGGCTCGGCAAGAGACGCTCCAATCGCTACCTTCGGCGCATTCCGACGCTGCCGGCAGGTTCCGGCACCAGAGATACTCTACGTCATTCCCGGGTGACCTGCCGGGCCGAGCGGAAAACGCGAGTTTGGCAACCAGAAGTGCGGGTCGGCAGGAGCCACGCCCTCCCGGGCTCCTCGAGGATCCGATAGAATGGTCGCCGGGGCCTTCGCGGGCGTCAGGGTCCGATGCTCGTCTGAAGCTGGAGCCGTGGCAATGGGCAATTGGGAACCAGTTCTCTTGGCGTTCGTCGGGCTGGCCGCGGGCGCTCTGGCGGCATGGCTCGTGATGCGGGCGGCGGCCCGGCACGAGTACCAGCGCGGCAAGAGCGAGGGGGAGGCAGAGCGGGCCGCCCTGAGCGAGCGGGTTATCGCGCGCCAGCAGGCCATGGATGACCTGACCGCCAGGCTTGAACAACTCCAGCAGCAGGCCCGGGAAGCCCAGGCTCGCGAGGCCCATCTGAGCGCCAAGGCCACCGAGCTTGCGACGACGCTCGGCCAGGAGCGCAAACAGGCCGAGGAGAAGCTGGCCGTGATCAACGAGGCCCAGCGAAAACTGGCCGACGCGTTCAAGGCCCTGGCCGCCGAAGCGCTCAAGAGCAACAACCAGTCGTTCCTGGAGCTGGCGAAGGCCACGTTGGAGACGTTCCAGGAAGCCGCCAAAGGCGACCTGGAAAAACGTCAGCAGGCCATCCAGGAGCTGGTCAAGCCGGTCAAAGAGTCCCTGGACAAGGTGGACGCCAAGATCAACGAGCTCGAAAAGACCCGGGCCGGCGCGTACCAGGGCCTCACCGAGCAGGTCCGGTCTCTCATGGAGACTGAGCGCCAGCTTCAATCCACAACCTCGAACCTGGTCAAGGCCCTCCGAACGCCCCAAGTCCGCGGCCGGTGGGGCGAGATCCAACTGAAGCGGGTGGTCGAGATGGCCGGAATGCTCGACCACTGCGACTTCAAAGAGCAACTGAGTACCGAGACGGAGGAGGGGCGGCTCCGTCCGGATCTGGTCGTTCATCTTCCCGGCCCAAGGCACATCGTCGTGGACTCTAAGGTGCCGCTCCTCGCCTACCTGGAGGCCATCGAGGCCCAGGACGACGACATCCGGAAGGCTAAGCTCCAGGAACATGCCCGGCAGGTCCGCACCCACATCACCAACCTGAGCAGGAAATCCTACTTCGAGCAGTTCGAATCTGCTCCGGACTTTGTTGTGCTCTTCCTTCCCGGTGACGTGTTCTACGCAGCGGCGTTGGAGCATGATCCAGCCCTGATCGAGTTTGGCGTCGGGTCCAACGTGCTCATTGCGACGCCCATGACGCTCATCGGTCTATTGCGTGCCGTCGCCTGCGGCTGGGGGGAGAGACGACTGGCCGACAGCGCCAAGGAAATCAGCAATCTGGGCCGCGACCTTTACAAGCGGCTATCCGACATGGGCGGGCATATCGCCAAGGTCGGCAGGAGTCTTGACCAGGCGACCGAGGCCTACAACAAGGCCGTCGCGTCGCTGGAATCGAGAGTCCTGGTGAGCGCCAGGAAGTTCAGGGACTTGGGCATCTCAGCCGGGGAGACCGAAATCGAAGAGCTGCCCCCTGTGGAGGTCTCCCCTCGGGCACTCCAGGCCCCGGAAATGTCCCCGGTCGATAACGACCTGTAGAAAGCGGAGTTGCACCGCCCAGGCCCGAAAATCACGATCCAGGTCGCTCCAGGAGCGGCACGCCAGGAGCCGCCGCAGGGTCTCGGCGCTGCTCGGATCGGCTCGTGCCCGGGCACGAGAATGCCGGTAGCACTCCCCCAAGAGACCCCGGCCTTGAAGGTACATGCAGAGGTACCGGGCATAGGCGTAGGCAAGTCCCCGCTCAACGCGGCTGAAAGCCCCGTCTTCCAGGAACGTTTTCAGAGGAGGGAGCCTTTGTCGGCGGATGGCCTCCTGGAGCAGCGGAAGCCGCCAGTTCACTAGCCCGTCGATCCCAGAGCCGTCGCTGCGAAGGCACCCATCCTCGTGAAGAGCGGCAAGCCCCTCGCTGAGCCACTGCGGTGCCTCGGGGAAATCGAAGGCCATCAGGGCGTGCGTCAGCTCGTGAAGCAGGCCGCTCTCGCCCCGGCCGAGGTTCACCATCAACGTCCGCAGGTGCGGCCGATAGTAGCCGTACGCGGAGACATTCTCCTCGCCCCAAAGCCGCCGGGCACATTCGCGGTAACTCGGCTCGTCTCCGAAGACCAGAACGGTGATCGGCTCGTCCGGGGAGACGTGGCGGAAGTACTGGGCGGTCATGGCCCTGGCGGCCGGGGCAATCGACCGGCAGAACAACCGGTCCAACTCGGCTTCGGCCCTCTCTCCGGCAACCACAAACGGCGGCCGCACGATGGCGTGGGCGTTCGGTCCGAGCTGCTGCACGACCCAAGACGCCGTGCGGCCGCAGGCTGCCTTCAGTTCGGCGATTCCGCGAGACGGCAGCCTCTCCGGGAGCCGGGCCGGATCGCCGACCGAGGTAGCGGGGCCCCTCCAAGAGCGGACACCCCATACCGTCAACACCGCGAGCAGCACGGTGCCGGATATGCCCCGTAGCAACATTCCAAAGGGGGGGATGACCATCGCCCAACGCCACGATCGGCGGGCCGGACCTCAGCGGCAAGAGCCTCGATGCGAGGATTCTCCGGCACTGGCGGTCGCTTGGCAAGGAGCCGCCAGCCCAGAATCGTCAGCGTTGCCCGTCGGCCGGAGCGGGCGCTGGGCCCGTCCTGGGGGCCGACTTGCTCGGCCTCCAACCTGCGGGGCGAGGAGGTGTTGCCACGGGCGCCGGGGTGGGCTCGATCGGCCCTTCCACTTCGCCCTCGATGACGGACGAGACCTCCCCGGCGACCGCTTCGGCACCCGCCGGCACGACCACACCCTCGGACAAGATCGAGCCTTCCCGGACATTCGACAGGCACTGTCCGGGAGAGCCTCCGGCAAACGTCGGGCCGCACTCATCGTAAGGGTGAGCGCACATCGTGCATCCGGCCGTCGTAACCACCAGACATAGACAAAGCCACGTTAGCGCTGCGC
Source organism: uncultured Planctomycetaceae bacterium (assembly GCA_964354135.1). GTDB lineage: Bacteria > Planctomycetota > Planctomycetia > Pirellulales > Thermoguttaceae > CAYGZA01. Next base: position 13,365 of record CAYGZA010000100.1, read on the forward strand.
GAGACATCGGATCGACCTTTTCCAGGTTTCGCTGGACGTGCCAGTTTCCCACTAGGCAGGGGCTCAAAGCCCGCGCCCGCGATTGGCCTTGGGACGAACGTCCGAGACGAGGGCCCCTGTTGCGAGATAAGCGCCTGAATTCATCGTGTAACGACGAACTCGCGACGGGATCTTCGGCCAAAACAGCGGGAGAGCCCGAGTCTTTTTTCGGAATTCTTCTCGTATCCTTCTTCTGTTGCGCATATCCCCCATGTTCTCTTTCGTGGCAGTCCGCGGGGGCTTCGCTGTCTCACGTGGCGACCGGAACGGCCCAACACAGGTGCATCGAGCCGAGAAAACGGGCAAGTCGCAGAGCCCGGATTATTCGTGGACAGCAAGAGTAGCACAGGCATCTTGCCTGTGTTGCCTAAACGGCCGGCTGGAAGCATGCCCTACGACGTCGATGAATAATCCGGGAGAGAGGGTTCCCGTCATAAGATGAGTAACCAAGTCAAGAAACGCGAGCCGGACCCAACTTTGGGTCCGGCTCATGAAGCACTCGCATGGCCAAAGGCACCAACAGGGGAGGTCACCCGTTGGCCACACCGATTCGATCCCGGGCGAACACCGTAGCTAAACGGGCTTCGTCCGGGGACAGGTTCAATCACCCACACCTAGGCCTTGGGCGGTGCGGGGGGGGCAGCGGGGGCCGGCGCCGGCGGGGCGGCCGGGGCCGCCTTCGGAGCCGCAGCCGGGCCGGCAGCCTTGGCCGGACCGGCCGGAGCGCATGCTACCTCAGCAGCGCAGCAGGTCTTCGCGCGGCAGTGAACCCGGCGGCACTTCGGAGCGCACGTGTCCGGAGCACAAGTCTTCGGAGCACAAGTCTTTGGAGCGCAGGTCTTCGGAGCGCAAGTCTTCGGCTCGCAAGTGTCCGCAGACGCCCTGAGCCGGGCCAGCAGACCGCTGCGCTTCGGAGCGCAGGTGTCCGGAGCGCAGGTCTTCGGAGCGCACGTGGGCGCCGGGGCGCACACCTTGGGCGCCGGGGCGCAAGGCTTCGGAGCCGCCGGAGCGCAGGTCCTCGGAGCGCAGGTCTTCGGAGCGCAGGTCTTGGGTGCGCAAGTCTTCGGCTCGCAGGTGTCCGCCTTTGCCCGGTGCAACAGGCCGCAGCGCTTCGGAGCGCAGGTGTCCGGAGCGCAGGTCTTCGGCGCGCAGGTCGCCGGAGCACAGGCCTTCGGAGCACAAGTGTCCGGAGCACAGGTCTTGGCCCGCAGCAGCCCGGCTTCCGCGGTCAGTGCGATAGCCAGCATCGCGACGAAGGCCGCGACGCCAATCAGATGGGTACGTTTCATTCAGACATCCTCCAATTAACAGGTACCGTAGCGTTTGAGGATTCGCAGTCTTGCCGTCATCGTGTTGTCGCTCCCCTGCCTTGACGGCCAGGACGGGGGAGACGGTTAAACATAGGTTGCCGTGCAGCGGCCGGAATCGTGCGACTTCCCTGTTCAAGTCGGCGGTTTCTTCCGGTCGTACGGATTGCACAGCCTAGAACGTTAAGCTAGCACGCTCGATTTCGTTGTCAAGCGGGGAGGAGCTACAAAATATGCGTCCTAGGGCGATCCGGTGCTCTGGGAATTGTACATGGTCTGCCAAGAAAGAAACGGCAGAAATCCCCCATCGGAATGGTACGACGGACGCATAAGAATGCCCCCGTCTGGGGGTGCAAGGCGACAGGGACAGCTAATCTGCTGGCTGTCAACGCCCTGGCGCCGCGACTCTCAGAACCGGCTCTCCGGAACGCGGCACGGGAGAAAGAGACGCATTTCCCCCATTACTGGGTGGGAACTGAGAGCCTCAGCGGCGTCTCCGATTGCGCCTCATCGCTGGACGGAGTCAGAAGGCCCCTCTCCGCGCTGGGCTTGCCGGGGCTCGTCCGTCGCCCGGCGGGTTATTTCCTGCCGGAGCATTTCCAGCTTTTCGAGGGTCTCTTTGGGATTCTCGAAGTCCAAGAGGAGGGGAGGCTCCCCCTCGAACACGGTAGCCGCCATTCCGGCGATCCGCCAGCCTTCCGGCTCTTTGCGGACCATCCACGTCATGTCATCGGTGCGGAGTTGGCCGTCCTTGTTCAGGTCCGTCCATTTGCACCCGACCCGGGCGCCATCCTCCTCCAGCATCTCGACTCGGCCGAGCTCGAACCGCGCGGTGTCGCTGCCGCGAGGAGCCACCTGGATGTCCATCTCCTTGGTTCGCTCCCGCGCCTTGGGCGTAAACATGCCCTCGGCTTTCTTGTCATCGCCCGTGCGCACGGCCTCGAGAAACTGATAGACCGCGCCCTCCGGCCCGTCAAGGTTTTCGGGGGGATTCAAGCACCCCGACTTCGCGCCCTCGGCACCGGCTGTTGGGGCCGCTTGGTCGCTGGAGTTAGCGGCGGTCTGGTTCGAGTTGCTGCGGGCTCCGCAACCTGCCGCCAGACAACCGATGAGGGCCCAAGACAGGGTTCCGTGCGGGTATCGCATCCTTGCCGCTCCTGCTTCGCGTCTCGACGGAGTGTTGGGAAGGCCACCCTCCCATGACACGTGGTATCCTTGCCATCGTCGCACTGAGGGGCAGAGTGTCGCACGATGGGCAAGTTGAGTCAAGGTCGCCTTGGAGGCACCTGCCCCCTGGAATCCCGGAATCCCGGAATCCCCGGGTCCTGTCCCCGGAATCCCCCCTGGAATCCCCTCTTCAAATGACCCCATCTCGTAAGTCCCCGAGCAGTCGTGACGGGTGGGACGTTGCGTGCCCACCGTAGATGGGATACAATGGGTCGCTGTTGCCCAGGAACGAATCGACAGTCTGGCTATCCAGCGTGCCCTGGTCGAACAACGCTTTCTGACTTTCACCAACAGGGAGGATAGGGAGACATCGTATGAAAACGTTTCTAATCGCTTTGTGCCTGTCTGTCTTGGTCGCTTTTTCTGGTTGCGGCAAACCATCTTCATCAGGCCCAAAAGAAACTACTTCATCAGGCCCTAAGAAGACCTCCGAAGCCTACACGATCGGGTACACATACGGCGAACTGCATGGTGAGTCAGATGGCGAGTACAATCTTTCAGAGGCGAAGAAAGGACTGATCTCAGACCCCCCGACACCGGAGGGTGGGTTCAAGCCGCCTGCCACTGGCACTCCTGAGTATGCGGATTACATGAAGGGGTTTGAACACGGATATAACGACGGCTACAAAAAGTCGCACCAGTCACTTTGATCCTTTCGGCATCCTCCGGCCATTGGCCAGTGGACGGCACGTGCCCCATCCCGCTGATCGGGCGCAACCAACTCCGCATTCTGAACAAGGATTACGCCTGGACCCCGTGGGCTGATTCCGGGGGGCCGATGCCGGACCGGGTGGCCCCAGGCGGTTTCCCGCCCGGGGCCCCCTAGAGTGATAGCGCCCCAGTACGCCGAGGGCGGCTACAAGGAGGGAGTTCCTGCTGTCACTAGAGGCATGGAACCAGCCGAAGGCTTCCCGAATGACCTTGCTTTACTCCGACCCGCGTTTCCTCCAGCACGAAACCGGCCTCCATCCCGAGTGCGCCGACCGCATTCGCGGGATCGAGCCGCGGCTGGAGCAGACCGGACTGGCTGCCCAGTGCCGCCGACCCGAATGGGCCCACGCGACCCGGCGGCGGCTGTCTCGGGTCCATTCCCCCGGCTACATCCACGAGATATGGGCACTGGCCAAGTCTGGAGGGGGGGATTTCGACGCGGAGACGATCGTCAGTCCGGCCTCGTTTGACGTTGCCCTGTTGGCCGTCGGTGCGGCTTGCGATGCCACCGAGCGGCTGATCCGAGGCGAGGACACCCAAGCCCTTTGCCTCATCCGCCCCCCCGGACACCATGCCCTGATCAATCGGGCAATGGGGTTTTGCATTTTCAACAACGTGGCCATCGCCGCCCGGACCGCGACCGACGAGTTCCACCTCGACCGCGTGCTGATCGTGGACTGGGACGTCCACCACGGAAACGGGACCCAGGCCACGTTCTGGGAGGACCCTCGGGTGGGATTTCTTTCGATTCACCGCTGGCCGTTCTACCCGGGGACGGGCCTGGCGGACGAGACCGGCAGCGGGGACGCAATCGGAACCAAGCTGAACCTGCCCGTTCCGTTCGGCATTTCGCGTCGGGAATACCTGGCGCACTTCGGCGACGCCCTGGATCGGTTCGCGGCGAAGATCAAGCCGCAGATGGTCTTCCTAAGCGCCGGGTTCGACACCCATCGCCTCGACCCGGTGGGGAACCTCGGGCTGGAAACCGAAGACTTCGCACCGTTGACGAGCTTGGTGCTCGACGTGGCCGGCACGCACGCCGGTGGGAAGCTGGTCAGCGTCCTGGAAGGGGGCTATCATCCGGAGTCGCTCACCGACTGCGTGGTGCTGCACCTGGGCGAGATCTTGAAACGGAACCGGCGGGAATGAACTTCCTTGGCCACAGGGATGTTTGTCAACACCAAGGGATTGTCGCCGCGTGGCTGGCGGCGGCCAGCCTTCGCTCCTCGAACCTCCGAGCCCTTACCGGGCCGACACGGCCCGGCTCCGAACCCCGACCCCTGAACCCCGAGCCCTCACCGGGCCGACACGGCCCGGCTCTGACCCCTGAACCCCGACCCCTGAACCCTGAACCCTGCTCATGCACGACGTTTTCGCCGACCTCCGCTGGCGCGGGCTGATGAGCCAGACGACCGACGACGAGCACCTGCCCGCGTGGCTCTTGGAGCGGCCGCGGGCGGTCTACGCCGGCTTCGACCCGACGGCCGACAGCCTGCACGTGGGCCACCTGATGGCGCTGATGATCCTGCGGCGGTTTCAGAAGGCCGGGCATCGGCCGATCGCCTTGGTGGGCGGGGCCACCGGCATGATCGGCGATCCCAGCGGCAAGAGCGAAGAGCGGAACCTGCTGTCGGTCGAGGCCCTGGAGGCCAACGTGGCCGCGATTGCCCCGCAGCTCCGCCGGTTCCTGGATTTCGACGCCGGCCCCCACGCCGCCCTGCTGGTGAACAACTACGAGTGGATGGGGCGGTTCGGCTACCTGGAGTTCCTCCGCGACGTCGGCAAGCACTTCCCGGTCAACGTGATGCTCGCCAAGGACTC
>CAYGZA010000101.1:0-18394 GCA_964354135.1 uncultured Planctomycetaceae bacterium
CCGGCTGATAGATCGTGTTGTTCCGTAGGCGCGGCCCGTAGCGGTAGTAGGCCTCGACCAGGACGCCCTGTTGGGCGTTGTCCCAGATAAGGTTGTCTGCTGCCTCCTGGGAGGCGTAGTAACCGAGGTAAAGTCCGACGGCGTTCGAGTAGATGCGGTTATCGCGGACCATGGCGTCGGAGTCGGCCACGATGCCGGCGTTCGAGTTGAGGAACACCCGGTTGTCCGTGGTTAGGGTGCCGTTGCCCACCGACATGCCGTTGTAGTTCCCATAGACGATGTTGCCTCGGGCCTCGGTCTCAAACCCGCTCATCTCGATTCCCACGTCGTAGGTGCCGGACTGACCGTAGACCGTGTTGCCGGTTACCAGCGTGCGGTAGTAGCCGTAGATACCTTTGGCGGTGTTGTCGTGGACGAGGTTGCCGCTGATGACGATCCGGTCGGCCCCGCTGTCGCCGTAGTAGGCGTAGATTCCCGTGCCGGCGTTGTAGACGTGGTTGTCGGAAACGCGGTGCCGCGGGCCGGAAACGTAGATTCCTTCGTAGGGCGTGGAGAAGACCGTGTTTTCGGAAACGGCCCCGCCGCTTCCCTCCAGCCAGATGCCGCGGAGTTGGTTGTCGGTGCTTGCCCCGCCGGGGAGCCCGTAGAGCTTGTTCCGCGTGATCGTGGCGTCGTCGTTGGTTTGTAGCAGGTAGATGCCGCGGTCGTAGTTCGCATAAACCGTGCTGTTGGAGATCGTCACTCGGTCGCTGTCGGCATTGTTCGCGGCATAGATGCCGTCGTAGGCGCCGGTGATCGCCAGGTGGTCCAGCGTGAGGTGATCGGCGTTGGTGAGCTCGAAGGCATAGCTCCCGCTGGCGGTGTTGCCGCGGTTAATCAAGGCCCGGCGCGCCGGATAGGCGTCGTCGTGAAAGCCCTCGATGGTCACGCCCGCGTCGCCGGCCGTGAGGATGATGTTCACGCCCAGGTCATACGCGCCGTCGTCCACGCGGATGATGCTCCCCGGGCCGAGGTCGTAGGCCTCCAGCACGGCGCGGATCGACGCCTTGGGCGCGGCCGCCGAAAGACCGCTGTTGCCGTCGTCGCCCGGGGCGGTTGTCCAATCGCCGGCGGCATTCAGCGCCGCGTCGTTGACGTAATACACCGTGATCGGCGGGGTGATCTCGAAGACGGCGTTGCGCGTGGCCTGGGCGACGCCGCTCAGTCGGATGTCCACGTCGTTGACGCCGGGATGGCCGTAGACCGCGTTGCCGGCCACGGTCACGGCGCCGTAGGCATAGACGCCGTCGCGGGCATTGTTGTGGACCCGGTTGCCGTCGGCCTGCGTCAGGTCGGGATCGCCGATCACGGCGGTCGTGCCGCCGTAGTTGTCGACGTAGATCCCATAGCCGCCGTTGTTGGCCGCCTCGTTCCCCTCCACAACGGCGCTGCCCGGGTGGTACAGATAGATGCCCGTGTCGGCATTGCTCGCAAACACGCCGTCGGTCAGGGTGCCGATCGCGCCATCGCTATAGAGGCCGTAGCGCCCGTTGTAGCTGGCCGTCATGTGGTCGAGGCTGGCGGCCGACGATCCGGTGTCGATCCGCACGCCGTCGAGCGTGTGGCTCGTGATGGTGATGTAGCCGGCGCTGAGGTTCGTGCTCCCCCGGCGGGCCCACAGGCCGTATTGCCCGCCCTGGAGCGTCAGGTGGGCCAGCGTGACGAAGTCGGCGTCGTCGAGCTCCAGAATCGGGGCCACCGTGTACCGGTTGGCGTGACGCCACAGCGCCGTGCGGGCCATGTCGGTCGGGCCCGTCATCGCAAAGCCCTCGTCGTCGCCCAGGCCCGCCACGTTGGCGATCCGCAGCGGATACAGGAGCGGATAGATGCCCGTATCGACGTACACCGTGTGCGTGGGTCCCAGCGTGTAGATCCGCAGGACGTTGTTCGGATAGGGCTTGGGCCGGTCGGGCAGCCGGCCCGTGTTGCGGTTGCTCCCGGCGGCCGAAGTGTGTTCGTCGCCCGCCGTGCTGCCGTCGTTGACGTAGAAGGTGGTGGTGTTCTCCGGGACGGCAAACGCCTCGGTGCTGCGGTCGATCACGGTCCGGTTGCCCACCAGCGAAAGCTGCACCCTCAGTCCGTAGGTCCCGAAGTCGATGCCGCTGTTGCCGGCGATCCAGTCGAACCGGCCCGTATCGGGGGCGTTGGGGGCGATGTTCAACAACAGCGCCGGGCCGTCCGGACCGTCCTGGTAGAGGTCGATCCGCACGGGCGCATCGGCCGCGTTGCCGAAGCTGTCCCAGCGGATCGCCAACTGCCGGTCGCGCTCCCAGTCCTTGTACAAGTCGGGCGAGCGCAGGGCGATGTGCTGTGCCAGGTTCTGGGCCAGCTCGTGGGCCGTGTTGCCGTATGCGCCGAGGTTCGGGGCCTCGGTATTGGTGTGGACGTGGAGGAAGGCACCGTCGAAGTAGCTGTTATTCTCCGTTCCGCTCTGGCGCACGGCCGAGAAGCGGAACCTGATCAATCGGGTCCCCGCAGCCACGGGCTCGCGCCCTCCGACCAGCTCCCAGCGGTCCGCAACGTTTTCGGCCTTCACCGTGACCTGCCTCATCTCGCTTCCGGCGCCGTCGAGGAAGAACACCGTCAGCTCGCCGCGATCGGCCGGGGCCTCGGCCTGGCTGCGGATCCGCCCCCCGAAGACGGCCGCCAAGCCGCCGCCGTCAAGCTCTCCCGCCGTGAAGCCCGCCGCGAGCAAATCGACCGTCTGGTCGAGCGTCGCCGCGGCGTTCGATTGCGGAAAAAAGTAGGCGCCCCCTTCCCACGGGGCCGGATTGGCCGAGCGCGTGCCGCCGCTGGGCGTGGCGCTCCAGCCGGCCAGCCCGCTCTCGAACCCCGGGTTGGCCAAGAGATTCGTGTAGTGGGCCGGCAAGCCCTGGTCGGCCCGCGGGTCGCCCGCGTCGATCGTCGGGCCCGTCATCCGGAGCCGCGCCACCTGGTCGAAGATGCGGTAGTCGTCCTGCCCGCGGCTTGCGAACCGCGGCTCGGACCAGAGCGGGTTGACCGCCATGCGGCCGATCGAGCCGAGGTCGAACCGGTACACGTCCTCCTGCCAATCGAGGATGTCGGTGAAGTCCCGCGTCCAGTGAACGAGCTTGCCCGTCCCGCTGGAGTGCAGGTCGTTCGAGTCGCTGAAGAAGCCGCCGGTGCTGTCGTCCGCCACGTAGATGTCGTAGCCGGCCTCGGCCCAGAGGACGTTGTTGCGGATTTCGACCTGTTGCGAGGCCCCGTCGATGCGGATGTTATCGCCCGCGGTGGCATAGAACGTGTTGTGAAATACGCGCACGTCGCTGCGGCCCTGAATGCGCAAGCCGGCTTGCGCGTTGCGGTAGATGAGGTTGTGGGCCACCAGTTGGCCGCTGGCGGCCGCGATGCCCACCGTGTTCCGCGCGATGCGGTTGAACTGGATCGGCCCGCTGAAGCTCGCGCCGGTCGCGTTGGCTTCGATCCGGTTGGCGTGCTCCAGGTCGCTGCCGCCAAGGATGCCCGAGCCTGTCACGCCGGTGGTGTTGTCGTGGATGTACTGGTTTTGCATCCGGCCGGTAAGCTGCACGCCGGTGGTATTGTCGTAGATGTCGTTGGGCTGGGTGGCATCGACGAAGCCGAAGCCATCCGCCTCACCGGCCACGGTGGCCATCACACCGATCAAATTGCGGTAGATCCGGTTATTGCTCAAAGCAGCGGCCGCGCCGTACTGGACGCCCGCGGAGCCGCCGTGGATGGCGTTGTCCTCGATTATGCCGTCAAAGGCAACGGCGACGTTCAACCCGGTGTTGTTGCCGGAGATGTCGTTGCCGCGGATCGCCCCGCCCGCCGGGGCCGCAAGCGAAATGCCCGTGCCACTCACGGCGATCGCGTTGCCCCGGATGGAGACGTTGCTCGTGCCCGCGCCGCTCGTGCGGATGCCCGTGCTCCCTGAGTCGATCCGGTTGAACTCGACGACCGGGTTGGCCGCCACGCCGGTCAGGGTGACGTTGTTCGCCGCGGCCTGAAACGCGTTGTGGAAGACCTGGGCGTCTGTGCCGCCGTCGAGGGTCAGCCCGGCGCCGGCGATGCGGTTGTCGAAGGCGGTGAAACGGTCCGCCGAATTGACCGTGACGCCGCCGGAGAGGTTCAGCCGCTGGAGCGTCACGTCGGCGGCAGCGACGGTCACCGTCCCCTGCAAGTCGGCTGCCCGGCCCGGCGCGCCAAAGATCATCACCCCCGCGTCACCCGCGGCAATTGACACCGTCCCCGCGTACGTCCCGGCATCCACCAGGATCACGTCGCCTGGCTCCAAATCGTACGCGTCAAGGATCTGCTGCACCGAAGCCTTCGGACTCGCGGTCGTCTGGCCCGTGTTGCCCGCGGCGCCGGGCGCGGTTGTGAACAGGTCGCCCACCGTGGAAGCATCGTTGACGTAGTAAAGCGTGGCCGTTTGTGCCGTGTTGCCGCGGACGTAGGCCTCGGGCGTGCCCTCCCGGGCGTCCTGCCACGCGACGAACGGCCGGCCCGATTGGTCCACGGCTAGCGACAGCGTCTGGGCCACGCCGCCGGTCACGCTCAAGCCTTGGTGCGAGGCGTCGCCGGGCAGATCCTCGACGAAGGCCGTGCCGTTCCACCGCTTGGCGAAGAGCACCGAGAGCGCCGGCGGCGGGTCCGTGTCGCAGGGCACGGCGGGGGTGACGCGGTCCTCAAGCCACGCCAAGTACAGGCGCGACCCGCCGGCCATGAGGCGCGGCTGGCGGACCTGTGCCGCGGTGTTCGAGACGCCACCCCCGGTGTTCGCCCCGGTCCCCGCGGCACTCCACGCTGCCCCGTCGTAGCGGACGGCATAGAGGTCGTAACGGCCGTTGGTGTTGTCCCCCCAGGCGGCAAACATCGCGCCGCCGTGGTAGGCAAGCGTGGGAAAGCGGCTTTCGCCCGCGGTGTTGCTGATGCCGCCGCCCGAGGCGCTAGTGGCCAGCTCGTTCCACAGGCCGCCGGTTAGCTCGCGCACGTAAACCTCGTGGCTGGCGGGAACCGGTTGGCTCCAGGCCACGGCCACTTTGGTCCCGTCGGTTGCCAGGGCGAACTCATCGATCGAGGAGGCCGAGTTCGAGATGCCCCCGCCCCCGGCCCCGCCCGCGCCCAACTCCTGCCACGCCCCGCCGGAAAACCGCCGGGCATAGACCTGAGCGGTGCCGCTTGAGCTGTCGAGCCAAGCCACGACCGGGCCGTCGGCCGTCTGAACGATCGCAGCGTAGTCCGCGGCGCCGGTGCCGCTGATCCCGCCGGCGCCCAACGACGAGCCAATTGCGACCCAGGCCCCCTGGCCACCGTTGGCCGCAGGATCAAAGCGGGCCGCGTAGATGTCGCTTGAGCCGCCGCTCAGCTCGGTCCAGGCCACGATCGGCTGGCCCGAGGCGTCCAGGGCGATGCTCGGCCGGCGGGAGGAGCCGAAGGTGGTGCTAATGCCCCCGTCCCGGGCACTGCCGGCCAACTGTTGCCAGGCGCCGGCGGCGTGGCGGACCACGTAAATCTCGAAGTTGCCGTTGCGGGAATCGGCCCAGGCGACGTATTGTCCGCCGGCGCTATCGGCCGCCATGACCGGCTCGAGCGACAGGCCGGGGTCGCCGCTGGTGCCCTGCTCCGTGGCCGAAGCGGCGAACTCACTCCAGCGGCCGCGGTAGTCCACGCCCGTCGGCAACGAGGCCGCGGCCCGGCTGAAGTCCGTGGCGCTGAGGGTCGGGTCGGGCGTAGGGGCGGGCGGCACAAAGTCGTCAGGGTTGCCCGGGTCGCCTGTGCCGTAATCCACCAGGTTGCTCGCGCCGCCGCCGGCGTCGATCTGGTCGTCGTCGGCCTCGCCGAACAAGAGGTCATTGCCGCCCTGGCCGAAGAGGCGATCGCGGCCCGAGCCGGCCTCGTTGCCATTGGTGCCGAAATCGCCGTAGAGGTAATCGACGGCATTGTCGTCGCCGGCGCCGGCTGAGTTGTGGCCGTAGAGCGCGTCGTGGTCCGCGGAGCCCAGGAGCACGTCGCTTCCGCTTTCACGCCAGAGCGTGTCGTCGCCCGGGCCGCCGTCGAGGATGTCGTCGCCAGGGCCGCCCAGCAGGGCGTCGTTGCCGCCGTTGCCCAAGAGCCGGTCGCGGCCTGCGCCGCCTTGGAGCACGTCGGCGCCGTCGTCGCTGCCGCGGAGGACGTCGTCGTCGTCGCCACCGTCCAGGTTGTCGCCGGCCCCGCCGCCGCCCAGGAGTTCATCCAGCCCGCTGCCGCCGGCGAGCGTGTCGGTGCCAGTGCCGCCGTCCAATACGTCGTCGCCGGCGTCGCCTGTGATCTGGTCGTTGCCCTGCTGCCCGTAGACGTAGTCGTTGCCGCCCTCGCCGGCCAGGAGATCATTGCCTGCACCGCCGTAAATGAGATCGTTTCCGCCGCCGCCGCGGATCCGGTCACCGCTAGCCCCGCCATCGATCGTGTCTTCGCCCTCGCCGCCGGTGAGGAGGTCGGCCCCGCCGAGGCCCCGGATTTCGTTCTTGCCGGGGCCGCCGTCGATCACGTCGCCGAAGTAGACGGCGTCGTTGAAGTCGGGGTCCTCGCCGCCGTCGTCGGACCCGAACAGGCGATCGTCGTCGGCCTCGCCGAAAAGCTGGTCGCCGACGCCCCCGCCGCCGTAAACGAGGTCGTTGCCGGCGCCGCCCCGCAGGGTGTCGGTGCCCGCGCCGCCGTCGAGCTGGTCGTTTCCGGCCTCGCCATGGAGGGCGTCGTTGCCGGCCTCACCGTAGAGGAAATCCACGGCTTCGCCGCCGTAAAGCTCGTCGGCCCCCTCGCCGCCGTAGAGCCGGTCGGAGCACTCTCGGCCGTAGAGTTGGTCGTTGTCGTCACCGCCGTAGAGGAGGTCCTCGTCCTCGTTGCCTTCGATCCGGTCTTGGCCGGTCAGGCCCAAGAGCACGTCGCGGCCCGTGCCGCCGAAGAGCTGGTCGTTGCCCGCGTTGCCCTCGGCGTAGTCGTCGCCGGCGTCGCCGTAGAGCGTGTCGTTGCCGGTGTTGCCGTGAAGGGTGTCGTTGCCGGCGTCACCCCAGAGGCGGTCGTTTTCGGAGCCGCCCCATAGCTCGTCGTCCTGATCGCCGCCGTACAGGCTGTCCAGCCCCGTGCCGCCGTAGAGCGTATCCGTGCCGCCGACGCCGAAGAGCACGTCGTCGCCGTCCTCGCCGTAGAGCTGGTCGTTGCCGGAATCACCCCAGAGGAGATCGCCCTCGGTGCCGCCGCGGAGCGTATCGGCGCCGCTGCCGCCGCCCAAGACGTCCGTGCCGGCATCGCCGTGAAGATCGTCGTTTCCGGCGTCGCCGTAGACGAAGTCGCCACCGGAGTCGCCGTAGACGAAGTCGCCACCGGAGTCGCCGTAGAGCATGTCGTTCTCGGTGCCGCCGTGGATGGTATCGATGCCGCCGCCGCCGCGGATGGTGTCGTTGCCGGCGTCGCCGAAGAGGTGGTCGTCGCCGCCGTTGCCGGCCAGATCGTCGTTGCCATCGCCGCCGCGGAGTGTGTCGTTGCCGTCTCCGCCAGACAGGTGGTCATTTCCGAGGCCGCCTTCGAGCGTGTCAATGCCCGCGTCGCCTTGGAGGAAGTCGCCGTCGCCCTCCCCGTAGAGTTCGTCGTTGCCCTCGCCGCCCTGGAGCACGTCGATGCCGGGGCCGCCATAGAGATCGTCGTCGCCGTCGTCGCCCAATAGCTCGTCGTTTTCGGTGCCGCCTTCGAGCCGGTCGTCGCCGGCGCCGCCGGCCAGGGCGTCGTCGCTGGCCTGCCCGAGGAGCGTATCGTCGCCATCCTGGCCCTGCAGCTCATCGTTGCCTATGCCGCCTTCGAGCCAATCGTTGCCGGGGCCGCCCAGGAGCATGTCGTCGCCGTCGTCGCCGTAAAGATAGTCGGCATCCACCAGGCTAGGGCTGCCGGTGAGCAGATCGTTGCCCGGTCCGCCGCGGAGCGTGGCGCCCAGCGCGCCGGCCACGAGCGTGTCATCGTTGGCGCCGCCTTGGAGGTCGGCGGTGACCGGCGTGTCCTGGTCGATCAGAATGGAATCGTTGCCGGCGCCGCCGTCGGCCCAGATGCGGGATACCGGGGGCTGTCCGGCCTGGGGGTATTCCTTCTCGTACTTGCCCCAAGAGACCAAGACCACGCCGGGAATGTTCGTGCCGGCGTTGTCCTTCTTCGGCCGGACGCGGAAGACCTCGTCGCCGTCGCCGCCGTAGTCCGCGCCGCGTTGGTCGGCGCGGGGGCCCATGTTCAAGAGCAGCGTGCCGGGGTTGTCCGGATCCGGCGTGGCCAGCTCCGGCGGCGTGGGCGGCGTGCAGCCAATGTTGAAGTCCAAGAGCTTCATCTCGGCGATGTCGAACCTCCAGGTCTTTTTGAGCGGCCAGAAGCCCACCGTGAGACGCGCACTCAAACGGGCGGTCAGGTCGCCGGAGAGGCCGAGGAAGCAGTTGGTGAATTCGTTGGGGTTGCCGCCGAAGAAATACAGCCTGCCGTCGCCATCGACGTCGTTCAGATTGGCGTTCACCGTGGCCTTAAGCCCGCCGCCGATGCCGGCCGAGACGAGCAGCAGGTTCACGGCCCCGTAGGCGTCGATACTGCCGCTCAGCGAGGCCTCGGGCACGTCGCGGCCGGTGCCGTCGGGATTCTCGGTGTCCGACACATAAAAACCCTCGAAAACGGCCTCTGGGGCGTCGTCCCTGATGGCCCTCCGAAGCCCTCGCGTGTCGAAGCCGAACGCCAGGTCGGCCATGGCCGTGACCTCGCCCACCAACTGGATGCCCAGCGGCCCGACGATCGGGAAGAACCAGTCGGCGCCGAACTCCAGCTCCAGCTTCGGCACGTCGAGATAGAACAGGTCGATGTCCTGCCCCAAGAGCAGCTTGATCGCGCTGGTGGGGTTCTCGAGGATCGGGAAGCGGAAGACGGGGTTGGCCGCATCGCCGCCGACGCTGTCCCCCTGTGTGAAGAACTGGTTGGCCCCCGTGTCGAAGGCGCTCGCGCCGGGGTCGTTGGCGCGGTTCTCGATCTGCTGCCGCGGAGTGAAGGCCGGCGGCGTGTGGAAGTCGTCCGGCGCGAAGCGCGAGAGCCCGTCGATCGCCCGCGGATCCACGGACCCCAGGTCGAGTCGCCCGAGGTTGATCGTCACCTCACTTCCCGCCGCCGGCAGGTTGTCGAGGATGTCGCTCACCGTCGTGCCGATATCGACCAGCGCCTCGATTGCACTTACAAAGCCGCTGGAGACCAGCCCGAAGGCCTCGGCCAGCTCCATCAGCGTCACCTTGCCGTCCACGGGATTGACGTCGAGGGCGTCGCGGGCAAACTCAATGTCGCTGAACACCGGCAGGCGCGCGGTGAGCACGTCGAGGATCGGTTGGAAGGGCGAGATGACCGTGTCGATCACGTCCAGGATCGGCTTGGCGAACCGGCTGAAGAACGAGCCCACGTCGAGCTGGATGTTCTCGAAAGCGATCTGCGGCGGCCCGCCGAAATCGAGCGTGCCCGCGTCGGTGCGGACGTCGAGAAAGTTCCAGTACAGGTCGAAATCGGCGGTGATCCTCGGCAGGCTCCCGCCCGTGCCGGCGATGCTGGCGGCCAGCATGAGGTTGACGTCCGCCGTGAGGTCCGCCGTGGCCGAGACGATGTCGGAGGCGCTGAAGCTGCCGGAGAGCATCTCGTTGAGCGTCAGCCGATTGTCGCGGCCGATGGGGTCTGTGAGATTGACTGCAAAGTCGAAATCCAAGCGCGAGGCCGGATTGCCGTCCGTGATGTCCAGGCGCAGGAAGCCCAGCTCGCCGTGGGCATTGAAGCCGGGGATCGTCGCATCGACATTGACGATCAGATCGTCCTGCGGGTTGGTGAGCAGGTAGAAGCCGTCGGTAGTGTTAATGCCG
This sequence comes from uncultured Planctomycetaceae bacterium, assembly GCA_964354135.1. Classification (GTDB taxonomy): domain Bacteria; phylum Planctomycetota; class Planctomycetia; order Pirellulales; family Thermoguttaceae; genus CAYGZA01. The sequence continues at coordinate 9,915 of CAYGZA010000101.1, forward strand.
AAGGCCAGGTCGAGCGTCCAGTGCAGGTCCACGGTGACCTGCGATCCCGGATCGACCCGGAGGCCGAGGCCGGGGATGCCGATATCGAAGTCGATCGCCTCGGCTAAGGCGTAGTCGCCGCCGAGCGGGAGACGATATTCCACCGCGCTGCCGGTATTGATCGGCATTTCAATATCGTCGGGATCCGGTGCTCCGCTATTGTTGCGGTCCCGGATCACGTCGATCCCTGACGCTCCCGGTCCGAGGAGGTCGAAGAGCATCTGCCGCACGTCCTCGGGCCCTTCGGCCGCGGCCCCGAGCAGCCCGTCACGCACATCTTCAATGAACCTCGCGGCTGCGCTGAGCCTATTGCCCACCAGCGGCACGTTATGCTGGAGCACCTCGCTCTCCAGCGCGGTCTGGAGGTGCCCCAAGAGCCGGCGCAGGCCGTCCCAGAGGTTGCCCCAGCTCAGGATCCCTTCGGCCAGGCCGGAGAGGTTGTGCGTCTCGATGACAAAGGCGTCTAGCAGGTCCTCGAGTTCGGCCTCGGTGAGCGGGTCGTCCACGCCGAGGTCGTCCGGATCGTTGCTCTCGACGGGCTCCCCGTGGTGCGCGATGCGCGCGGCGTCTGGCGGGACCGTGAGGACCACAATGGGATTGTTGACGAGGTCGGCCAGGCGCCCGGCGATTTCCACGATCGCGTCGCCGGGAGCCAACGCGGCGGGGTCGGTCGCCACTCCAGGGGTCCCGTCTCCGTCCAGCGGAATGATCGCCTGGGCACTGCCCGTGAAGTTGCCGGCGATGATCTGATTGAAAGGAATTCTGCCCGAGGCGCCATCGACGATTTCCTGGAGGGTAAGCTCGTTGGCACCGCTAGGCCCCCCCAGGATGTCCACCGTCAGGCCCAGGTCAACCAGGGCGCGGGCGTCCACGGCCTCGATCGAAATCCCGACGACGCCCGCGGAGAAGCCGACCGCCGGGCCCTCGCCGGGGTCGGTCAAGTCGCCGTCGCTAGGATTGCTCAGGTCGTAGCCGGCGCTGGCGGTGGCGTTGACCGTGATCTGGCTGGTCGCGGCGTCCAGGAACACGCGCTCCAGGATGTTGTCGCCGGGGGCCGTGCTGATGCCCAGGCCGAGGACAACGGTTACGCTCCCCGAGAGGGCCAAGTGGCCCTCCGCATCCAGCGTCACCAGGCTGCCCAACAGGTCGAGATCGAACCCGAGGGGCAGGGTCTCATTGAGCCCAATGCTGTACTGAAAAGCGAAGCGAATGTCGTCCGGGCTGGTCGTCACGGTGACGGCGTTGGCGCCCAACTGGCTGTTGAGCCAGCCCTGGAGCGCGCCGGCCGTGGCCACGTCGTCGCCGATCACGGTGGCATAGTCCTGCAACTCGGCCAACAGCGCCTGGCCCATCTGCACCAGGTCCGACAAACTCGTGTTGACAAAGGGGATTTCGGTGCCCATGGCGCCGCCGCTCCCCAGGGCGTCCAGGCGGTCCAGCAGCACGCCGAGCATGTTGAGGATCATCTCGGGCGTGATGTTGTTGAAGTTGGTGAAGTTCGTCGTGCCCGTGATTCCATCGAGGAGCCGCTGCGGAAGCTGAACCGGATCCGTCAACTCCTCCGGGCTTTCGAAGTGGCCGGGGGCCGAATCGCCGCCCTCGCCCTCCAGCGCGATCCGGATGGAGCCGAGGGCATCTCCACCCACGGTGGCCGCGATCTCTAGCCCGTCGATGTCCACCATGCCGCTGGCCGTCACGTCGAAGACCGAGCCAAGGCCAAGATTGGCCGGAGTGAGTTCCTCCAGGAGGATCCGGTTGTCGGCGCCGGCGGTGCCGGGATCGGTCAGGACGATGCCGACCGTGGCCTGGATCACCACGCCGTTGTTGACGCCGTCGGGGGGAATCACGTCGGGGTCTGGGCCGAGGTGGACGTCGAGGAAGCCGATCGAGCCGTCGATGTTGGGGACAACCGATGCGGTGACATCCGCAGTGAACTGCGGGTTCCCGTCGGCCTTGAGGTAGAAGCGATCCTCCAGCGCAATGCCCGATCCGACGCGGATCCCTAGCGGCAGCCGGATCGTGGGGTCAATCGACAGGTTCAGATCGACCGAGCCCTCGAAAGTGAGCCCCGGGATGTCGTCGGCGAAATCCAGCGTCTCGGTCATCGCGATCGGGTCGAGGTTGAAGACCGGGGCGATCTCGATCACGCGGTTGGCCCCGGTGCCGGAGCTGGTGAGCCCGATGGCCGAGGGATCCACCCCGGCCAAATCGGCCAGCTCAAGCACCAGCTCCTGGATCGTCGGGACCTTGGCGCTGAGGGTCAGCGGATTGGCGAAATCGCCGAGGAATGCCTTGATCTGGCGCTCCAGCGAGCCGCCGCGCTGGATGCGCAAGTTGGGCGCCGTGGCGTGCGGGGTTTGGTTGGCCGCGGCGTCGTAGCGGATCGTCAGGAAGCCGCCTTCGACCGAGTCTACCGTGCCCGTGTGGTCGATGTTGTCCGCGCCCAGGTACGTCACCGAGTCGCCCGCCGCGATGCCCATTTGCTGCAAGTTGTCCTCGACCACGACGGTGAACTTCTTGAAATCGCCTTGGACCGACTCGCTTCCGACGCTGAGGACCTGGTCGTCGGGGATGATCCGGGGCGTGGCCGTGCCGCCCAGAAGCTCGCCGAGCGACTTGTTGGCCAGCAAAATCTTCACGCCCATCAGATCCGCGCTGGCGATCTGGTTGGTCCAATTGGCCAACATGTCCAGCCCTTCGCTGACCTGCGACACCGTGGTCTCAAGGAAGTTCTTGAGGTCCTCGCCCGGACCAACCGACGCGGTGACCTCGAACGAAGCCGGGTCCTCTACGTCGGCCCAGGTCACCGTCACGTGGGCGTTGCCGAGGGTAAAGGGCGGCAGGTCGCCGGGCAGCACCGCGGCCACTTCGAAGGTCAACTCCAGCGTCACGTCTGGGGCCGCGGGATTGCCTTCCAGCGTCGAGGTGACCATGCCGTCGGGCAGCCAGTCCAGCTCGTGCAGGCGGATCAGCCCGTCGGTCTGGCCGGTCCAGGGATCGGCCAGCTCGTGCAGGAAAAGCGACAGTTTCACTTCCGGGTCGTAGGTGAGCGTGTTGGGGTTGTTCGGGTCGTCGATGATGTCGACGCCCAGGAAGCCGAACCGCCCGCCGCCCTTGGCGTTACCGCCGACGACTTGGATGTTCTCGACGGTCAGGATCGGGTCGGCGGCCCCGTCGGCATCGAGGAAGAAGCCACTGGGATCCGCGCCCAGGACCAGGTGCATGGTCACGTCGGCGGAGATCTCGGCCTGGCCGCGGATGTCCAAGGCGTTCTCCATTCCCAGGACCGACAGATCGGCCGTGCCGCGGAGGTTCTTCTTGACCTCGACGTCGAAGCGGGTCACCCCGTCCGCCTCGCTGTAGGTGACGTTGCCGGCTTCCGCGTCCAGCCCGTCGAGCTTGTCGCGCAACTGGTCGAGCGTGGTAATCGTGTTGTCGATCTCGCTCAGGCGGAAGGCGCCCGTCCCTTCCTCGATCATGCGGCGCAGGACCTCGCCGGCGCTTGAGCCGAACAGGGGCGCTGGCACGGCCTCGCCGATCGCTCCCTCGTCGGAGACCGGGGGTTGCCAAGGCTGGCCCCGGTTCAAGGCTCCCCCGGCCGAGCGCCCCAGTCCGGGGAGGGCCTGGCCGAGCAGCCCGTCCTGGTTCATTCGCGGCGAGAGAGCGGAAAGCCGAGGCAGCCCGGCGCGGAATTGGGCGATCGCGGTGGCCGGGTTCACCATCGGATCGGTGGCCCCTTCCACGCTGGTGAACTCTACTCGCTGGCTGCCGCCGTCGCGGTCGTTGGCCGTCGCGCTGCGGTACTCGCCGTTGACTTGATTGAGCGCGGCGGAAATCGCCGCGCCCTCGCGCACAAACTGGTCCATGCCGTCGCCGCCGTCGAACGCGATCGCTTCCGGCAGGTCGATCACCCCGTAGCTCGTGTCGATCGTCAGCGTGTCCACGCCCAACCCGCCATTGAACACGATGCTGGTCAGCGTGGAGAGCTGCACTTGCCGCGTGGGCGTGGGCGTGTCGTTATTGACGAACACGTTGAGCACAAGCGGGTTGTGCTGGTCGCGGATCAGCTTGACCCGGTCGGGGTTGGCATCGCCGGTGATCTGGAGCACGCCGTCCACGGCCAGCGTGTTGGAGGGGTTGTCGATCTTCCATGCGCCGCGGCCGAAGGTGCCGACCACCAGCACGTCGTCGGTCGTGTTGTTCGCCACGTCGCGCGGTTGATAGACAATGTCGGTGACCAGCACGTTGGGCAGGCCCTGTCCGTACTCGGTCCATTCGGGAGGTGGGCTGTTTCGGTTCGGATTCGCGGCGCGGTACAGGCCTCCCTGCCCGCCGACGAGCACGATCCGCTGGCCGGCCACGCGCGCGACTTCCACGGCCCGCAGGTCGCCGATAACGGTAGGGAGCCTGCCGGTGATGTCGTACCAGTGCCCGCCGCCATCGTCGGTCATGAACAGGTGCGAGTCGTCCACGGCATAGGCCTCGCGCCAGTTGGCGGGGTCCATGGCGATGTCGACGATCATCCGGGCCCCGGGCACCGGAGCCGGCATCGGTGCGGCGCCTGCGGCGCTCCGCACGTAGATGTCATCCCACCGGGCCGCGTAAAACACCTCGTCGTTCCGCGTCCCGTCTTCGTTGCGGCCGCCGTAGGCCAGCGCGGTCACGAAATCCTCGTCGCCGGCGGCTATGGTAAGTTGCTGGACAGTGCGCCCGCCGTCGAGCGATTCGTACAACCCTTGATAGCCGATCAGCATCCGCTGCGGATTGTTGGCGTTCAGCACGAACCGAATGCGGGCGAACCGGCCCGCATCGGGATCCGGATCCGGCTGGTCGTCGTAAATCCGGTCCCGGGCATGCAGTCCCGAGCGAACGCCCCCGTTGCCCGCCGCCAATCGGATTCCTTCCACCTCCGAGTTCCCCGGCCCGATGTCGTGCCGCACGTTGCCGTCGTCGAACCTCCGCCGGTAGAAGTCGCGGAAGTTGTTCGCCATCGAATAGCGATAGACGAACCCGGCGTTGCTCGTGTCCACGGCTTGGGAAAAGTTGCCGTCGCCCAACATGTACGTGTTCGGATTGGTGGCGGTGCGGACCGATCCCCACGTTAAGCTGTTGGTGGCCGTTTGCTCGGTCGAGCCGGTGTCCTGGTTGCCGCTGCAAACGATGTTGTTGCGGGCGTCGTAGGCGATCGAGTTCTGCTCGGTGATCCCCAGATCATCGCCGATGGCGCTTTGCCAGCGGCGGTTGTTCGCAGCGTTGTCGGGGTCCAAAAGCCGGTACAATCCCCCGTCGTCGGCCTCGAGGATGGTATCGTCGGAGGCGTAGACCATGTCGCGCGAATCGGCGTGCGGCGACGTCCCGTGCGCGCCGTTCATGACGATCGGGGTCCAGTTGCCCGTCGAGGCGGTGACGCGGTAGAGCTCCGCGACCCACTGGTTGTTGACCAACATCGTGTCGCCGCCGAAGAAGAACACGTCGGCCTCGGTGCGATGCGGCAAGAGCGAGATGTGGAGGTTTCCCGAGCGGACCTCGGGCACGTTGTTGACTTGCGACCAGGCGCCCCCCTGGTTGTCTGAATAGAACACGCCGCTGATGACGCGGTCTCGGTCCGTGGTGATCTGGCCGGTCACTGGGTCAATCCTAGGCCGCACCAGCGCCGCGTACACCCGGTTGCCCGCGGCGGGGCTCACGGCCAGCTCGATCCGCTGAACGAGTTGCATCTCCTCGTGCGGATCGGCGCCGTCGATGAAGCCGTCGTTGTCGTTGTCGTTGCCATCGCCGTCGGCGGGCAGTACGATCGCGTTGCTCACCTTAAACCACGTCAGCCCGCCGTCCTCGCTGCGATAGATCCCCTTGTTCGACCACGTCAGCCCGTCGTTCTCGCGATTGTCGGCAGGATTGCGATCGAAGTCACCGGCCAGTGCGGCGTAGAAGTGCAGAGGGTTGCCCGGGTCGGCCACCAGTTGAATGACGCTCCCCAGCGGAATGGCCTCTTCGCCGGCCTCGTCGATGTCGCCGTCGCCGTCGTTGTCCCGGCCGTCGGCCGGAACGACCGTGCCCGAAATCTTCTCCCAGCGCACGCCGCCGTCGCGGCTGCGGTAGATGCCGCCCCGATCACCCAGAACTCCCGTCCACCACGGCTCGCTGGCCGCGGCCAAAATGAACTCCTGGTTCGTGGCCGGATCGACGCTCGGCACGATGCTGCGGATGTACAGGCCGTCCAGGTCGTCCTCGCCCAACACCGTCCACTCCGCGCCGCCGGTCGTCGTCTTGAGGATCCCGGCCCCCAATCCTCCCATATACCCGCTACTGACCCTGGCGGTTGCCGCGTAGAGAGTCATGTGCGCGGGATCAGCCGGACTGAAGGCAATGTCGCTAACGGAGAGCGATGGAAACTGATCGGTCCGGGTCCACCAGTCGGGCTCCGCGTCCGTCGCGTTGTCCGTCGTCCAGATGCCACCGTTCGCCGTGGCCACGTAGACGCGATTCGGGTTGCCCGGCTCCACGGCAATGGCCTCGATGGCGCCGGCGACCGGGTTGTTCTGATCCGCCATGCCGGCCACTTGGCCGTTTTGGATCGGCCCTGGTCCTTGCTCGATCCAAGTGGGGATGCCTGGCAAGTCAACGACTGCCACCAGGAGTGCCCGTTCCTCCAGCGGCTCTAAACATAACTTGTGTACTTGCCATTGCTTGCGGGACTCCTTGCGGCGGCCCTGATTGCGACGAGACTTGTTTCGGGCCATGAGTTCTCCTTTCGGCCGCCGATAGGATGAGGGCCGGCTTGTCCGCCGGCGAACGGGCTTCTCGAAACTCGCGAAACCTAAAATAGCTGAAGAGTTGACTCTCCGAAAGCGAATTGCGTCACGGATTCTTGGAAAAATGGCTTCCTTGACCCGAATGGTCAGGATTCTCTGCCGAGCATCAAGGCCTTCGGCAGGTGGGGCTTGAGTTTGGCCGAACGCCTTGATTTCGGCCAAGCCACCGGTGCGGAGCGGCTGTCTCTGAGGATCACCAATCCGGTTGCCCCGATCGCCGAGGCCGTGATAAACTTGCGTCGGTTGAGGTGGGCTTGGCGGGTGCGCATGTTCGTTCCTCCGGCGGCTTGGGTGAGGCAGCCTTCCGCGGTCGTCCCGGCGGGAACGGCCATCGGGCCGGTGCAAGTTCTCTCGGCCGCCAGTATGGGACCCGCGCGGCGCCGCTGCCAGGGCCTCGTGGCGGAGGGACCAGCGACGAACGAGAGCAGGGCGGAGCGCCGCCCCCAACAGGAGAACGACCCGATGCCGACAATCGCAGATAAGACGAACCGCAGAGAGATGCTCGGCGCCCTCGGGGTGCTGCCCGTCCTGGGCGCGATGGCGCATGCCTCGCCCCGGGGCAAGTCGGAGAAAGGGGCAGGCGGGGCGGATTTGGGCGCGCTGGTGACGGAATCGGATCGCCGCGAGTGGGCCCGGCTGAAGGCCCTCAACCTGGCCGATCCCGAGGTTGTCGCGAGGCAGAAGCGGATGCCCACGGGCCGAATCGGCGATCTCAGCGTCGGCCGCCTGATCTGCGGCAGCAACCTCATCAGCATGAACATGCACGCGCGGGATCTGAACTACGTGCGCGACCTTGCCGCCCGCTACAACACGGAGGACAGGGTCTTCATGACGCTGAAGAAGTGCGAGGAGCTTGGCGTCAACACGATCGTGCTCAAGAACCACAACTTCGCGCAGTTCCGCCTGTCGCGGTACTGGAAGGAGTGGGGCGGCCGCATGCAGTGGATCGCCGACGTGATCACCACCGACATCGCCAAGTACGAGCAGCTCCTGGTCGAGCACCTGGAGCTGGGCGCCTCGGCGGCCTATCTATGGGGCGGGGCGAGCGACATCTGGTACTACCAGAAGAAGCCGGGCAACATCGTCAAGGCCTTCGAGATCATGAAGCGGTACAAAATCCCTGTGGGCATCGCCGCGCACCGGCTGGAGCCGATCGCCTTCTGCGAGAAGGAGGGGCTCAAGCCCGATTTCTATCTGAAGACCCTGCACCACGGCCGCTACTGGTCGGCGCACCCCAGCGAGAAGCGGCGGTACATGGAGATGTTCGAGAAGGACTCGGAGGATCACGCCGAGTACCACGACAACCTCTTCTGCCAAGACCCCGAGGCGACCGTGGCCTTCATGCAGGGCGTCAAGGTGCCGTGGATCGCGTTTAAGGTCCTGGCGGCCGGGGCGATCCCGCCGGCCGACGGGTTCCAATACGCGCTCCAAAGCGGCGCGGACTTTCTCTGCGTGGGGATGTTCGACTTCCAGGTCGAGCAGGACGTTGCGCTGGTCCAGAAGATCACCCGAGAGGCCACAGGCCGCAAGCGCCCGTGGGCCTGATACTACGGCGCCAAGTTGCCGGTCAAGCAGGCTGACCTTCGAGATTCTCGACAAGGACTACGTGACTCGGGCGAGGCGCGAGCG
>CAYGZA010000102.1:0-18367 GCA_964354135.1 uncultured Planctomycetaceae bacterium
GGGTCCGTCAGACACCGATGATGCCGATGGGCGGAGTCGTTTTCCAGCGGCCGCGGCCAAAATGCTACCGTTTTCGCTGCTGACGGGTACGCTAATGGCTGAGCGGTGGAGAATAATCGGCTCGGCTCGCGCGTCGTAGACAGTAGAGGACCCGCGTGAAGAATGAAGAAAGTTGCGACCAGGATGACGAGCCGGCACCCGCGGCGGGAAGCAAGCAGACGCTGGCCGAGTTGTACCGGAGGCACAGCCGGGGGGTACACGAGTTCCTCCTCGGTATGCTCAGGGATCGCGCAGACGCTGACGAGGCCCTGCAGCAGGTCTTCCTCAAATTGTTGGAAGCCTGGGAGTCGGTTCAGCCCGAGACGGCCAAGGGGTGGTTGTTCACGGTCGCCTACCACGAAGCGATGATGGTCCATCGCCGCCGCAATCGGGACGATGCCGCTCGTGCTCGGCTACGGGCCCGGCCCGTGTGGCAGACCCTCCGCGAGGCGCCCGACCCGCAGAGCGCAATGGTTCGTGGGGAAGTGGTTGAAAAGGTACGCCGTACCCTGGAGGAACTACCACCGGCGCAGCGGGACGTGGTTGAGCGGAGGCTCTACCGGGATCAGACGTTTGCGGCCATCGCCAGTGAGCTCGGTTGTCCGCTTGGCACCGTGCTCACACGCATGCGGTTGGCTATTGAGAAACTGCGACGACTGTTGGAGGAGGAGTAATGTCGGCGGAACACCAAGACGAACTGGACTGGCTGGCATTCCGGTACGTCGCCGGGGAAATGACCGCACAGGAAGCCAGCGAGTTGGAACTGCGGCTTGCTGACGACCAAGAGGCCCGCGAAGCGGTGTGCCGCGCGGTCGGGCTCGCTCAGCGACTTGCGGATGCCAGGCCTCCCGATGCTGATTACAGTCGTTCAGTCGGCTCTGCAAGAGACCCGGCGAACCGGGGCGTCATAAGTTTTCAAGGCCGAGTGGCGCGGGCCGTCGGCTGGATGGCTGCCGGGGCGGTTGCCGCAACCCTGGCATTCTGGCTGGCTCCGTCCAGCGGTCGTGTGTCGACGGAACCAACGCTCAAGTCCTCAGGCAAATTTGAGGCCGCACGGGCAGGTCCGGTCGAGCGCGTCCACGACGCCGAGGCGTGGGGACTGTTGCAGGCCAGCGATGCGTGGACGGCCCACACCGAACGTTGGCTGTCTAAGGCCAAATCACCGATTGCCAACGACTCGCCCGATCCACGAAACCCGCCCAGTGTGCCACCCTGGCTATTGGCTGCCGCGGCTGGATCGAGCGTAAGCGGTCACGGGCTCTGAAACTGGGATAGGTGAAAGCAGGATGAACCGGTACTTCGGAAGAGCATTGATCGTAAGCACCCTTGCAATCCTCCTGGCTGCTGGAGTCACGCCGAGGCAATCGCAGGCCGGTGAGCCCGCAGAAGTCCGCTACCTGGGTTTTCAAGTCTTCACGCAATCGCACGAGCCGACGATACCGATTGGCGACTCGGGAGTGCGTCCACTTAGTTCTATACCGGCACAACCCGAACTGGACGCCTTTGTGCAGGATGTCATCCGGAGGATCGGCACCGGTGGCGAGGGACAGACGCAACTGGCGGTCATCTTCGGTCCTTTGGCATTTGACCATTCCGACGCTGAGATCGGACGCTTCGTCGAGACTGCCTTTGCCATGGCGCTGGAGCGGAAGATCGCCGTCGGGTTCCATCTCGATGACTCGATGTTCTGGGCGCGACGAGACGACCTCTGGCGCGGTCCCGAGAATGTCGAGTGGCTGGACTGGAACGGGACTCCCAACACGGGACGACGCATTGATTGGGGGCCGCAGCCCACCAAACTCTCGCCCCAGATGTGTTTCAACAGCAAGGCGATCCAACAAGAGGTGCGACGGCGGGCCGCCGAGGTCTTTGGCAAAGCGATCAAGGCGGGCATCGATGGGCTCAAGCGGCAGGGAAAAGAGCGGCTCTTCGCGGGCGTGATCGCCGGATGGGAGACGCACATCGGGCGGGACTTCGACACGGGCCGCCCTCTAGGGTATCACGCCTTGATCAATCGCGGCTTTAGCAACAGCCGCCCGCCTCGCGACATGGACGCTGAGCGCGAGAAGGTCGTGCAGGAGTTCATCACCCTCTGGACCCAAGGTCTGGCCGACGGCGGCGTCCCGGTCAGCAAGATCTACGCGCACCTCGGGTCTGGTTCCAAGCGGATGTTCGAAGCGAACCATCCGCCAACGCTCTCCTATTCCCAGGCCAACGGCTTTGCGCCCCCCTCGGTCGCCTTTGGCAAGTCCCATCGTGCGGGGTTCAGCACCTATCCGCAACCGGGCCTCTTCGAGCAAATCTACGAAGAACTGGCTCGACATGGTCATCCGGCATGGGCGTCCTGTGAAGGGACGAATTTTCAACTCGGAACCGGTCCCGGCCAGTCGGGCATGGGCATGGAAACCTACCTGGCGAGGAGTTTCAATCACGGGGCGACCCTGGTGAATATCTTCTCGTGGGGTACCGGCGGCGAGGCAAACAAGAACTCGGACTTTCGCGTAGTGACGGAGGGAGAAGAAGCCCTCCGCGCCTATCGCAAGTTTCTGCGCGGCCAGCGGCTTGCCGAGGTCGTCTCTCCGATTTCTTCCCCTTTTGAACGGCTCCCAGCGAAAATCCGCCGGATCCAACAGGAGCTGCCCGCCTGGGTTCAGAAGACCGGCGATCAGGCAAAAGCCGATGCGCTGCAACGGAGACTGCAGGCGGCACTGAAAGGCAATAACATCATGGAAGGCGAAAAGGTTGCCGACGAGATCTTGAAGTTGCTCCCGGCGAAATGAGCCTTCGTGAAGATCGTGTCTCCCACCGGTGCAACCTTCCAACCTCGTGATTGCTAACGATCGAACGAAGGAGAAAAGCCATGAATCAGCTTCCGGAAGTGGTTCCTGCTCACAGTCGGCAGCGTGGACTGGTCGGGTTCCTGCTCTGTTTGGCGGGAGTCGTGTTGGGATCGGCCAATGCCGCAGCCCAGATGGAATCACCTCCCGCCCGCCAACCCCAGAGCAAACCGGCGCCGGAGAGTCCGCCACCGCCTGTTTTCACGGAAGAACGGGAGGCGGCGGCATTGACGTTTGTGCGAAAAAACCGGCCCGAACTGCTCGCGATGCTTGAAGGGCTGAAGCTCCGCAACCCGGCCGAATACCAGCGCGCAGTCAGCGATCTCTTCCGGACCAGCGAGATGCTCATCTCGATCCGGCAGGAAGATCCTGGGCGGTACGAGTTGGCCCTCAAGGGATGGCAGGCGGAAATGCACGCCAACCTGCTGTTCGCTCGCCTGGTACACCAGCCGGGCGAAACCAAAAAAGTGGAGGCGGAGCTGAGACAGGCTGTCGAGAAGGTGGTCGAGTTGCAAATTGAGCAAACGGCGTACCAGGTCCGGCGCATGGAGGACGAGCTGGAACGGCTCCGAACGCAGCACCAAGAACAGGAAAGTCGCCGTGCCGAGCTGGTGCGGGAGCGAATGGCCGCCATGCTCCAAGCAGTGCAACAGCAGCGGTCCTTGCGCGGTGGGCACCAAGAATAAGCCCTCGAATATCCGACCAGGTCCATACGTTGAAAAAGGAGATTCACACCGTGAATAGATTGGTATTGAGTGTGACCTTGTTGTTGGTTGCGGGGCCCGTCTCGGCACAGCGACCCGCGAGTCCGGCGGAATCCGACACCGCGGGCGGCCAACCCCAGGCGAAGGGCCCAAGGGAGCCACAATACCTGATTTTCTGGGGACCGCCAGAACAGGTTCTCGAGCTGAAACAGCGCCTAGGATCGGTGGGGGACGGAAAATCACGGTGGTTGGCGTTTGGACTGCCCAACACCACCTTCGACGGTGAATCGACCCTTCCCCACCAGATCCGCCAGGCATTCCAGGCTGCGCGAGAGCACGGCATTGCCGTCCACCTGCATTTCGATTTCCATATCGCGTGGAAGGGGCGGCCCGACCTGTGGAACTGCTTTGACGCCAAGCTCCCAGGCTACAACCCGGCTAATGCGAGGAACGTGGAATGGTCGGATTGGAACGGCACGCCGAACAAGGTGCGCTACCTGAATTGGGGCGTTCCTGAACGGATCGCTCCTCAGATGTGCGTTACGAGCCCGGTTATCCGCCAGGAGATAACGCGGATGGTTTCCAAGGTCATCGGACCTGCACTGAAGTCCGAAATCGACCGGCTGAAGAAGGAAGGGAAGGAACATCTGTTTGCGGGGATCACGGTCGGCTCGGAGCCGGGTATTGAGGATTACTCGCACCCTGACCCCGAGACGGCGAGACTGATGGAGCAAGACGGCACCCCCAAGACCCCGTTGGGCTTCAACGCGCTGGCCAGTCGCGGCTACAGCGAAATGAAGCCTCCCAAGGATTTCAGACGCGCGTTGGCCGAGGTCAACCAGGATTTCGTCGCATTCTGCGCGAAGCAATTCGTCGATGCGGGGATTCCTTCCTCACGGCTGTACACCCATGTTCCAGCCCAACCCCCCCAGGAATCGACCACTGCGCCCATCGGGATCGCCTTCAACAAGTATTCCAGGCCGGGCTGGAGCACGTATCCTGTCGGTCCGCTGGGCGCCGATTTTGGAGTGATCTACGCCGAACTCGAAAAGCACGGCAGTCCGCCGTGGGGCGGTGTCGAAGCGAATGCCGGATTTCCCGGTTCGACGGTAGGCTGGGAAGCCTACCTGGCCCGCCATTTCAATCACGGAGCCGTGCTGGTCGGCATCAACTGCGGGGCCAGCGGCAGCACCTTGCCAGCCCAACTCACCAAGAGCGCGTTCGGCGACGAAGCCGTTGCCGCCTACAAGAAGTTCCTCGCCGGGTCGCCGCTTGAGTCGGAAACGGAGAACACAAACGATAATCCCCAAGCCCGCCTTCAGGAAAAAATGCAGAAGTTCCACGCCGGCCTCCAGAAATGGCAGCAGGAAGGCCGCGATCTCTCGCCGATCATGAGGATCATGCCGGAGTTTGAGCCCCTGATGAGACAAGGGAAGCTGCCCGAGGCCGAGGCCCTGCTCGACCGGGCGCTGGAAATCCTGGGTAGCGCCGCGAAGATCAAGGACGAGGATGTGAGCGGCGGCAAAGTCGGGCCGTTCGACCGGGCACAGTGGATCTGGTGCGCGGGTGAACAGGTCCCGAAGAACTTCTACCTCTACTGCCGGAAGACGTTCACGCTGAAGGAAAACGTCGCATCGGCGACGATCCATGTGACCGCGGACAGTCGGTACAAGCTCTACGTCAATGGCACGTTCGTGGGGCGCGGACCGGCGCGCGCCGATCAGCGGTGGCAGTATTACGACAGCTACGATGTCGCGTCCCACCTCCGCGCCGGCGAGAACGTGATCGCGGCGATCGTTCACCAATACGGCGTGCCCACCCACAGCTACACGCTGGGCCGGGGCGGATTCCTCTTGCAAGGAGAAGCGGGCGGGCAGATTCTCGACACCGGCAGGTCCTGGAAGGTTCTTCCTTCACCTTCCTGGCAGCGCCCGACGCCCCGGATCTCCCCAGCTATCATGTGGATGGAAGTCTACGATGCCCGGAAGGAACCTGTGGGATGGAAAACGGCGGGTTTCGACGGCTCCGGCTGGAGTCCGGCCCGCGAACTGGGCAGACCTCCCGTGAATCCCTGGAAGAACCTGGTCCCGCGGGACATTCCCTTTCTGCTGGAAAAGGAGACATTCCCGACAAAGATCCTCGACCAGGGCACGGTCGAGCCCATCGAGGAAAAGGAAGTGGCGCGCCGGCTGGCTCGCGAGCCGCACCACCCGGGCCCGGCGCCCGGCCTCAAGGACGCGGGTAAGCTGCTCAAAAGCGGTGACGGTCCGGCGGTTGTCTGCACCGACAAGGCCGATGTGTACGCGACGATCGATTTTGGAAAAGAGGTTTCCGGGTATGTGCGTCTGCGACTCAAAGGCGTCGCCGGAGGAATCGTCGACCTCGGATACTCCGAAGTGTTGAGGGACGGTCGCGTTGACGTCGGGCGGGAAGGGCCGTGGGGCTTTGCCGACCGGTACATCATGCGCGACGGACCCCAAGAGTGGGAACTCTTCTTCTGGAAGGGCTTCCGCTATCTCCAACTGACGTTCCGCAACTGCCCGAAGCCGGTGGAGGTCGAATCGGCGAGCCTGCTGTTCACCTCGTACCCGGTCCAGTACCGGGGAAAGTTCGAATGTTCCGATGCCAAGCTCAATCGGATCTGGGAGGTCGGACGCTGGACGCTTCAGTTGTGCATGCACGACGGCTACGAGGACACGCCGTGGCGCGAGCAGGGACAGTGGGTCGGCGATGCCCAGGTGGAAATGATGGCCAACTACCTGACCTTCGGCGACGTAGCGCTAGGCTCCAAGTGCCTGCGCCAGATCGCCGAGGGGCAGGCCCCGGACGGGTCGCTCCCCGCAATGTACCCCGCCGCGACCATGCCTTCCGAAGGTGGAATCCCTACCTTCATGTGCCAGTGGGTAAGCTCGCTCTTGGATCACTACCGCTACACAGGAGAGCGAAAGCTGGTCACCGAACTCTATCCCAGCGTCAAGCGGCTGATGGGCTACTTTGATCGGCACCTGGACGATCACGGTCTGCTGGCCGGTGTGCCGGGGTTCGTGTTCCTTGACTGGAGCGCGGCTCCTCCTTCGCAGACGGGCGTCGAGCTCACCGGACTGAACTGCCACTACTATCGCGCACTCTTGGACGCCGCCGAACTGGCGTTGATCGAGAAGGACGAAGCGAAACGGACGCAGTGGCTGAGCAAGGCCGAACGCGTGAAGCAGTCGCTCAACCAGCGGTTGTGGTCGGAGAAGAAAGGCGCCTATCTGCCCGGCCTCTCGGGCGGCAAGCCGCTTCCCCAGTTCACCGTTCACGACACTGTGCTGGCCATCTGGTCTGGCATCGCATCCCCGGAGCACATCCAGCGCGGTCTGGCCGCACTGCGCGAGGCCGACCCGCAAGAGTTCAGCTTCATTGGCACGCCCTACTTCTATTACTTTTACCTTGGCGCCTTGCGTCGCGCTGGCGAGCACCGGGCGGCCGTGGAGATCACGCGCGCGGCCTACGGCCAGATGCTCCAGGAGGGGGCGACCTCCTGGTGGGAACATTTTAGCGGCATGGCCTCTCGCTCGCATGCCTGGTCCTGCGCCCCCAATTTCGACCTCCCGGCCTACGTGCTCGGCGTGCAGCCGACGAGGCCGGGGTTCGACGAGTTCCGCGTCGAGCCCCATCCCTCCGGCCTGGATTGGGCAAAAGGCACGGTCCCGACGGTTCGTGGGGACATCCATGTCCAATGGAAGCGAGACGGGCAGGAGGTCGAGCTGGTTGTCGACGTCCCCATGAAGGCCCGCGCCGAGTTGGTCCTGCCGGCAGGCCGCCGATGGGTCACAGGGCCGGGCACGTTCCGTCTGAAGAGCGCGGCGGCGAAGGACAAGCCGGCCTCGCTCGTGAAGACCCTGATTACGCACCGCAACGCCGTAGTCTTCCCAGGCCAGGGCGAAGGGCCGCCGCCGTCCCTCCAGCAGAAGATGCAGAGCCTGCAAGAGGCCGCCCAGAAATGGCAGGCAGAGGGAAAGGACCTATCGCCGGTCGGAAAGTTGATGCAGGATTTCGAGCCGCTGATGAGAGCGGGGAAATTCCGGGAGGCCGAGGCGGTGCTCGACCGCGCGCTTGAAAAGCTGGGCCTGAAGACGAAGCAGAAGACGAAAGAAGGCATGCCAGGAGGCGAACCCGCCAAGAAACCTCGCATCACGAAGCCCCGCCCGGCCCGGGAAGAACAGGGGAGCACGGAGCCTCAGTACCTGCTTTTTCAGCTCTTCACCTACATGTGTGACGGCAGCCAGAAGTTCAACCGGGCGCCGCTTCGGAAGATCATTGACGAGATCCTCGAGTCGCTGGGAGGTCTGCGCGGAGACGGCAAGAACCGCCACCTTGGTTTCGCCTGGGGACCCTTGACCCTGGACCAGACGGACGACGAACTCCGCGAGATCATTCGAGAGGCGTTCAGGATAGCCGATGAGAAAGAGGTCGCGGTTGCCTTCCACATTGACGATTCGATGTTCTGGCTCAGACGCTCCGATCTCTGGAAAGATCCCAAGAATGTCGAGTGGACGGATTGGCAGGGGACTGTCCACCCTCAACGCTACGTTGGTTGGGTTTCGGGGCCGAAACTGGCACCGCAGATGTGCTACAACAGCCCAACCCTCCGGAAGGAAATCAGTCGCATCGCCAAAGAGGTCATCGGCGCGGAAGTCAACAAGGGCATCGCGGTGCTCAAGGCAAAGGGTAAAGACCGCCTCTTTGCCGGGGTGATTGCCGGCTGGGAAACCCACTTGGCCGACTTCAGCACCTACGGCAATGAGGATCCCCGTTTGGTTGAACAGATGAAGCGAGACGGTTCCCCACGGGTGCGCATCGGCTACAATGCGCTTACCAATCTTGGTTTCAGCCAAACGAATCCGCCCAAAGACATTCAAAGGGAACTGGACAAGGTGGTGCACGACTGGGCCGAGTTCTGGACAAGCCAGTTGAATCAGGCAGGCATCCCGAAGGATCGCATCTATACTCACTTCGCCTCCAACTCTTGCGACTGGAAGGCGTTCAACGCCTGCTCCAGGCCGGGCTTCTCGGCGTACGATACGGGACAACTCGCGGCGGCCTACCAGGCTTTGGCCCAGAATGGCGGCACTCGCTGGGCCGTGGCGGAAGGCACCAACCTGGATGAGGCGGCACTGGGCGTGACTTGGGAGGCGTATCTCGGCCGCATCTTCAATCACGGCGGGACGCTGGCCACCATCTTTGCCTGGCACGAGAAGGCGGGCTCTCCCTACGGGAGGGCGACCAACAGCAAAGGGGCAATCGCGGCTTACAAGAAGTTCCTCAAAGGAGAAAGGCTGTCCGAAGAGGTGAGGGAATCGGAACTCACCAACTTCCAGCGGAAGACTCGACAGATCTCGGCAGCTCTCCCTGCCTATGTCGGGAAAGGCGGAGACGCAGCAAAGGTAATGCCCTTGGTACAGAAGCTGGGGCAGTGTGTCCAGCAGGGAAGAACCGAGGAGGCCGAAAAAGCCGCAGACGAGATCCTCAAGTTGATCCAGGACCAAGAAGCTTCCGGTGTAAAGCGAGACGAATAGGAGACGACAATGTCTGAACCGAACTTCTTCAATTATTTCGCCGTTGCCAACGCGCAAGAGAGACTGACCGACCGCGAGAAGACGTTCATCGGTCTTGCCGTGACGATGAGTCGCGGGTGCGAGCCTTGCAGTTACGGGCGCATCGAGCGGGCACTGGAATCGGGTGTGTCCAGGGAAGACCTGGACGCCGCCGTCAATCTCATCGCCGCCATCAATGCGGGCGTGGTGCAAGCCATCGCCCGGCGCGGCCACGAGCACATTGAGAAGACTTGCCCGTCGTGCGTCGTCGAGCCTGAAAAGCCGTGAGTTCCGTCTGGCGCCAAACCGTTTGGCTTATGCCGTTTCTCTTAGCCCATGAGGATTTGCCATGAGAGTTGCTTTCCGATCCATGGTGTTGCTGGTGGTATTGTCCCTGGTCGAGTGCTTTTCCGGTCCCGCACGGGCTCAAGAGCCCGCGCAAATGCTACAACAAGGACTGGGGCCGCAGTTCATGGTGTTTCGCGACAAGGTGCAGGAGCGTCTCAAAGTCTCAGACGACCAGAAGAAGAAGCTCCAAGAACCCCTGGAAGGCTTCATTAAGGAAATGACGGAGGTCTTCCAGTCGCTTGATGGTGTGAAGCCCGAGGAGCGGGAAAAGAAGATCGGCCCATATCGCCAGAAGGCTCACGAGAAGTTGGCCGCGTTTCTCAAAGAGACCCTGAAGGAGGAGCAACTCAAGCAGCTACGACAACTAGTGCTTCAGCAAGAGGGCTTGTTTGCTCTGGGCCACCCCGAGGTGATGGCCGAATTGAAAGTCGCGGACGAGCAGAAGAAGCAGTTCATCTCTGTCGTTCAGGAACTGCAAAGGAAGATCGAACCCTTGTTCCAAGAGGCTCAGTCGGCGGGAAACCCGCAAGAACTCGGGCCGAAAGTGATGAAGCTCCACAAGCAGTACGAGGGCAAAATCGACGGGATCCTGAGCGACGCGCAGAAGAAGCATTGGAAGGAGATGCTCGGCGAGCCGTTCGACCTGGGCGACTGAGCAAGAATAGCCCGATGCGCCCTCTCGTTCCCACACAAGGGAGAGTCAGCTATGCTTACGGATACTGGCTCGCGGTCCGTTCGATTTGGGCCTCGTCGGGCCATCATCGGACCAGCGGGCCGGTCATCCCCTAATAGCGTCACATTCCGATCGAAGGGAACGGCGAACCATGCCAGATCACCAGGAGAACCGCGTCCCTAATGCCTCGCCGCTCGATTCGAATTCCGATCGGACATTGACCGAGAAGCTGAAGGACTTCCTGAAGGACCGGGGAGCCGACCTCGTTGGAATTGGGCCGGTCGATCGGCTGGCGGGTGCACCGGAGGCCATGCAACCCACACGGTATCTTCCCGACGCCCGCGCCTTGATCGCCATCGGGCTACATATCAACGAGGCAGTTTGCGACCTCATCGCGCAAAGCGTTCGCCACCGCACGGTTCCTGCGTCCTATCATTCGTACCAACTGTTTACCCTGACGATCGTCAATCCGCAGCTCGACACGTTGGCTTACCAGGGGGCGAGGTTTCTCGAAGCCCAAGGATACCGCGCGTACCCGTTGCCGGCCAACATGCCCCACGAGCTTAGGCCATCGGCCGAGTACCCCGGCGGGCCGGGCGATGTTTCCCACAGGCATGTGGCGGTCGCCTGTGGGCTGGGTCAGATTGGCTGGCACAGCATGCTGATCACGCCCCAGTTTGGTGCCCGACAGAAGCTGACCACCATTGTGACGAACGCGCCGCTGCTAGCCGACGCAATCTACGAAGGGGAACTCTGCAACCCCGCGCGGTGCGCCTTCCAGTGTGCTCGTGCATGCCCGACGGCGGCGATCCCCGCAGCGCTCGACGAGAAAGTGAGCATTTCTATCGGGGACCATCGCGTTGAGTACGCAAAGATCGTGGGCTGGAGATGCCGGTGGGGATGCAGCGGGATGCTCAAGTGCACCGGCGGCTACAAAGACATCCCGATGCCCGACTCCGAGCCCACGCCCGACGAGCTGCTCCGCTACAAGGCCGAGGCGGATCCTTGGCAAGAGAGAGTACGGAGGTACAGCGGACTGCTCCCTTACTGCGGGCGGTGTCTGTGCATCTGTCGGAAACCGTCCCCTGGAAGTGCGTACCCTCGCGTCTGACTCCTGTCGTAACGGGGGGGCTGAAAACCAACGTCTTGTCCCATCTACTCAATCGTTTTTCGGAAGTCGCATCAAAGGACCCAAATTCGAGGCGCGAGCCCAGCGGCACGAACGAGTCCCGGTGGCCCCCGGGTGGGGGAATCTCTCGGGCAGCCGACGGTCCCATCTACTCCATGCCTTTTTCGGGACTGGGTCTTCCGCGAGGAAGCCGTCCGGAACCGCCGCCGGCGCGCCTTGGATCTTGAACGACCGATAGCGCAACTCGGCATGTGTGCCTGTCGCAGACTGCTTTGAGCGGGATCTGAGTTGTAGCTCGGGTGGCCCGTAGATAGAATCGGCGGCATGGTCAGCCTGGATCGGCTCTCGGCTGATGCCAAGAGGGGAATCCGAGTTGACAGGACCCCGGTGTCGCACAGGTTGGTGGCGAGGATTTCCGGATTGAGAAGCCTTTCGGCCATTTTCCTGCGAAGCAATAGAGGGAGGGACGACTCATGTGTATGCATTGCACTCGTCGGCAGTTTCTCGGGGCAAGTGCAACAAGCGGGATGGCGCTGGCGGCGGGTCACTTGGCGGCCGAGAGCGGCGCATCGAGCCCCGCGTCCTCGGCCAGTTCAAAGGTGCGCATCTGCACGGTCATTGCCGGCAAGCCGGCGGATCGCAGTTGGGCCCTATCGGAAGCGGAGATCACGTCGGTGAGGAAGCGTTTGGCCGAGGCTGAGAGAAACCTCGGCAACGTGGAGTTCGTCATCGGCCAGGCATGCACGGCCGAGGAGACCGCTCAATTGCTGGCCAAAGCAGGTCCGGATGCCCCCGTGTTGGCGGTCAGTGCGGACATCTTCGGTCTCAGCCGCGGCGTCATGCCCACGATCTTCAAAGAGGGCCGGCCGGCCGCCGTCTTTCATCTGCCGGTAGTCGGCGGCCACGACTGGTGTCTGGTGAACCCGTGGCGCGAGGAGGGACACCGGATCACGCTCTTCAACAGCAGCGATTACAGCGAGTTGGAGCGCGCGGCGGCATTGCTGAGGGTGATCCCGCTGTTGCGACGAAGCCGGGTGCTCGTCTCTCCGCCATTCAAGGGCACACCGGCGTCCTCCGCACCGGATCAAGTGAAAACGCGGCTGGGGGTCGAACTCGTGCGGATCGCCGATGGACGTTACGACACGGTTCTGGCGGGAGTCAACGCCGCTGCCGCGGAGGCAGAGGCCCAGCGCTGGCTCGACGAGGCAAAACGTACGGTCGAGCCGACCCGGGAGGACGTTGTCAAGGCTGCGCGAGCGAGTCTGACCTTGGATCAGCTCGTCGCCGAAAACCGCGTTCAAGGGCTGTGCGTCGGCACATGCATGGGCTGGCTGCCGCGTGGTTTTCCGTGCCTGGGGTTCTCGCGCCTGAACGACCGGGGGATCCCCGCTGCTTGCGACGGGGACATGGACTGCTTGCTGACGATGCTGATCTTCCAGCACGCCTTCAACCAGGCTGGTTTCCTGGGCAATGCCGCGGGCGTGGACACGGCCAAGAACGCCTTCCATCTCTCCCATTGTTCAGCCCCGCTGAGAATGGAAGGACCCACGAGCCCGAGGGCGCCTTATCTACTGCGCCGGCATGCCGAGGTCCGTGGCGGCGCAGTTACCGAGGTGCATTATCGCATCGGGCAGAAGATCACCTTCACCAAACTGATCCACCTCCACACGCTGCTGGTGTTCACGGGAAAGATCATCGAGGTCCCCGAGGTCCCCAAAGGCACCGAGCGAGGCTGCCGGACGGAACTTGTTGCCGAGGTGCGCGACGCCGACAAGCTTCTCGCCAACTGGGGCGGCGGGGCGCTAGGCGCGAGCGCCAAGGACTACTATGCCTCTTTGCACCGAGTGGCCTACTACGGTGACCACACACGGAGCATCCGCCACTTGGCCCACCTCATGGGGCTGAAGGTTGTGGAGGAATGCTGACGGTCGACATTCTTGCGACGAACGACCCGATTCTCGGGCGCGGGCTAAGTCTCCGTGGCCACCCCTGTCGGGGGGACGTGGGTGCTGGACTCTGGGGCAATCCACTCAACCCGACTCGGCGGTGATGCCGCGCCCCGAGAATGGAACATATCTTGACACCCCGCGCGAACCCGCCATATTGATGGGAACGACAAGTTCCAGGCGTTCCTGGAAACGAACCGCTTCGTGACACTGGAGCCGCAGCATCCGCGGCCAGATCGAGACCGCCTGGAAGCGCCAAGGCGGCGGTTTCCTCCTGGACATCACCGCCCCCGGCCAATACCACGGCGACCGTCTTGGTGCCGGCCACCTGGGCCTCCGAGGTGACGGAAAACGGCCGGCGGCTGGAGGAAGTCGAGGGGGTGCAGTTCCTCTGCATGGACGGCGATCGGGGCGTGCTGGCGGTCGAGTCGGGCGTTTACCATTTCGCCTCATCGCCAGCAGACTTCCAGTTCGTTGGCGATCTCGTCAATTCCGGTGACAATAGAAGGAAACGCGACAATGAGATCTGTGAGATTTGTAGTGCCTCTGATGATACTGATCTGTCTGGCCTGTTGGCCCGTGCCGGGCCAAGAGTGGCAGCCGACGGACCTGGAAAAGCTGGCCGGCCAGCCGGCCGACATCGCGCCAAGCGCATATCAGTACCGGGCCGACCGCAAGTCGGAGGAAAACCCGCCGGAAAGCTGGATCGGCCTGATGAAGTACGCAAGCCTGCCGTTTGACAAGGCTGTCGACGTGAACGCTCGGGCATGGAAGAAGGTCCTCTGCGGCCTGATCTGGGAAGAGGTGCGCCGCGTGCGCCGCGTCGCACTCGCCTGGAACGGCGCGGCGCGGCGCAGGCCGAAGCCCGAAGAGGTCGTGGTAGCCTACTTCGACGCGGAGGCCAAGGGAAACATCCCGACGTGGTGGAACACAGCGGTCATTCGCGAAGCAGACAAACCGGAGGTATCCGCCGACGGGCGTACGTATACCTTCACCATCCCCGTGGACACGTTCGGTCTGGTCGTCAGTGTGCGCGGGCAACAGGATGCCTCGGCCTACGAAGCCCCCATGGTGCGGGCTTTCGTGCCCGATCTGTGGAAGAGGATGGACCTGGAGATCCAGTGGGGGTTCAACAAGGCTGCCGCCGCGTCGGACTACAGCGGGCGGATCGAGGCGTATGACGGAATCGTGGACCGTGTCCGGCCGCTGGCCGGCGATGCCGGCACGACGATGAAGGGGCCGGACCGGTGGCGGTCGGCGCCGGTCCTCGACGGCCGGCGAGGGGTGAGCCTGGGCCTCTTGTACCTGGGCACATCGAAAGGCCGCAAGCTCTGGCCGTACAACGCCGAGCCGGAAGACGTTGCTCGCACGATCATCACCGTCTGGACCAGCGCCGGAAACTTCTCCTTCCTGGCGTCGGATCTGGAGAAGGGGCCGATCCTCGCGCCGGAGTATGGCTTCTTTGTCCGCGCCTCCACGGCCCTGTCAGTGCCGCCCTTCAGCCTGGAGTCGAACGCAAGGACGGCGAAGGAGTTTGTGAAGGAATTGGCCGCCAAAGGCCTCGGAACGACTCGGCTGCGTGTGCGCGAGCATCCCGAGCAAACGTGGGACGGGGCCGTCGGCGCGATGTTTCCTGGCAAGACCCTGCCGGCGATCCCGAAGCCGAAGTTCGAAGCGCCGATGAAGGTCGAGGTCCCTTGCGAGAAACTCTCCGCTCAATGGAATCTCGGCGCGTGGCACCTGGTGCGGCACGCCGTTAAGAATGACAAGGGCCAGTTGCGTTTCAACGATCACCCTTACGGCATCTTGGCCTCCGAGACGCATTTGGTGCTCCACGCACTGGACCTGATGGGCATGCACAAGGAGGTGGCGGACGGGTTGGACCAGTGGCTCGGTCTTCCCCTCCAGAACCAGAAGCCGGTGGGCCTTTTCTCTGACGGGGACGGTTGCCTCACCCATGCCGTGGGCCCGCCGGGCGCAGGCGGAAACATGGACGGCATTCACGCCATGGGTCCCGGTGCCATCATGTTCGCCCTTGTCGAGCACTTCCGTCTGACCGGCGACGGCGAGTGGCTGAGGGCCAACGCGCCGCGCATGAAAGCCAACGTCCAGTGGATTCTACGCCAGAGGCGGCTCCTGGCCGGCGTTGTTCCAGGCGGCGATCGCCTGTGGTGCAAGGGGCTTCAACCGGCCCACCAGGTCACCCCCGACAGCGGCGGCCAGCTCATGCAGTTCTACGAATCGGAGGCCTACTACTGGCTGGCGGTCCGGCGATTTGCCCGCATCTTGGCCCAGATCGATCCCGCCGAAGGCGCGCGCTTGGCGGCCGAGGCGGAGTCTTATCGCAAGGATCTGAAGGCTGCGGTGGAGCGCTCCATCGCGTTTAGTCCCGTGGTGTTAGTGCGCGACGGGACCTATCGGTCGTTCATTCCTTTCGCCTGTTACGTTCGCGGGTTCGCGTCCGGCGCGTGGAGTTGGCGGCGGCCGGGCAGCGGCGCCCACGTCGGCGGATTGTACTGGGACACGATCCAGTCGGCGGAGCCGCTGGTGAGCCCCGCGGGGCTCCTCCCGCCCGACGACCCGCGCGTGCAAGGGGCGCTCGACGTCCTGGAAGACCGGTTGCTGCTGGAGAACCCGAAGGTTGCCGAGCGGACGCCAGGCTACGACTCGGAAGAACATTGGTTTGCGCACGCCGCTTGGCAGTATCAGCCCGGCTTGGAGCGGCACGCCAACATCCATCTGGCGGCCGACGACGCGCCGAACTTCCTCCGTTCGTGGCTGAACCAGTACGCGGTGCTCATCTTGCCGAACGAGGGCTATACGTTCCGCGAACACACGACCGGCGGCCCGCCCGACAAGATCTTCGAGGAAGCCGCGTTCCTTGAACGCTTCCGCCACATGCTCGTCATGGAGGAAGGCGACTGGTTGTGGCTTGGGCGAGCGACTCCGCGGGCGTGGTTGGAACAAGGCAAGAAGATCACGGTCGAGAGCGCCCCGACGCACTTCGGCACGGTGGCCTACCAGATTGTCTCGTCCGTAGACGACGGGAAGATCAAGGCTACCGTCGCGATGCCCTCCCGTGGCGGGCAGAAGGCCGTGCTGCTCCGGTTCCGCCATCCCAGGGCCGCACCGATCAAGCGCGTCACGGTAAACGGCCAGGCTTGGAAGCAGTTCGACAAGGACAAAGAGGTCATCCGCCTGGAGGGCCTCACCGGTACGGTCGCCGTAGAGGCGGCGTATTGAGACATTGAATGTCGAACGTGTCCCATCAACCCAATCGCCTACTGCCGATCAAACCAGCGCCGGCGGAGACTCGGGCGGGAGCGTGCGGAAGGGTTGCCAGACAGCCTTTCGGCGAGCCACCTGGTGTTGTGATTTGCGGCTGTCGTCCCATCAAACCACCGTCTGCGAAACGGCCCTGCCCCCCATCCGTCGGGCGGCTGTTTGAGTACCTGTCTCGGGCAATTCGGGAAACGTTTTCCGGGATCGCCAAACCGTGCCGAGAAACGGTCGCGCCGAGCAATTCGGGACGGCTGAATGACTGTCCCCCAAACGGGGCGGCATCGGCGCGCTCGATCAAAGCAACGTTTCATGAGGCCCCGCCTACGCCACGACGTTGACGGGACGGCGGGAAAGACGTACCATAACTCTTAGCGTATAGGACGCTGCCGGTCCGCGGAAAGGCCCGAGGCCACCTTCCTCTGTCAATCTGCGTCAAACGATCTTCTTTCAGCCTGACGTGCGGACCCCAGGCGACATTGAAAGGAGTTCGTTATGACCCCCTCCGAACAGCTTCCCCCCAACCCCAGCCTGCGGCAGTTGCGCAACCAGGCGAAAGACCTGCTCCAAGCGCATCGGCATGGCGAACCGAATGCCATCCGCCGGATCGGAGAATCGCATCCACGATTTTCCACCTTAAATCACGTCGAAATCGCCGCTGCGGAGATTGTCCTTGCAGACGCACAACTGGTGATTGCCCGGGAGCTGGGCTTCGATAATTGGCCAAAACTAAAGACTCACATCGAGTCACTTTCGTCACCGGCAACGAGTGGGCACGAACTTGGGACCGGTGGTAAGGTGGAGGAAGCCGTAGCCGAAATCGAGAAGCTCGGAGGGCGGTGTAAGGTTGGCAAGAAGGGGCAAGTGCGGGAGGTGACCCTCACTGGTCCAAGGATTTCCGACCCTGACTTGGTTTGTCTGCGAGGGCTGGCCGGAATTGAAATCTTGTACCTCACCAAAACGCGTGTCAGCGACGCCGGGCTGGAAAACCTGAAAGGCCTGACCAGCCTCAAGCGGCTGGGGCTCGTCGGCGGGCAGGTCACCGACGATGGCCTCGAGCACCTGACGGCGTTGACCAACCTGGAAAGGCTCTACCTCTTCAAATTGGAGGTTAGCGACGCTGGGCTGCGGCATCTCGAGGGACTGACCAACCTAACAGAACTCTACCTCAATCGCACGCGTGTCGCCGACGCCGGGATGAAGTACCTGAAAGGACTGACCAGACTCCAGACGCTGGGCCTTGGTCGCACACACGTATCCGACGCTGGGCTGGGCCAACTGACGGGGCTGGCCAGCCTCGAACGGCTCTACCTCAATCACGCGCAGGTCACCGACGTGGGGCTGGAGCGTCTCAAGGAACTGGCCAATCTCGAAGAGCTCAGCCTCTGGCGCACACAGATCACCGACATCGGGCTGGAACACTTGAAAGGGCTAACCAGACTCCACACGCTGGATCTCTGCTTCACTCGGGTCACCGACGCTGGGCTGGAGTATTTGATGGAGTTGACCGGGCTCCAAACGTTGCGGCTCCTACAGTCAAAGGTTACGGACAGAGGCCTGGAGCATCTGAAAGGTCTGACCAGCCTCCGAGAACTGGAGCTCAGGTTCACCCAGGTCACCGATGTCGGAGCCAACGAGCTAAGGAACGCGTTGCCGGCCTGCAAGATTCGCCACTAACCGCCGCCGTTGACCGAGTGAGTGTTTCAGAAAGTCGTCGGACGTGAGACAACCCGCAAAACCACCCATTCTTGACGCATGGCGTCGCGCCCCAGGTAGTCATACCCATCTTCGACACCGTGAAGTTGTATCTTCCTGCAAGTAAAGGGGTTGCGT
>CAYGZA010000103.1:0-18194 GCA_964354135.1 uncultured Planctomycetaceae bacterium
ACGCAACCCCTTTACTTGCAGGAAGATACAACTTCACGGTGTCGAAGATGGGTCTCAGGCGCCGTCGGCAAATGCGATACAGTCTCCGCAGCCGGGCACGACGGCCGGGTCCGGTTGTATGGACGGATAGTCTTCTAACATAGTTTCCTCCTTTGGCACTTCGATGAAAAACGTGTGTGGTGCTTCCCGCAACGGCGGGAGCGGTCGGCGCCGATTTGAGGTTCTGTAGGGACCTCCGGTTTGTCCAAACGACGGGGTGTGACGCGAAGTGCCCGCCCCCGCCGGTCGTAACGGATTTTCGGGAGACCAATCCCAGAGAAGATTGCAGGTGGCTTTCTCCGCTCGGTCCCTTCTTGATCGGGAGTCGTGACATGCACGGAAGTATCCGGAGGTGGTGGGGTGGGATGCTTGTCCTGGCGGCCATAGTGGTCGGCCCTGCGAATGCGCCGAGTCAAGACGGCATGATGCCGGGACCAATCTATGCCGCGGCCGATGAGTCGCTGCCGTGAGAGATGGCCGGCGGCGACACCGTCGCCACCGACGGTCTGCCCGCGAGCGATCTTGCCAAGCGCGTGGCCGATCTCGAAAACGCGATGAAGAAGGCCGCCGAGAAGGAGGCCGAAGCAAAGACCAAGGCGGCGGCCAAGCCGACGATCAACGTCGGTGGCCGCGTGTTCCTCGACTGGGCCCTCTTCAATCAAAGCGCTGCCAGCCGCGCGGACCTGGGAGACGCCCAGGACGCGACTTTCTTCCGCACCGCCCGGCTCCATGCCGAAGGCGAGATGTTCGACGTCTTCGAGTACAAGATCGAAATGGATTTCGCCGGTCGCGACGACGCCGACTTGCAGCGCACGCTCTTTAAGGACGTTTATCTGGGCGTTAAGGACCTTCCCATGCTCGGGAGGCTCCGCGTCGGCCATTTCAAGGAGCCGTTTAGCCTCGAAGAGCTGACCAGCGCGCGGTTCATCAGCTTCATGGAGCGCGGACTGCCCAACGCGCTGGTTCCCCAAAGAAACGTGGGCGTGATGTCGCTCAACCACAACGAGAGCCAGACCGTGACCTGGGCCTTCGGCGCCTTCCGGCAGCTCGACGAGAACCCGCCCTTCCGCCAGGACGACGGCGGCTCGGCCTTCACCGCGCGAGCGACCTGGCTCCCGTGGTATGACGAACCGTCCGAGGGCCGCGGCCTGCTGCACTTGGGGCTCGCTTACCGCTACCTCGATTTCGACAACCCGGTGCAGCGAGTCCGCCAGCGCCCCGAGATCAACGTCGGCCCGCGCGTTGTAGACACCGGCAACTTCGGAAACAACGTGAACGCCCACTTCGTCGGGCCCGAAGTGGCCTTTGTCTACGGGCCGTTTTCCGCGCAAGCCGAGTTGGTGGCTTCCCAGTTCGAGCGCACGGGCGGGTCCAATGACGCGAACTTCAACGGCATGTACGTCTACGTCAGCTACTTCCTTACCGGCGAAAACCGGGCGTACAAGCGGAGCGAGGGGCGATTCGACCGCATCAAGCCGTTGGAGAACTTCTTCCGCGTCCGCACCGGCGACGGCGACGTGGGCACCGGCCGCGGCGCCTGGGAGGTCCTCTACCGATACTCGAACCTGGACCTCCAGAACGTGGACGCCGCGGTGCTCGGCGGCTACGCGGCCGACCACACCTTCGGTCTCAACTGGTACCTCAACCCGAACATGCGGATCATGTGGAACTACATTCACACGGAGCCAAGCTTGCTGCACACCGAGCCAATGGACATCTTCGCCATGCGGGCGCAGTTTGACTTCTAAGCCCGGGGCGTCCGCACCGTAGTCTCTGATATTCCGAGACCCGATGCGGCGCGTCGCCACCATCGGCACGCCGATAGCTGACCAGGGGCCGGGCGGCGATCTTGCCCGCCGCGTCGAGGAGCTGGAGAAGGCGATTAAGGCGGCCCCCGACCAGGAAGCCGGGCCCAAGACCAAGGCGGCAGCCGATCGGCCGAGCTGGGAGGTCTTCGGCCGCATCCAAGTTGACGTGGCGAGCTTCAGCCAGGACCTGGAAAGCGTCCAGCAGGTGGCAAACGCTCAGAACGGCTTCGAGTTCCGCCGCGTGCGCCTGGGATGCCACGGCCTCGCCTTCGAGGTGGTCGATTATCAAATCGAGGTCGATTTCCCCAACGGCGACCCCGACACGGCAACGCGGCAGTCCACGGCCTTCAAAGACACCTACCTCGGAGTGACCGAATTGCCCTTTCTGGGCAATGTCCGCGTGGGCCATTTCAAGGAGCCGTTCGGCCTGGAGGAGCTCACCAGCGACAATTTCCCCACGTTCCTGGAGCGATCGCTCGGCGACGAGGGCGCCTTCGCTCCCGCGCGGAACCTGGGCTTGATGGCATTCAACCATACGGACGACGAGCGCGCCACCTGGGCAATCGGCGTGTTTGCGGCCGACAGCCCCGACCAGCCCGCGCTTTACCAAAACGACGACGGCGGCTATGCCTTGACCCTCCGCGGCACGTTTCTTCCTTGGTACGATGAGCCAAGCGGCGGCCGCGGCCTCTTGCACACCGGCCTGGCCTACAGCTTCCGCGATGCGGCCGACAATGTGGTCCGCTTCCGCGTCCGGCCTGAAGCCCACCTCGGCCCGCAAATCGTCAACCTCACCCTCGACCAAGCGGAGAACTGGCAATTGCTGGGTGCCGAGGCGGCGCTCGTTTACGGCCCGCTCTCCCTCCAGTCGGAGTTCTTCGGCTCGGTGGTCGATCGCGGCCAGGGCGTCAGCCAGACGTTTACCGGGTGCTACGCCTATGTCAGCTACTTCCTCACCGGCGAGAACCGCCCCTACCGGCGGAGCACGGGGGTTTTCGACCGCGTCCGGCCGTATGAGAACTTCTTCCGCGTACGGGACGCCAACGACGATATCCGCACCGGCAAGGGCGCCTGGGAACTCGCGTACCGCTATTCCTACGTGGACTTCCTCGACGGCCTGGTTACGACCAACGGTGCGGGTCGCGTCTTCGACCACACGATCGGCGTAAACTGGTACCTGAATCCTTACGCCCGCGTCATGTTCAACTACGTCAACTCCCGCGCGGATCGCGTCACCGACGGGAGTCTGATCCGCGACGGCCACATGGACATTTTCGAGGTGCGGGCCCAGGTTGATTTCTAGGCCGCGACGCGGTCTCGCGCAGACGCGCAAAGACGCCGAGGGGGAGGAAGAGATTTCACGCAAAGGCGCCAAGGGGCAAAGGCGCAAAGAAGAGAAAGTAAGATAGGACCGCAGAGTCGCAGAAAGGAAAGAACAGACAATAGAAAACGGAAAACCCAGGAGAGAGACCGAGGAGAAACCTCAAACGGTCAAGTGGCCCCTTTCCCCCTTCCCTCAGCGACACAGCGCCTCTGCGGTTCCCGTCATTCTTCTCCCCCTGTCCTGCCCTCCATCTTCACCCTCTATCTTCTATCTCTTGTCTCCCTTCCTCCTTCGCGCCTTTGCCTCTTGGCGCCCTTGCGTGAAACCTCTCTTTTCCGTAGGGCATGGCCTCACACGGTCGTCATCTTCCGTGTCCGCGCCGACGCGTAGGCCCTTTCCGTGACGGCGAGGATGTGGAGTGCGTTTTCTGCGTTGTTCAGTGCCGGCTGACGGCCCTCGAGGACGCAGTCGGCAAAGTGCTCGCACTCGGCCGTATAGGGATTGATCGCGCGAAACGGAATCCGCTGGAGCTTGCGGGCGACGTCTTTGTCCTGGGCGGCGTCGTAACCGGCTGCACCGAGGCCGAAGATGCCTTCCATCTTCCCGGCCTTGCTCTGGCCGATCGTCCCCTCGGTGAGGATCGCCCCTTGCGAGCCGTAGATCTCCAGCCGCGTGCGGCTGGCTTCGTCCGGGATGCAGTAGAAGCAGTCGACCGTGGCATGGGCCCCGGACTTGAACTCCAGGAGCGTCGTGGAGGCATCGTCCGACTTGTAGTCCTGCACCAGGGTCCCCACCAACGCCGCCACGCGGCGGATCGGGCCGGCAAAATACTCCAGGAGATCGTACAGGTGGGTCGCCATGTCGATCAGGGCCCCACCGCCTCCGAGCTTAGGGTCTTGACGCCAGGCCCCTCCGATCCGCGGATACCAGCAGGATAGCTGGGCCCGCATGGAGACGATCTTCCCCAGGCGGCCGGCGTCGATGAGTTCCTTGATCTTCGCGTGGGCCCCGTGGAACTTCATCATGTAGCCTTCCTGGAGCAGCACCTTGTGCTTTCGGCAGGCGGCTATCGCCGCTTTCGCCTGTTTGAGGTTCAGGCACAGCGGCTTCTCGCACAAGATATGCTTCTCTGCCTCGGCGGCCATGATGATCTGCTTCGCGTGGCAGTAGACCGGCGAGGCAATGTAAACGGCCCGGACCTCGGGATCGGCCAGCAGGTCCGCTTCCTTCGTGTACGCCTTGGCCACGCCGAACGCGCCCGCAACCCGGTCGACGCCCGCCGGGTCCATCACCGCCACGAGCCGGCAATTCCTCGCCTTGAGCATGCCCGGGATCGTCTTCCGAAAGGCGATCCCTCCGGCACCGATCACGCCGAAGTTGACACGATCCGGTTTGCCCATGCGCAGGTCTCCTGGAGAGAGCTTTCAGCAATCAGCTATCACCTCTTTCGGCCGAAGGGCGATAGCAACCATTGTACTGACCGACGGCAACGGTAGAATAGCAGGGGAGGCCGCTGCCATGAAGTTGCCGATTTCGTTTCCCAACCAAGCGGAGCAGCTCCGCCACGAGCTCGAAGCCTTTGCCGGGGCAACGGCCGAAGAGCGGTTGCAGGCGGTCGCCGACACCCTTGCCGCGGCGGACGCCCTGTCCGCGGCCGGCGGGCGCCGCGAAGATCAGTTGAGGTACCACGACTGGTGCGAGCGCGAGTGGCGCAATCGCATGAGGGAGTTCATCGCCCAGCATGTCGCCGTCGCAGCACGAGCCGTCCAGTGAGCTGCTTCGCGCGTTGGAGCGGCTCGTCCGAGTGCTCAACGAGCGTAAGGCGAACTATGCGCTCATTGGCGGCCTGGGGGTGGCGGTCCGTGGGCCGATCCGAGCCACTCGCGATATCGACATGGTCGTGAGCGTGCCGCAGATCGAGCTTCCCCGACTCCTGGAAGCGGTCGCCGAGCAGGGTTTTCGTGTCGACCTGTACAACGCGATCAGGACGTGGGCCGACGATCATCTCCTGGAATTCACATTCGGCGCGGTCCGCGTGGACTGGATCAAGGCCGTCCTTCCCGTCTTCGAGCGCATACTGGCCCGTGCCCGCTGGGAAGACGTCGGCGGGGCGAAGATCCGCGTCGCCGATGCGGAGGGCCTGCTGCTCTTGAAACTGATCGCATTCCGGCCCAGAGACCAGGAGGACGTGCGGGGAATTCTCGCAGCCAATCCGGGGGCGATCGACCTCGATTGGCTCCGCCGCCAGTGGGGTGATCTGACCACCGCCGACGATCCTCGGAGCGGCCTGTTTGAGCAGATGGTGCGGGAGTTCTACCAGGACCGTCGTTGATGGAGAGAGTCTGAGGCGACCACGAGAGAACTGCCACGATCCTCGACGTTCGCAACGTGGAGCGGATCGCGGAAATCCACCGGCGACGGGCCGAGTACGATTCGGGTTCGGTTCAAGCTGTGCCCTGGGAGCAAGTCAGAGCCGATGCACTACGCCGTGCTAGACCGACAGGAGTGGAGAACGGGCTACAGGGCAAGGTGAACCCCACCGGAGGGAGAGGCGCATGAGCCAGGAGTTCACGAGCTGGCATGTTGGAGTCGCCGCGGAGGCCATCACGGCGGCCTTGTTCGCTCGCTGCGGCTACGACGTATCGGTGCAGTATGGCGCAAACCAGCCGGAGTACGACTTGATCGTGGCTCGCGGCGATCGGTTACTCAAGGTCTCTGTCAAGGGCAGCAAGGATTGGGGATGGGGGCTCTGCCAGAATTACCTTGAGAAGGGCAGGGCAGACTACCACGGCGCAATCGACCGTTGGCTCGCAAGGCACAAGCCGCGAACCGTCTTCTGTTTCGTTCAGTTCGGAGGGGTACCTCTCGACACCCTGCCGCGCGTATACCTCGCGACGCCCGAAGAAGTCGCGCAGCGTCTTCATGAGACGGCAGGCGGGCGGGGCGACACAGTCCTCTATGAGAGCCACACGTGGGGTTCTCGTGCAAAGGCTGCCGGTACAACGGAGAACATACCGGCTTCATGGCGATTCTCAGCAGAGCGGGTCGAAGCCCTTTTCGGTGCGGCATGACAACGCATGACAGCGCACCTGGCGCTCGCGCCAGCGGGCATCAAGGGCCTCGACCTTTACCTTTTGTTGTGGCGTGGTAGAATCGCAAGGTGGCATGTGTCGCGTGGAGATTGGCTGTCATGAACAGGCTCGTGGTGGATGAACCCTTTCGGTCGAAGCTCCAAAACCTCGACTCCCGCCTGGAGCTGTGCGACGAGGCCGGCAACACGTTGGGCTACTTCGTCCCCGCCTCTGAGCGCAAAGAGCGGAAAACGGGACATCATTGATTTCTGGGCGCGTTCTCTGGTCCGCCGGGGCCGCGCCGCCTAAGAGCCAAGTCCAGTCGGTTCGGGAATTGCGTAGGTCCCGGTGCGGGCGTAAGGTATACTCAGTGGCAGAAGTCCCGTTTCGGAGGTGTGTTGTGACGACGGGTGTCAGACGGCTTCTTGACTCTTTCGACGCGTTGAGCGAAACCGAGAAACACGAGGCCGCCGTCGAGGTATTGCGCCGCGTACAGCAGGAGGCACGGGGAACGGTTCCTGACGAGGCGTTGGTCGAGGCGGCTGACGAGTTGTTCCGCGAGCTTGACGCACGCGAGGCGGCCGATGCCCACAGCCAGTCGAGGTGAGGTCTGGCTGGTGGACCTGGGCATGGCCGCGAAAATCCGGCCATGCGTGGTCCTGAGCATTGCCCCGGCGGATCAGGACCGGGCGCTCTGCACGCTCGTGCCGCATACCACCAGTTCCCGTGGTTCCCAGTTCGAGGTCGCGGTCCCAGTCCGTTTCCTTAAGACTGGCGCGTTCGACGTTCAGAACCTGGTCACCGTGCCTCAGGTGAAGCTCATCCGAAGGCTGGGCTCGCTCGCGGCCGATCAGATGGCCACCGTCGAGGCGGCCGTCCGGCGCTGGCTCGGGCTTTGAATGGGAGCGTGAAGCGTCGGCGTCCTGCGAAGCTGCGACCGCGGATTGCAGCCCCGGAGGAACCTGTGATGGCCGGAGAGAACCAGTCGCCCCGGGCAAACCGGTTGGCCGCGCAGGAGGCGGGTCTTCACAACGAGCCCACGTTGCCCCCGGTGGGCACCGGCGAGCCGCAATCGCCGCGGACCCGGGAGGACACCTGCTCCTGGCACCCCGCCGGCGAGAAAGCGGCCGTTGCCGGCGAAATCAGGATGCTGTCCGGCACGGTCGGTCGCTCGTTCGGCGACTACGAGCTGCTGGAGGAGATCGCCCGCGGGGGCATGGGCGTGGTCTACAAGGCCCGGCAGATCAGCCTCAACCGCATCGTGGCCCTGAAAATGATCCTGGCGGGGCAGCTCGCTTCGGGGTCCGACGTGCAGCGGTTCCGCGCCGAGGCCGAAGCGGCGGCCCACCTTCAGCACCCCAACATCGTTTCGATCCACGAGGTGGGCGAGCACGACGGCCAGCAGTACTTCTCGATGGATTATGTGGACGGCCCGAGTCTGGCCGCCCGGGTTGCGGCGGGACCGCAGCCGCCCGGTGAGGCCGCCGCGTTGGTCCGCGCCGCCGCCGAGGCGGTCCACTACGCTCACCAGCGCGGCGTGATCCACCGCGACCTGAAGCCCGCCAACGTGCTCGTAGACGAACACGGCCAGCCGCGGGTCACCGACTTCGGGTTGGCCAAGCGGGTCAGCGGCGGCAGCGGCTTGACGGCCACCGGCGCCGTGCTGGGAACGCCCGGTTTCATGGCTCCCGAGCAGGCTGCGGGCAAGAAGGATCTGGGCCCGGCCGCGGACGTCTACTCCCTGGGCGCCGTGCTGTACGCCCTGCTGACGGCCCGACCTCCGTTCCAGGCCAGGAGCGACTTGGATACCGTCCTGCAAGTGCTGGAAAGCGAGGTGGTTTCGCCGCGGCGTGTGAACCGCGCGGTGGATCGCGACCTGGAGACGATCTGCCTGAAGTGCCTTGAAAAGGACCCTCGCCGGCGCTACGCCTCGGCCAAGGAGCTGGCCGACGACCTGGGTCGATACCTGGAGGGCGAGGCAATCGTGGCCCGGCCGCTGGGGCCGCTGGGTCGGGCAGGTCGCTGGGCCCGCCGCCGGCCCGCGCTGGCTGCCACCCTCGTGGCCCTGGCCCTCTTCTACACCAACCACCTGGCCTCACTCTACGTGCTGCAATTGCCCGGTGAGGCGGGGGCCTTCCACCTTTTCACGACGGGTCTGGTGCTCCTATGGGCCCTGGGAGCCGCGGTTTTCCAGCACCTCTCGCGGCGGCTCCACCACAGCCCGGTCGTCACATACGGTTGGGCCACGATGGACGTGCTCCTCTTCACCGGCTTTCTTCTGGTGGCGGACGGACCGAGGAGCTCGGTGCTGATCGGCTATCCGCTCCTGGTGGCCGGCACGGCACTGCGATTTCGCGTCGGGCTGGTCTGGTACGTAGCCGGGGTCTGCCTGCTCGGCTATACCGGGCTGGTGCTGGACGCCCACTGGTACCGGTCGCAGTTCATCCCAGCCCCCAAGACGCATTTGCCGTTTGTGCTCAGCCTGGGTATCATGGCCCTGATTCAGCACCTCTTCCTGCGACGAATCCGCCGCCTGGACCTGAACGAATCGCCGGACGCACCGCGGGAGGATGTCACGTCGCAGGCGACTTCCGGCAGGCCGGATTAGCCGCTGACAATGGCTCCCCACACTCTCACGGAGGGAACCCATGGCCGACTCATCCGACTCATCCCGGGAGCGTTCTGCGGCACGTGGCACGCGGGCCGAGATCTTCGCCTGGGCCATGTACGACTGGGCCAATAGCGCCTACTCGACCTTCCTGATTACGATCGTCTTGGAGTATCTGAAACGAGTCGTCTTCCCGCCCGCGGATGCCAATGACAAGTGGGGCGGGACGATTTACGCCTGGAGCATTTCGCTCTCGATGGTCACGGCGGCCGTGCTTTCGCCGATCGTGGGGGCGCTGGCCGACGCGAACCGCAGCAAGCGCAAGTGGCTGGCGGGAACGGCGCTCTTGGGGGCCTCGGGCGCCGTGCTGATGGCCGGGGTGCCCTCCGGTTGGCCCTGGATGGTCGTGGGGCTCTTCGTGCTCGTCAGTCTGTGCTTCGAGCTCTCGCTTGGGGTCTACAACGCATTCCTGCCGGAAATCGCCGACGAAGGGTCGATGAACATGGTCTCGGCGTGGGGATTCGCCTTGGGTTACATCGGAGGTGCGCTGCCCCTCATCCTCGCGCTGGTTGTGGTGAGGCGCGGGGAAGACTGGGGAATCGGGTCCCTCGACGCGCGGCTCCGTGTGGGCCTGTTGATCATGGGCTTGTGGTGGGGGTTATTCTCGCTCCCAACGATTTGGATCCTCCGCGACCGCGGGGAGCGGCCGCCGGGCAGAGAACCGTTCCTCGCGGCCACCCGCAAGGCCGTTGGGGAAGTCGGGAAGACCCTGGCCAATATCCGTCGGTACCGCTACTTGGCCGTCTTTCTGATCGGTTTCCTCTTCTACAACGAAGGCGTCCAAACGGTCCTCAGCCAGGCCTCGAATTTCGCCCAAGAGGCCCTGGAGTTCCAAACCGACGAGCTCGTGCTCCTGATCCTCATGGTCCAGTTCCTCGCGCTGCCCGGCGCCATGCTCGTCGGCTGGCTGTCGAACAAGCTCGGCCAGAAACCGACGTTGACCGGCTGCATGGCCGTCTGGGTCGTCGTCCTCCTCCTGGCCTTTCTCGTCCGGGCGAAGTGGCAGTTCTGGATCCTCGGCGGCATCGTAGCCATGGTCATGGGGGGCACCCAGTCGCTCAGCCGTGCCATCATGGGCGTGATGACTCCGCAAGATCGCACCGGCGAGTTCTTCGGCTTCTTCAACTTCTCCGGCAAGGCTACGAGCTTCTTGGGGCCTTTCCTTTTCGGCACGATTCTGACCCTCACCAAGGACGCCCGGCTGGCACTCGTAAGCCTGCTAATCTTCTTCCTCGTGGGGTGGACCATCGTCGGGCGGCTTGACATCGCCAAAGGCCGCCAGCAGGCACTGGAGGCGTAGCCAGGCCAAAGCCGGGAGACACGCCCGTGGGGCTCGACGTCGTAGAAATCGTGATGGAGGTCGAAGACGAGTTCAGCATCCGGATCACCGATCAGGATGCCAGCCGGATCGAGACGCTCGGGCAACTCTGCGATTGCATCCTGGAGAAGCAGTACGCGCTACATGCCCTGGACTGTCCGACGGCCGCCGCGTTCTACCGCCTGCGGCGGTCGTTGGCCTCGATGTTCGGTCTGAACGAGAAGGACATCGGGCCCGAAACGCCGCTTGGGCCGCTCTTCCCGCTCGGAAACCGACGGTCCCTTTGGGCCCGCCTGGAGCGGGACCTCGGCTTGCGGCTCCCGCCGTTGACGCAGCCAAGGTGGACCTGCCTTTGTACGCTGCTGGGGGCCTTGCTGCCTGGCGTGCTGGTCTATCGGTGGGCAAGCGATTTCGAGGCGCTCTTGCCCAGCCTCCTCCTAGGTGTGGTGGGCTCACTGGTCGCTTTCGGGGTGGCGACCTTGGGTTTCCCGTCGATTGAACGCGGGTATCGAACGGCGGGCGGCCTGGCAAAGGGCCTGATCGCCTACAACCACGCCGTCTTTACCACGCCCCCGCCGGCGGGTCCGGAAGGCGAGGAGGTTTGGAAGAGACTGTGCGAAATCGTGTCCAGCCAACTGGCGGTGGACATCACCCTCCTCCGGCGGGAAACGCGCTTTGCGGATCTGGCCTGAGATCGCTTGGCACGGCCTCCCGGGGGGCTGGCAGCCCGCGGCCAACGCAGGTACGATAGGAACTTTGCTGACGCTTGCACCTGGTATCACGGGAGGGATCCATGTCCGATCCTCGAGAACTCTACGACGCCATTTTGACCGGCAACGCCAAGAAGGCAGAGGAAGTGACCAAGGCGGCCCTGGCGGCCAACGCCGACCCCTCGGAGCTTCTGGGCAAGTACATGATTCCGGCCATGGATGAGGTGGGGAAACGCTTCGAGTGCAACGAGTACTTCGTTCCCGAGCTCTTGATCGCCGCCCGGGCGATGAAGACCGCCCTGCAACTGCTGAACCCGAAGCTGGCCGCCGCGGGAGCCAAGGCCGCGGGCCGGGTGGTCATCGGCACCGTCCAGGGGGACCTGCACGACATCGGC
This sequence comes from uncultured Planctomycetaceae bacterium, assembly GCA_964354135.1. Taxonomy (GTDB): domain Bacteria; phylum Planctomycetota; class Planctomycetia; order Pirellulales; family Thermoguttaceae; genus CAYGZA01. Next base: position 11,334 of record CAYGZA010000103.1, read on the forward strand.
AAGAACCTCGTCGCCTCGATGCTCGAAGGCGGCGGGTTTCAGGTCGTCGATCTGGGCGTGGACGTCTCGGCGCAGAAGTTCGTCGAGGCGGTTAAGGAGCAGGACGGCACGATCCTCGGCCTCTCGGCGCTCCTGACGACCACCATGACCCAGATGAAGGTGGTCATCGAGGCCCTCAAGACGGCCGGCATTCGTAGCAAGGCGAGGGTGATTATCGGCGGCGCTCCCATCACCCAGCAGTACGCCGACGAAATCGGCGCGGACGGCTACAGCGACAACGCCAGTGGCGCCGTGGGCATGGTCCGAAAGCTGGTGGGGATCGGGGCCTGAGGGCGGGTGCAATCCTCCCGATCAATGGCAGTGGATTCCCGTTGACGTGACTGCTCCAGCCGAGGGTGTTTCATTCCGGGGGATGCTCGCCGGAAACCGCTTCTGCTATGGAGCCGAAGTGGTCACCACCCGCGGCATCGTGCCCCCCGGTGCCCCTCATCATCCGGTCGAGTTGAGCCGGGCCCTCTTGCAGGACCCTCGGATCGGCTGGGTCTCCGTAACGGACAACCCGGGCGGGGTGCCGGTGCTCCCGCCCGACTGGTTGGCCGGGGCGTTGGCCCCTTGGCGGTCGCGGGTTGTTCTGCACTTGGCGTGCAAGGACATGAACCGCAACGGCCTGGAGGCAGCCGCTTGGCGTTACGCCGCCGAAGGGTTCGACAACATCCTGGCCCTCACCGGCGACTACCCGGTCACCGGGTTCGGCGGCACCGCGGAGCCGGTCTTCGACCTCGATTCAGCGGGGCTGATCGCCCTGTTGCGCTCGATGAACGACGGCCTCAGGATTCCGGGCCGCCGAGGCGGCTTCGAGACCCTGCCCAAGACCGGCTTCTTCATCGGCTGCGTCGTCTCGCCCTTCAAGCAGCACGAGCGCGATCTCTTGCCGCAGTATTTCAAGCTCCTGCGCAAGATCCGGGCCGGCGCCCGCTGGGTCATCCCGCAGCTCGGCTACGACATGCGGAAATTCCACGAGGTGAAGCTCTTCCTGGCGGCGCGGGGCGTGGACGTGCCGATCGTGGGCAACGCGTTTGTGCTCAACCGCACCCTGGCCGAGGCCTTCCGCAGCGGCCGGCCCGCCGGGTGCGCGGTCAGCGATGAGCTGTGGGAAGTCGTCTGCCGACGTGCTGCCGGACCGGACAAGGGCCGCGCGTTCTTCCGCGAGCTGGCCGCCAAGCAACTGGCCGTCTTCAAGGGCCTCGGCTTTGCCGGCGGCTCGCTGGCCGGAGTGTCCAAGGCCGAGACGTTCTTCGAGATCATCGATCGGGCCGAGAGCTTCCGCCCGGATGACTGGCGCGGGTTCCTCAAGGAAATCCACTACTCGCAGCCCGGCGAGTTCTTCCTCTTCGAGCACGATCCCGAGACAGGCATGAGTGCCTCAGACCGCATCAACCCGGAGTACGTCAAGTCGCTCAAGTCGCCGCGACGGTCGAAGGAGGTCACCTTCGGCTACCGGCTTTCCCGCCGGGTACACGAGATCGCGTTCGCCCGGGGAAAGGGGCTCTACCGCTTCCTGCAAAAGGTCTTCGCACGCTGGGACCGGAAGCCCGGGTTCCTCGGCAGGCTGGCGTATTGGCTGGAGCGGGAGTCGAAGCGCCTGGGCTACGGCTGCCAGGACTGCGGGGATTGCAGCCTGCCGGATTGCGGCTACCTCTGCCCGTTGGCGGGCTGCCCGAAGCACCTCCGCGCCGGTCCGTGCGGCGGATCGATGGCGGGCAAGTGCGAGCTGCTGGACCGGGAGTGCTTCTGGGCCCGGGTGTACGAGCGGCTGAAGTACTACGGCGAGTCAGACCAGATATCCGAGGGTCCGATCGTTATTCACGATGCCCAACTGAAGCACACCTCGGCTTGGGCCAACACCTACCTCGGCCGCGACCACTTCGGCCGTGGACAGGGGGGCGAGGGATAAGGGGCGAGTGAGAACCCGCGACGGTGGGTGATTGCCGCGTCGATACCCGCGCGCAAAAAAAAAAGGCCCCCGGAAAGGCCGCGTCCCAGGGGGGCAGAGGACACATTACTTTTCCGGGAGCGATTGGATGGTTGACAGCCGGGCCTATGCCCGGGCGCAGCGGCAGCCCGCTGCCAAAAGGATGTACGCGAAGCGTCCCGCAAAGGCTTCCATGCCTGCGGCTAAACGCTTCGTGGTCCGCAGGGACGCTGCCGGCGGCATCGTCCCCAGGTGCAGACCCGCCCACGTGGATGCTTGGTAGTCTATCGGATCCGCCCGCACCGCAGACGGCATCACATTCCGGTCTTGAGGCGGCGAGAATAGGGCATTCCCAGAATCGCGTCAAGGGCGATTTTTTCATCGCATCAGAGATCATTCGTCTCCTTCCTGGACCACCCGGCGGTGGTAGGACTTTGGGAGGCAGCCCCGCCGTTCCGCTCCGCTTCTTGCGGCACCGCGGGGAGGCAATTACAATCCATCCCATGATTGCCCGGTTGGCGGCGGCGTTCTCCGCCAACAAGCAAGCTCCTCGTACAGCGGATGGGCGAACGATGACCGATCGACTCTCTCGGCGTGCGGTGTTGGCGACGGGTGCCATGGCGGCCGGCGGGCTGCTCCTGAGCACTGAGGCGTTCGGCGCTGCGTCAAAGCGGCGCGTTCTGGTGTGGTCGGAGGGCACGGCCCCGAAAAACGTCTACCCCAAGGACATCAACGCGGCCGTGGCCGAGGGGCTCAGGCCGCTGAAGGACTGGGAAGTGGTCGCGGCGTCCCTGAGCGATCCCGACCAGGGGGTCTCCGAGGAATCGCTCAACAAGACCGACGTGCTGATCTGGTGGGGCCACGTGCGGCACGGCGACGTCAAAGACGAGCTCGTCGCCCGGATCGTCCGCCGCGTCAAAGAGGACGGGATGGGCTTCATCGCCCTCCATTCGTCCCACTTCTCGAAGGCCCTCAAGAGACTCCTGGGCACGCGCTGCGGCTTTTCGGAGTACGTCTGCGACGGCAGCTCGGTCAAGGTGATCGTGAAGGAGAAAGACCACCCGATCGCGCGGGGGATCAAGGACTTCACCCTGGACAAGACCGAGCGCTACAGCGAGCCGTTCCAGGTCCCCAAGCCCGAGGCGGTAGTCTTCGACGGCATCTACCAGCGCCCCGACGGCAGCACGGAAGAGTCGCGGCAGGGGCTCGTCTGGACCGTGGGCAAGGGGAAGGTCTTCTACTTCCAGCCGGGCCACGAGACCTACCCGCACTTCTTCGACAAGAGCGTGCAGCAGATCCTCTGCAACGCCGTCGAGTGGGCTGCCCCGGCGCGGTGAGTTGCCCGGCCAACATCCCGGGCCGTTGCCGCAACTCCCGTCTTGCCAAGCACCTGGGCAGCAATTCTGAATTCACTTGACCACGGCCCGGGGCCGGGAAGCCGCGCCACGGCGCCCCTTGTTGACCGGGCCGAATCCCGTCGAAGCGGCCCGCGGGTGCGCGGCAGCAGGAGTGCCTCTTCTTGATGGGCTCCGACCCTACCCGCTACACTGAATGAGCTCGGGAAGCGAACGCCCAGGTGCCTTTGCCGACGGCCCATTCGGGCGAGGCGCTGGAGAAAGAAGGGGGGCTCATGCCGAATGTGGTCCGGACCCATCACGTGCTCGTCAGTCACGCGGGCGACGACGAAGGCCCTCTGAAGCGATTGGTCAACGACCTGGGGCGCGTCGGAGCGAAGGTTCTCGAAGACGGGACGGTGCAGCCCGTCGAGGGAATGCCCGGCCCCGACCGTGAGGCCCTGGGCCGTTGCCGCAAACTGGTCTTCGTCATGACGCCCGAGTCGGTCTCGAAGAAATGGCCGGGGTGGGAGGCGTTCTATCTCGAACACTTCAATCCCGCCAGCAAAGACCGGCCGCTCGTTCCGCTCTTGCTCAAGGACTGCGAAGCGCCCGCGGCGGTCCGCTCTCTCAAAGCCGTCGATTTCCGCAACGCGGACGACTATCCGATCCGGCTCCGCGAGCTGATCGAGGCGCTCGACCTCGTCCGGCCCGTGTTCGAGATGGAGCGGCCGGAGCCGGTCCACGTTGCCGATCGCGAAGTCCGCGGCCGGGAGGCATACAAGAGAGGGAAGGCATTTGAAGACGAAGTCGCCACGCTTTACCAGTTGCTTGGCTTTCAGGTGGACCGCTCGCGCAAGATCGAAGGTGTGCAGATCGACCTTTGCATCCATCAGCGCCGGGGGCTGCCGATTGACGCCGCCGTGGAGTGCAAGGACTGCCAGGTCACGGCTGAGGAACGCGACCAGATCCTTGCCATCGAGCGCGTCGTTAGCCAGAAGCATCCCGGATGGCGCCTGGTCGCAGTATCCTCGCGGGGCTACGCCGATGATACCCGCAGCGCCCTGGAATCGGTCGGCATCGTCTGCAAGACGTATGCCGAGCTGCTCAATGAGCTGGTGCCGCTGGAGCCCTACGTCCAGCAATTGGTCCGCGAGTATGAGGACCGGCTCAACGACAAGGAGAGAGGTTGGGGCGGACGCGACCTCTTCATCCGCCCCTGGGTCGTCAACGACGTAACCAACGAGCGCGCCAAGGCCCTGGAGCTTTTTGCCGACTGGCGCGCCGACGACCGGCAGAACCACCTGATCGTCCTCGGGGACCTGGGGACGGGGAAGACGAGCTTGACCGAGTTTCTGGCCTATCACTTGGGCCGGGCTTTTCTGGAAGACCCGGCCCGCCATCCGGCCCCCGTGTGGCTTCCGCTCCGCGACGCCCGCCGCGCCGCCTTCAGCCTGGAGACGATAACGGTCAACCATTTCAACAACCGCGGGCTGCGCGACGTTTCGTTCTCCAATTTCGAGCACTTGCTCCGCCGGCAGCGGATCGTCGTCTTCTTCGACGCCTTCGACGAGATGGCCGACCGGATCCGCTGGGACGAGACCCGGGCCAACTTCGCCGAGCTGAAGCGGGCGGTTACGCAGCACAGCAAGGTGGTGCTCACCTGCCGCACGCACTACTTCAAGAGCCGCGAGGAACAGATCGAGGTCCTCGGTGCCGGCCCGACCTTCACCGACGCCGCGACGGACCTGTACCAGGCGATCGCCAAGGACCCCGGGCTGACGGTGGTCAACCTCTGCGAGTTCGACGACGATCAGGTCCAGGAGTATCTGCGCAAGGCCCGACCCGGGTCCCACGAGCAGGATTGGCAGACCATCCAAGGGATTCACGACCTCCAGGGGCTGGCCCGTCGCCCGCTCCTCTTGGACATGATCGTCAAGTCGCTGCCGCGCCTGGCCACTGACCAGAGGATCACGGCGGCCGAGCTGTACGGCGTCTACACCGACCTCTGGATCGCTCGCGAGGAGACGAAGCACCCGATGGTCAAAGGGGAGCACAAGCTCCAGTTGATGCTGGAGCTGGCATGGCGCATGTTCACCGAAGACCTGCCGGAGATCCCGGAGGAGCGGCTGGTGCCGTTTGTCGAGGAGCTCTTCCGGTCCGGGCACGTTCGAATCCAGGAGGAGGAGCCGCGGGACATTGTCCGCGAGATGCACACGGCCACGTTCCTCAAGCACGGCCACGGGAAATCGTTCACCTTCGTCCACGGCTCGTTAAGGGAGTACTTCCTCGCCCGCAAGATCGCTCTGGGTTTTAGGATCGCGTCCGAGCGGAGGCGCGTGCACTTGGAGCCCCCTGCCGAGCGCGATCTCAGTGTGCTTCGCGTTCCGCTCGTGGACCAGAAGATCGTCTTCTTTCTCGCCGGGATCGACGAAGAGGACCGGCTTTGCGGGCCGCTTCAGGACGTCTTGCGGGGCGATTACCAGCCGCAAATCTCCGAAAACGCCTTGCAGATCCTCTATTGGACCGCGCGGATGCGGGCCGGGGCGGAGAAGGAGATCCGCGATCCGGAGGCTTTGCGCCGCGACCTGGCCGGCCGGATTCCGGAAGGCGTCCAATTGCCGGGCGCACAACTCCAGGAAATGGTGCTGGAACTTGCGCCCTTGGTTGGGGCGAACCTCCGCGGCGCGAACCTCCGCGGCATCAACCTCAATCGCTCGATTCTGGACAGGGCCGATCTCACGGGTGTCAAGCTGGAGGGGGCCCGGTTGGCGGAAATCCAGGCGGCCGATGCCACGGGGCTGGAATTCCTCGGCCTGGGAATCGCCGTCTCGCCGGCCGCAGGCAGGCAGTTGCTCTCCTGCGTCCAACTCGGCCACGCGGCTGACGTGACTTCTGTGGCCATTCATCCGGACGGCTCGATCCTCGCTTCCGGGTCGATCGACGGGACCATCAAGCTTTGGCGGGTCTCCGACGGCCGATTGCTCCGCACGCTCTCGGGCCATGGGGGTATGGTCACGGCCGTGGCCTTTTCCCCGGATGGTCAAACCCTGGCCTCGGGCAGCGAGGACAAAAACGTGAAGCTCTGGGACGCGGCCCGGGGGCAGGAGTTGCGCACGCTGGCGGGCCATGGGGGTGGGGTCACGGCCGTGGCCTTTTCCCCGGATGGTCAAACCCTGGCCTCGGGCAGTGACGACAAGACGGTGAAGCTCTGGGACGCGGCCCGGGGGCAGGAGTTGCGCACGCTTGCGGGCCATGGGGGTGGGGTCACGGCCGTGGCCTTTTCCCCGGATGGTCAGACCCTGGCCTCGGGCAGTGATGACAGCACGGTGAAGCTCTGGGACGCGGCCCGGGGGCAGGAGTTGCGCACGCTGGCGGGCCATGGGGGTGGGGTCACGGCCGTGGCCTTTTCCCCGGATGGTCAAACCCTGGCCTCGGGCAGTGACGACAAGACGGTGAAGCTCTGGGACGCGGCCCGGGGGCAGGAGTTGCGCACGCTTGCGGGCCATGGGGGTGGGGTCACGGCCGTGGCCTTTTCCCCGGATGGTCAGACCC
>CAYGZA010000104.1:0-17963 GCA_964354135.1 uncultured Planctomycetaceae bacterium
CGCCCCTTGGTGCAAGGTGGCGGTCTCGTTGCCCGCGGCAACGACGACCACCAGCGCGTCGCGGCCCCCCAAGCCGTCGATCCGCAGGGCCGCGGAGCGGGAGGCCGGGTATTGGAACTCTTCCGGAGGCCGGCCCGCGAGTGAGAGGCTCACGGTGTGCCACACGTCGCCAGCCGTGAACATGAAACTATCGTCCCCATCGGTTCCCGTAAAGACGGTCCGGTAGACGATGATGGAGACGGTGGCCGGCGCCGATTCGTCTTGACCGTCGTTGACCGTGTAAGTGAAGCTGTCCAGGCCGGAGTAGTCCGGGGCCGGCGTGTACTCGAACGAGCCGTCGCCGCGGAGGGTCAGTTCGCCGTGCGCCGGGCCGCTCACCAAGGCTGCGACCAGCGGACTATTCTCGCTATCCGTGTCGTTCCCGAGGATCCCCGGGGCGGAGATCGAGAGGATCGTATCCTGGTCCGTCGCGTACTCATCGTCGGCCGCTGCGGGCGGGGCGTTGAAGCTGACCGTGAACACCCGCACCAGATCGCTTCCCTCGGCGCCGCTTCCGTCCAGTCTTAGGCCGGTCAGATCGTGGATCGTCGTGCTCCCGAAGACGCTCAGGCGATAGCGGCCTGGGCCCAGGGGGCCGCCTGCGATTTCCAGCGTTACCGCGTCGGAGCCTAGGGCGTAATGGGGCAGAAGCTCGTAGACCGTATCGCCGGCGTCCCCGAAGATGCCGTTGCCGCCATCGTCTTCCAACTGGTAGTTTCGTGTGGCGCGGGCGTCGATCGGGTTGGGCTCCTCGCTGAAACGGATCTCGATCTGGCTCAAGGGGCCGACGTAGGTCTGCTGGCCGCCTACGGCGGGCGGGTCGATCAGCAGGACCGTCGGAGCGGCCACGTCAAGGCTTGATCCGCGGAACTCATAGGCCCCCAGGTCCACGATGCTCGAGTCCGAGGTGCCCGGCAGGGGAAAGTTGGCCACGCCGGGGTCGTCGGCCCGCCCGAAGCCTTCAATGTCGGTCGGCGGGGCCGCCGACGGATCACCGCGGTCGGTGGCGGGCGAATACTTAACGCGGTAGAAGTTGTCATCCCGTCCGCCATCGTAGCCGCCTTCGGCCGCGGAGAACCCGAGGATGTTGTCCGCCCCGTTGATGTCCACGAAGAGGGGATCGCCGGCCAAGCTCTGTGCGTCCTGCGAGTTCGCCGCCTGCCAGTCGCTCAGGGAGTGCCGGTCGGCGCCACCCCAGAAGCCGACGTAGGAATTCGGATCGCTTCCCTGGAAGAAGAGATTGTAGTCGCTCGACAGCCCGGTTTGCCTGCTGTCGGCCGCGCGGATCCCGTATCCGGCCCCCACCCAGAGGATGTTGTTCCGGATCAACAGGCTCTGCCAAGCGTCTTCCAGGAGGATCGCGTCGCCCACTTGCTGGTACACCGTATTGTTGACCAGCCTCACTCCATCGGCCGCGTAAGTCCGGCCGACAAGGATCCCCTGGTTTGTGTTGGCGTAGACGAGGTTATTGAGGATTTGGGCGGCGTTGTAGTAGCCGCCGATGCCGGCTTGGATGCCGATCGCGTTGGCGTAGACGACGTTGCCCCGGGCCACGCCCGAGAGTCCGGTCCAAATGCCGATCTGGCTGTTGTGATACACGCGGTTGCCCGTGGCCCGCCCCGCGGAAAGGATGCCGATCTTGTTGTCGTGGACCACGTTCTCCACCACGTCCCCGTCGCCGAAGACCTGGATGCCGATGCCGCTGCCCACGGTCTGGCCGTAGACCACGTTGCCGATGACCAGCACCCCGCCGCCCACGCTAATGCCGTAAGCGGTGTTGTCGTGGATCGTGTTGCCGCGGACCACCATCGGGTTGGCGACCGACGGACCCGAGCCGTTGATCCCGTACGTGTTGCCGTAGACGTCGTTGCCGGTGATGGTGGCCGGCACGTTGCCGATGCCGATCCCGGTGTCCTGGGCGTAGACCGTGTTGCCGCTGATCGTCGCCCGCTGGCCGCCGATGGAGATTCCAGTGCCGGGCTGGTTGTGGATGCGATTGTCGGAGAGGACGGCATCGTCGTTGGATCCACCGAGGTAGATGCCGTGTGAGTTGCCGTAGACGTCGCTGTGGGAAACCACCAGCCGGTCGCTGTCGACGCCGTCGGCGGCGAACACCCCGCGGGCACTGCCGGTGAGACTCAAGTGATCCAGGGTCACGTCGTCGGCCCCGGTCAACTGGATCGCGTAATTCCCCTCGGTCCGGTTGCCGCGGTCCAGAAGGGCGTGGCGATCGGGGAACGCCGGGTCATGGTAGCCCTCGATCGTGACTCCCGAGTCGGTAGCACCGACGACGATGTTCCCAGCGAGGTCGTATCGGCCGGCGTCGACGCGGACCACATCGCCGGGTCCGAGGTCGTAGGCGGCGAGGATTGCGCTGACCGACGCCTTCGGGGTGGCAGGGCTGATGCCGTCGTTGGCGTCGTCGCCCGGGGCGGTGGTCCAGTCGCCGGCTTCCGGCGCCAGGCCATCGTTGACGTAGTAGACGTGGATCGGCTGGGTGATCGAGAACGGCGCGTTGCTCGTGTCAGAAAGGCCCAGATCGGTGCGGGTTACGCGGACCAGGTAGTCGTCGCCAGGCGGGATCGTGTCGGGAATTGTCCACTGGAACTCGCCGTCGTTGGCGGTGTCGGCGGCGATGGTGAAGACCGCCGTGGGGTTCCCCGTCTGCATCAAATCCAGGGTGACACTGCTGGTGAGCGTGCGGTCAATCCGCGAGGGCTGTTTGCCAGGGTTGCCCGCACCCAGGATGCCGTCGAAATGACGGGACGTCTGGTCGAAGACGGCGGCCCCCGACGCTTCGTCAAACCGCCACGACGCCGTCAGGCCGGCTTCGCTGCCTGAAACGGCCAGGCTCATGGCCGACTGGATGTCGGCCTGGCTGCGGGCAATGCTCCACAGCCGCACCTCGTCCACGGTGCCGTCGAGGTAGAAAGCCCCTTCGGCCCGTCCCATCTCCACCGCCGCGGCGACCTGCGGCACAGCGACCGAGGTCGAGGTCGTGCCGTCGGGCAGACCGTCGCGATAGAACGTGTAGCTGTTGCCGTCCTTGACCAGCGCGAGGTGATACCACCGCCCCAGCGCCGGCGTCCAAGCGGAAGAACTCAGAAACACCGAGCCGTTCGGGCCGTAGATGTGGAAGAACGTGGCGTTGGACACCCCGCTGTAGTTGTTGGCGTAGCCGAAGATCCACTTGTTCTGCGGTCCCGGACCCAAATCCTTGCTGAGGATCGTGGCCAGCGCGTTGACCGGCAAGGCGTCGAACCGCACCCATGCCTCGATCGTGGCCGTGGCGCCCAAGTCCAGCCCATGATCGGCGGGGTCGGGAACACTCACGAAGTCGTCCACGCCGTCGAAGACCAGGGCCGACCCGGCCTGTGGATTGCTGCTCCGCCAACGGATTGGGAAGGTCTGCTGGGCCGGCCAGGACTGGCCGCCGTCGGGGACGGTCAGCAGGACGTACTCGGCCGGGCTTTTCGAGGCCTGGGTCGTATTCCCGTAGGCCCCCAGGTTGACAAAGCCGCCGTCAGGGTCCGGCTCGTCGCCAAAGCTGTCGACCGGGTCGCCCCGGTCAATGGCGGGCGACTGGGACGCGTCGGCCGTCTCGCTGGCCACCAGCATCGTCGGCAGGCCGGAATCAGCATCGAGGACCGGGGCCAGCGCGCCGCCGTGGAAGCTGCCGTAGAGGCTCTGGAGGTGGAGGTCGTCCTCCCGGCCGTCGTGGTCCGGGTCCGCGTAGCCGAGCACGCCGTCAGCCCCGTCCGCGTCCACAAAGAGCGGATCGACCGACAGGCTATTCTGATCGCCGAAGGTCGCACTCCGCCAGGCGGCCAGCGTGGGCCGGGCGACGCCCTGCCAGAATCCCACTTGGTCGGCGGTGGCCCACAGGTCGTTGTAGTCACTGTTGAAGGCAAACTGATTGCCGCTGAGAACCTGAATCGCGTAGCCCGCCCCGGCCCACAAGATGTTGTTCCGTATCGAGAGGTTTTGCGAGCCGGTTTCGACCCGCAAGGCGTCGCCGAGGGGCTGGTAGACAGTGTTGTTTACGAGGCTTAGCCTCGAGGCGTCGTAGGTGCGAATGCCGGCGTCGCTGTTGGCGTAGACGAGGTTATTGAGGATTTGGGCGGCGTTGTAGTAGCCGGGGATGCCGGCCTGGATGCCCACGGCGTTGGAGTAGACCACGTTCTGGCGGACCACGCCGGAGAGACCCGTCATGATGCCCGTCTGCGTGTTGTGGTACACTCGGTTGCCGAGCACGATTCCGGCCCCGACGATTCCCTGGAAGTTTCCATAGACCACGTTGTGCATGACCTCGCTTGCGCCGAAGGCGCTGATGCCGGCGTCGCCGACGCCGGTCTGGCCGTAGACCGTATTGCCGGCCACGCGCACCGCCCCGGAGACCTCGATGCCGTTTTGGCCGTTGTCGTGGACGACGTTGCCCAGGCCGAGCGACAGGTCCGGGCTGCCGACCAGCGTCGTGGTCCCGCCCGTCCCGTTGCCCACGGCGATGCCGCGCCCCTCGTTCTGGTACGACTCGTTCCTCTGGACGATCGACGCCCCGGCGTTGCCGATGCTGATACCTTCGCCCGAGTTGTCGTAGGCGCGGTTGTGGTCGATGAAACTCGATCCCGGGTTGGCCAGCCAGATCCCTGCGGCGTTGTTGTTCACCGCCGTGCTTTCGCTGAGCCGGCCGACGGGGCCCTCGACGTAGATGCCGTAGCGGCCGTTGTCCCGGACGACGATGTGGTCCAGCGCCGTGATGCTCGAACCGGTCTCGAACCGCAATCCGTCGAGCGTGCTTGCGGAGGCGTTGAGCCAGGAGCCGGTGAAGTTGGTGCTGCCGTTGTGGGCCCAGAGGCCCATCTGGCCGCCTGAGAGCGTCAGATGGGCGAGGGTCACGAAGTCGGCATCGTCCAGCTCGATCACAGGCCGACCGGCGGCCGCGGCAGCGAGGCCACACGGGTCTCCGCGACCGGACCCGTGAGCGTGAAGCCCTCGTCGTCGGCCACTCCCAGCGTTCCGGACAGGACGATCGGATCGAATAAAGCGTAATCACCGGTATCGACGAAGAGCGTTTCGGTCGGGCCGAGCGAGTACACGCGGAGCAGGTTGGTCGGATAAGGTTTCGGCAGTTGCGGCAGCTTTCCCGTGTGCCGGTTGCTGCCGGGAGCGGTCGTGTACTCGTCGCCGGCAGCGTCGGCATCGTTGACGAAAAAGGTGTTGGTGTCCTCCGGAACGGCAAACGGCTCAGTGCTCCGGTCCAGCACGGCGGAGTTGCCCACCAGCGCGATGTGGATTCGCAGGCCGTGCGTCCCATAGGCGATCCCGCTGTTGGCGGGCGTCCAGGTGAACTGGCCGTCGTCGGCCGTGCTGGCGGCCAGGCTGGCCAAGAGTTGTGGTCCGTCGCTGGCGTCTTGGTACAGGTCGATTCGAACCGGCGCCTGGTCGCCGTTTCCGTAAGAGTCCTAGCGGATCGTGTGCGGCCGGTCGCGCTCCCAGTCGACGTACAGGTCGGGCGCCCGCAGCGCCAGGCGCGGGGCTGCGGTCGCGCCACTTTCGCCGCGCGTGTTGCCGGTGGCGCCGAGATCCGGTCCCCCGACCACGAGGCTCTCGGCGGTCGCAGGGTCGCCCGCATCGACCGTGGGGCTTGAAAACCGCAGCCCGGCCACGGCATCGAACATCCGAAAGTCATCCCGGGCGAGGCCGGCAAAGCGCGGCTCCGACCAGAGCGGGTTGACCTCGGTGCGGCCGATCGAGTGCAGGTCGAAGCGGGCCAGGTCGGCCTGCCAGTCCAGCACGTCCCGGAAGTCCTTGATCCAGTGCACCAATCGGCCCGTGCCGCTGGCGTGAAGATCGTTGTAGTCGCTCGTGAAGCCCGCCTGGCTATCATCGGCGACGAAGATGTCGTAGCCGCTTTGCGCCCAAAGGACGTTGTTGCGGATTTCCGCGTTGCGAGTCCCGCCCTCCAGGCGCACGTTGTCGCCTTGCGGGGCGTAGAACGTGTTGTTGAGGATGCGGACACCCGCCGTTCCGGCAGCCCGCACGCCAGCGGAGGAGTTGCGGTAGATCAAGTTGTGAGCGATGAGCTGCCCGCTGGTGGCCGCGATTCCCACAGTGTTTCGGGCCACGCGGTTAAACTGGATCGTGCCGGCGAAGCGCACGCCGGTTGTGTTTTTCTCGATCAGATTCGCGTCGTCCAGATCGTCGCCGCCGAGGATTCCTGAGCCCGCCACCCCGGTGACGTTGCCGTAGAGGTGTTGCCCTTGCATGCGGCCGGCAAGCTGCACCCCGGTCGCGTTGGCGAAGACGTGATTGGGGAGCATGCTACCGACGAATCCCAGGGCCGCGGAAACGTCGGCCACCGACGCGACAATGCCCGTGGAGTTGTGGTGGATCAGGTTGTCGCCCAGTTCCGCGGCGGCGGCGTAGGCCACGCCCACGGTGCCGCCGTGAATCTCGTTGTGCTCGATCGGCCCGGAAAACGCCGCGGAGATCCGCAGCCCGGTTTGCGCACCCGAGATCTCGTTGTCGGCAATCCGGCCGTCGGCCGGCTCCAAGGTCTCGATGCCGCGGCTCCCGCCGACCACCAGATTGCGCTCGGTGACCAAACCGGATGTCCCTCCGGTGAGCGTGACGCCGGTCGCCGAAACGGTGATCCGGTTGTGTACGAGCTGCGTCGCCGACGCCCCGTCGAGGGTCACGCCCGCCCCGGCGATCACGTTGTCCAACAGCTTCACGTCCGCCGTGCGCCGGACGGTCACGCCGGCCGCAAGGTTCATGTTCTGAATTGTCGCGCCGGTCGCGCCGCCAATCAGGATCGGGCCGGCGATCGTCGATAGCGAGCCGGCCGCCCCGAGGATCAACAGGCCGGCGTCTCTGGCCGTCAAGGTGATGCCGTGGGGATACTGGCCCGCGTCCACGAGGATCACGTCGCCCGGCCGCAAGTCATAGGCATTGCGGACCGCCTGGATCGACGGCAGCGGCCGATCGGGCGTAAGCCCGTTGCTCAGAAGCGAGCCGATGGCGGTCGTAATCGCGTCCCCGAGTTGCGTTCCGTCGTTGACGTAGTAGACCGTGCGGCCGCTGGTGAGGTCCCCCAGCGGCACCGCGCGAGGCCCCACGATGACTCGCTGCCACACCCGCGGCGGCAACACGGGATCGACCGGCTGCCCGGAGCCCAAATCAGGCGGCGGAGTCGGGATTGGCGAAAGGAACTCAGACGGAACCGCCGATTCGCCGCCGCCATAGTCCACCAGATTGCTCGACCCGCTGCCGGGGTCGATGAAGTCGTCCTCTCCCTCGCCGAACAGCAGATCGTTGCCGCCGCCGCCAAAGAGCCGGTCGCGGCCGGAACCGGCTTCGCCTGCGCCGGTGCCGAAGTCGCCGTAGACGTAATCCACCGCGCCGTCGTCTCCCGTGGTGTCGGCATTGTGGCCGTAGAGCGCATCGTGATCGGCCCCCCCGACGATCAGGTCGCTGCCGGCGTCGCCAACGATGATGTCGTCGCCGGGGCCACCGTCAAGGATGTCGTCGTCGGGACCTCCTTCGATCGCATCGTTGCCGCGGTTGCCGAGGAGCCGGTCGCGTCCGGGGCCGCCGCGCAAGACGTCCGACCCGTCGTCCGAGCCGCGCAGCAGGTCGTCCCCCTCGCCGCCTTCGAGGGTGTCGCCCGCTCCGCCACCGCCGACCAGCTCATCGTTGCCCACCACGCCGACCAGGATGTCAGTCCCGGTCCCGCCGTCGAGGTAGTCGTCGCCTGAGCCGCCCAACAGCGTGTCGTCGCCGCCGTGCCCCAGAAGCGTGGCCTGCCCGGAGAACGCGGCGGCATCGATTCGGTTGTTCCCGGGGCCCCCGGCCAGATACGCCCGCTCGAACCCCGCCAGCTCGACGGCACCGCTGCCGGACCGGGTGAGGAGGCTGTCGCTGAGCGAGAAGTCCGCGTCGCCGGAGACGACCAACGTGTCGAGCCCCTCTCCGGCCACGACCGCGGCGGTGCCGCTCCATGAGGAAAGGTCGAAGACGTTGTCGCCGGGGCCGCCCGTCAGCTCGGCCCGTTCGATGCCGCCGAGCGTATCGACGTTGGGGCCCAAGAGCCCGGCATCGCCCAGCACGATGTCCGCGTCGCCGGCGTAGACGAGCAGGTCGCTGCCGGCGCCGCCTTGCATCGTGTCGTTGCCCAAGCCGCCGGTGAGCCGATCATCGCCTTGAGCGCCCAGGAGCACATCGTCCCCTGCTTCGCCGAAGAGGAAGTCGGCATTCGGGCCGCCGTCGAGATGGTCGTCGCCGTCCTCGCCGTGGAGTTCGTCGTCGCCGTCTTCGCCCCACAGCGAGTCATTGCCGGAACCGCCGAAGACGCGGTTGCTGGCGCCACCGGCATAAACCACATCGCTTCCGGCACCGCCGTCGATGTAATCGGCCCCCGGCACGACGTCGCCCAAGTCGATACCCAGCTCCGACGCGTCGCCGTAGATCGCATCGTCGCCGTCGGAGCCCAGAAGGGTATCGTCGTGGTTGCCGCCGTAAAGGGTGTCGTCGTCCTGGCCGCCGTCGAGCTGGTCGTCGCCGGCGCCGCCAAGGAGGCGATCCGAGCCACGGTCGCCGAAAATGCGGTCGTTCCCCTCGCGGCCGTAGAGCCGGTCGTTGCCGTCGCCGCCGCGGATCTCGTCGGGACCGTCGCCGCCGCGGATCTGGTCGTCCCCGGTCCCACCTTGGAGGATCGTGGCGATGGCGATCTCCGGCCGGATGTCAAGGTAGTCGTCTCCGCCGCCGGTGTCCACGTCCACGAGAACGACACCCAGAGTCGGAACCTCCAGGACATCGACCATGCCGCCCCGCCAGTCATTGACACTCACAACCAGCTTGTCCTCGTCTGCGGTCACAACGCGCGAAACCACCACCTTCTCGTCGTCTCCCAGACCGCGGATCGACAGCGTGTTCTGGTTGACGAGCTGCGCCGTGACCGTCGGGGGCGGCGGCGAGTTGCCCCAGCCCAGCCTCAGATCGTCCCACGAGATGCCGTTTTCGAGGCTCCAGTGGGGATCGGCGTCCAGTATGATGATCTTGCCTGCGTCCAGGTCCACCCGCACGTCAACGCCAATGCTACTGTCAAAAAGGGGCTGGTTGGCCACCGTGGCCTTGGCCTTTCCGTCAAGGTCCACCTCGAAAACGAAATTGCCGCCACCCGTGACATTGCTTCCGAACTCCAGCCCCACGGCAAACTGGAAATCCAGCTCCACCGAGCCCACGTCGTCGTCCACCACGGGGACCGAAAAGTGGAAACCCGCGCTGGCATCAAGGCGCAACAGCCAGTCGTCGCCGTTGGCCCGCAAGGTCGCGTCGAGGTCCAGCACCTTCGAGCCGAACACGTCCATGCTGCCGCCGAGGCGCACCAAAAGCCCCTGCCGGGTGTCGATCGTGCCGCTCAGTTCGACCTCGACCAGGCGCACTCGTGGCACGGTCAGGACGATCGTGGCATTCAGGAGCATGTCGGGTGGCCCGGAGGCCGCGGCGACGACCTCGCCGTCCACGTGGAGTCTGGAGCCCAAAAGATCGGCGTCGGCGTCCAGGGCGACCACCAGTTGCGAACCGTCCGCCCGACCCAAGAGACTGACCTGGCCCTCAAAGGAGAGACCCGGCAACAGCATCCAGTTGTCAATCCGCCCGAACGCGCTGACGCCCTGGGAACCGATCGCACCCTCGATCCGTGCGCGGCCCGGCGTGGTCCCGGGGAGCGTCAAATCCCCGGCCAGGGCAATCGAAAAGGGCGAATCCGTGCCCACGTCGATGGTCGCCTCGAGGTTCATCAGGCCGGCCATCCGGATCTCCGAGGTCAGGTGGAGATCAAATCCTTGGGGAGAGGCGCTTAGCGACCCGTCGAAGTGCACGCTCGCATCGCCGAGGATGGAGGTATCCAGCGTAAAAGCGAGTTCCAGGGCCACGGTCTGGAAGGCGACTTCGGCGTGCACGGAGCCGTCAAAGACGACCGCGGGGACCGGCTCCCAATTGTCCAGGGTCCCGTCCAATGTGACTCCGGAGGCGGTGAAGTTGCCACGCATCACGATGAGCGCCGGGGCGCCGGAGAGGCTGTTGACGGGCAGGCGGATCATCCCGTCGAAGTAGAGCTCGCGCTGGGCCGGGGTCAGGACGGCGCGGAAGTAGGCTCCGTTGTCGGCGTCGGTTTGGTACTGCCCGTCCGGCCCCGGGCCGGTAATCGCGATCCCGCCGATCGAGAACGACCCGACGTAGGCCTCCAGGCGGAAGCCCCGGGTCTGCTCGTCGAAGGCCCCAAGAAAACCTACGTCCGTGCCGAAGAACTCGGCGTCGAACGAGGCGCTGAAGCCGCGGTCGAATCGCTGCGAGCCGATCGTGCCCCCGTTGGGCGCGATCACCAGGCTCCCCTCGTTGACGACGATTTCGTCAATCCCCAGGACGTGGAACGGCTTCCAGTCCACCACGGTCATCGCCAGGATCGGCTCGGTGTTGCTCACCTTAAGGGCCGCGCCGACGGTCGCCGGAAGGCTGAGCATGTCCTGGGCCTGCTGCGGCAGCTCGACCAGGAAGTTCAGCCCGATCGTGGGCGGCGGGACCGGCGTGGCCACAAAGCTGATCCCCACCGAGACGTCGGCCTCGATGATGTCGAGCCCCTCGATGTCCAGCAGGTTGTAGACCGGCCGAATGAGCGACAACGACCCGCTCAACTCGGTCGGGGTCAAGCTCAATCGGGCCCTCAAAGCAATGTCCTGATCGACGCCCATCAGGTCGGGGATGGCTTCCCGGAGGATTCGCCCGTCGCCGAACACGGTGAGCGAAGGCTGCCCGGTGATCTCCAGGCCAAGGGCGTCGAAGGCCAGCACGTCGGTGCCCCCTACGCTGAGGATCCAGGGCTGGCCGAGCACGATCTTGGCCTCGATGAACATGTCGGCCAGGGAAGTCCCGATCAGGCCCGCCACCTGCACCTCGCTGCCGCCGATCATCGGGATCGCTTCCGGCAAGTGAGCGGCCGCGACCAGGCTGATGCCGGTCTTGACCTGCCGCTGATTCGGCTCCAGCGGGTCAGGCGGGCTGGGGACCTCGCTCAGGCCGACTTCGTTGCCCTGGGTGTCGATCTGGATCACGAAGTCGTAGCTTGAGGCCACTACGAACTGGTAGTCGAGCTGGAGGCCCGGCACGGGCGACCATGAATGGGCCGGCGTGGCGGCGATCCACGAGCCCAAGGACGTCACCTGGGCCACGACAAGAAAATCCGTGCCGAAAAGCGACAGGTCGGCGGCCGCCTCGATCCGCGTCCCGCCCGGCGAATCGTCGGGGTTGCGGTTAGTGATCGTGAACAGGACGCCGGTGAGGTTCACCCCTTCGACGGGCGTCCAGTCCACGGCGGCGTCCGCCGTGACCTGGTAGGTTTTGTCGTCGAAGCGGAAATCACCCTGCAGATGAATGTCGTTGATCCCGGCGATGTCGGCCGTGGTCTCGAAGCGGATGCCTTGCGGCCCGAGGCTCACTGCCAGACTGTCCACGGTCAGGAAGGGCACGGGCTGCCAGTTGGCCACCGTGGCTGACAAGCTCCAATCCAGCCCTGCGGGGCTGCGGGAGAGCGTGCCGCTGAGGTTGACCGTGGCGCTGCCGACGTCCAGCGGGTCTGCCGTGACGGCCAGGGAGAAGTCGTCGGTGGCCTGAAAATCGCCGGTGATGTTGAGTCCCACCCCGAAGGCCCTCGCCCGGGCGTCAATCTCCAGCCCGTCGGCTTTGGTCAGGGTGACGACGGAGGGATTCCCCGGCGACCGTTCTTCCACAACGAGCCCTGGTAAGATCTCGCCTAGGACGGCCGCCTCAAACCGATAGTCGATCAGGCTCGCCGTCCTGCTGACCGTGCCTGCCAGATCTACGGTGAGGTTGCCTAGGGCAAAAGGGTCAGCGTCGGCACTGAGCACGAAGTCGGCGGTCGGGTGGACTTCCCCCATCAGATCCAGGGCCACGCCGAGCACTCGGGCGTGCGCGTCAATGTCCATCCCTTCGCTCTTGCTCCAGGTGACGCGGGAAGGGGCCAAGATTTCCAGGCCGGGAAGGAGTTCACCGGCGATGTCGGCCAACAGCGAGTAGTCGATGCCGCTTTGAGTGAGCGTCAAACCGCCGGACAAGGCAACCGTCAGTGTACCCAGCGAAAAGGGATCCGCGTGGATCGGCAAGTCGAGGCGGGCCGAGGTCTGGATGGTCGGCGGCACGACAATGGTACTGATGTTCGCCAGCGCGTCGGACAGTTCGCGGAGGCTCAATCGTCCGCCGGGAGTCTGCGTGGCGGGGTCCCGCAATTGCACCGCGATGGCGGCGCTGGCGGTGCCCGCGCCATCAGCGACGTGGATTCCCAGGGGGCCCAGTCGGGCCGTCGCGTCGATGTCCGGGGCTGTCATCGTCACGGCGCCGTCGAGCGAGGTCTGCTCGATGAACAAGGCGTCGGCCAACGAGGCGCTGGAGACGACGCTCGTGAGGTCCACTCCGAACGTGAATCCGAGGGAGGCTTCCCTGGCCACGTTGACCACGCTCGTGGTATTCACTTCGGCCAACTCGCCCAGGTGCGCGCTGAAATCGACCGGCACGGCGACGCTGTCGAAGATGTGGGTCAGCGTAAGCTGGTAGGCAAGGACGTGGCTTTGGGGGTCGTAGTCCAGCCCCACCGGCATCGGGAGCGACGCCGCGAGGTCCTGGACGGTGAAGAAGCGGGCCTCTCCCGACGCGCTCTGAAGATGGTCGGTGACGCGCCGAGCCAGTGCATCCTGAAGATCCAGGAGCGTGGCCAGCGTGTGCCCCTGGGCGAAGGGAATGGGCGTGTTAAACACCGACGTGCCGCGAAAATCGCCCAGCCAAGCGCTGAATTGGTTGAGCCCCTCAAGCACCTGGCCCGCGGTGACGTTGAGGAACCGAAGCAGCTCTTCCCCGCCGGATGCTTGGGCGGAAATGGCCACCCGAGCCGGGTCGGTGATGTCGGCCCACGTGAACGAGATCTCCCCACCAGCGATTTCGAACGGAGCCGGGAGCCCCGGGATCGCCGCAGCGACCTGAAACGTTCCGGTGAGCACGAGGTCGTCGGCGGTCGGGTTTCCTTGGACGGTCGTGTGGACGAAATCGGCAAGCGGGGCGCCGAGCTCCAAGACGCGGATCTTCCCGTCGGCGGCGTCGGTCTGGGGGTCGGCCAGGTCAACGGAGAGCTGGACGCTTGGGTCGAGCGTCAGCGCGGCCGCGGAGAGCGTCACCCCCAGGAAGCCGATTCGCCCCTCGGCCTGTGCATCTCCCGTGAACCGGAGGTTGCGAAGGAGGAATTCCGGGCCTGAACTGTTCTGCGTATCGACGAAGAATCCCTGGGGATCCTCTCCGAAGATCAGGTGTACGTCCACGTCGACGCCGACGCCGACCGTGCCGCCGACGTCGATCGCGCCCGCGAGAAGATCCAGCCCGAGGTCCGCTGTCCCGCTGAGCGAGGTCTCGATGCACACGTCGTAGGTCGTCACGCCGCCCAGCTCGGTCAGGGTTACGTTGCCGATCGTGTCGTCCAAGGCATCGAGCCGGTCCCGCAGCGCTTGGGGCGAGTCGATCTGCGTGCCGATTTCTTCCAGCGGGAATCCGTTGGCCCCGGTCTCGAAAACCCGCCGCAGTAACGAACTGGCAGTGCCGCCCAGCAGATCGGGACCCGCCGGTCTCTCGCCCCCCAGGTCGTGGCCGGCGGAGGCCTCCGGGCCCCCCACCCAGTTGATCGCCCGGCCGAGAGACCCGCGCAGCGCCGGCAGCGAGTTCTGCACTTGATCCACCCACGCGAGCGACGACTTGGTCGTGTGGACCAGGCCGTCGTAGACAGTCTTCAGTCCCCCGAGGACCCCCGACGGCGGGAATTGGGGCGCGATCGCCGCCACGTCCCAATAGAACACCGACTGGAGACTTCCCTCGCCGCTGACGATGCTCACGTCGCCGTCGCTTCCGGCGGGCCCGCCTGCGGCGACCTGTTTCTGTCCGGCCCCTCCCAGCAGTTCCAGCACATTGCCGCCGCCTGCTGCAGCTCCCCCCTGCAATTGGATCCGTTCCGGCACGTCGATCAGCCCGAAGCTGCTATCGACGATCAGCCGGTCGTCGCCGGCGAGCCCGCTGACCTCGATCCGCCGGACGCCGGCCAGCGGCGCCGTGAAATCGGGCGCGTTGAGGTTGGTGTTGTTCACGAAGACTTGGAGCGTTCGCGGGTCGGCGGGGTCGCGCCGGAGGCGGATCAGGTCGTCTTGCGGCTTGCCGGGGTCAAGGGAGGGGAAGCTGGGATCGTCCCCCAGGATCGAAAGCACGACCGTTTGACTGGTCTGGAACTCGGCGCGCGTGATCTTCCACGCGCCCCGTCCCAGTGTGCCGGCCGCAAGCACGTCGTCTCGGGCGTCATAACGCAGATCGCTGACCATCGCACGAGGCAACAGTTGCCCCAACTGGGTCCAATTGGGATTGGGATTCGCCGCCTCGCCCGGGTTCACCTCGTAGAAGACCCCCTGCGAGCCGCCGACCGCGACGGCGAGGTCTCCCGAGACGGTTGGGATCACCTCGATGGTCCTCAGGTTCAGTCCGGGACGGCCGCGGAGCGTACCGGTAATGTCGCTCCACGTCACGCCGGCGTCGCTGCTCCGGAAGATCCGCGTCGCGTCCACGGCATACACGGTCTCCCAATCGTCGGGTTTGAGCACCAGATCGACAATCGGGCCGGCAGCGGTGTTGGCCGCGCCGGGCGCCAGCGGCGCGGTCACGAGGCGCCGGATAAAAGGCTGTCCATCCCGCGATCGCACGCGGACTACGTTGCCGCGGGCCTCGTAGATGACGCCCGCATTGGGGGTCGTGCCCTTGAAGCCGCCGTACGCCAGGGCACCGACGTACGGACTGGTCACCGACGGCAGGTTGACCGCGCGGATCACCTCGCCCCGGTCAAGGCTCTCGTAAAGGCCGTTCTTACCCAGCAGCAGCCGCTGCGGATTGACCTTGTTCACCTCATATTGAACGATAGCGTCATATCGAGTATTCCGGTCCGCGGGATTCAATCCGGAAAGATAGCCTGCGCCCGCGGAGCTCTCCAAGAGCGGGAATTGCGCCGCCACACGCACGTCCCTGGCGTCGTAGGTATTCGCACGAAAGCCGTTGAAGGTCGTCGGCATCGAGTACCGCACGACGGTGTTGTCGTCGATGACCGCGGTTGCCTGGCTCGTCCCGTCGCCTTTGGCTACTGTGCCCCAGTAGAACAGTTCATCGGGATCGGCGGCGTCGATCAGGCTGTCGCCGTCGTTGTCCAGATGGTCGTTCTGTTGGACCGAGCCGGTGTCCTGCGTGCCCGCGAGAATCACATCGTTCAGCGGATCGTAGGCGACCGAGTAAACCTCATTGGTCCGAAGATCCCCGTTCTTGTTGGTCCAGAAGCGGTTGACCGTGCTCGGAGTTGCCAGCTTGAAGATCCCGCCGTCGTCGGCCTCGAGGATGTTTCCCGCCGCGTCGAAGACGATCGCCCGGGAGTCCGCGTGCGGTGCCGTGCCGTTGGCGAATCGGCCAACGATGGGGAACCAGTTCGTTCCCCCGGCGCCCCCCGCGTTGCGGCCGATGAAGAGGCGGCCGACCCAATCGGTGGTTCCTGCGAAGTTGTTTACCGTGACCGGCTGCCGGTCGCCGCCGACGTAGAGCACCGCGGGATCGGACGGGTCCGCCGCCAGCGAGAAGTTTGTCGTGCCCTGTCCGCCGGGGTGCAAACCGTAGAACGTAGCCTCCTTCGGATCAGCGGCGTCTTGGGCCCCGTCCTGATCATTGTCCTGGCCATCCGTAGCCGCTTCCGGGGTGCTCGGCAGCGAAAGCGCGACCCAGGCCGTCTCCTCCGGGTTGTCTGGGATGTTGTCTCCGTCGTCATCGACGCCGTCGGTCCCGCCTGTGGATCGGAAGAGCCCGGTGAGCTGTCTTCCCAGGTAATTCCCGGCGAAATCCCAGACGTGTCCGATGATCCCCGCATAGATGGGGTTGGGCGCGGCTGCGCTCACGGCGAGTCGGATGCGCTGCGAGAGGTTGATCCCCTCCGCCGGGTCCGCCGGATCGGCCGTTCCGTCGCCGTCATCGTCGAACCCGTTGGCATCCTGCAGTAACGTGATCCCCGCGACGACTCGGGTCCAATGCAGGTCGGCGTCGTCGCTGCGGAAAACGTCCTTGTTCCCCCAAGGGATCAAGTCGTTGTTGACGCCGTCATTGTTGGTGGCCGCGTTGGGAGCGGTCGGGTTGAAATCGAAATTGCCCGAGATCGCGGCGTACAGGCGCATCGGATTGCCTGGGTCGGCGACCAGGTCGCTGATGCTCCCCCTAGGCAACCCCAGGGTCCCGGAGATTCGCGTCCAGTGCTCGCCCCCGTCGGTGCTCCGGTACAACCCGCCGCGAACCCGGGTCGCGTCGTCGGTGCCCACGAGGATCACGTTGGCGTCGCTGGCCGAGGCGACCACGCTGCGAATCCGCAGCCCCTGGAAGTCAGCCGCCCCAAGCACCGACCAGTGCGCGCCCCCATCCGTGCTTCTCAGCACACCGGCGGCGCCCACGCCAGGTTGGCCAAAAAAGGAACTGCTGAAACTGCCTGTCCCCGCGTACAGAACGAGGTCATCGACCGCGGTCCCTGCTTGCACCTGCGCCCCGCGACGATCGAAAGGACTCATCGCCAGCGCTCCGATGGACAGGGACGGCATCTGGTCCGTCGTTGGCTCCCAAGTCGGGCTGCCGTTGAGATTCGTGAGGTTGGTCGTCCGCCACACGCCGCCGTTGGCCGTGCCCACATAGGCGACCGCCGGATTGAAGGGGTGAGGCGCGATGGCCTGGATCGCCCCCGAAACGCGGTTGTCGCCCAGCCCCTCAACCTGCCCACCCGTGATGGGCCCCGGCCCTTGCTCCAACCAGACGGCCGCCGGGATGCTCTGAGAAATCGACAGCAGGCACCGGTCTTCCAGGCGTTCCACACCCAGCTTCCGCGGTGAAAGGGCCCCGAGGCGAACGCGGCGACGCGCGCCCGACGTGGACCGGTCCGAATGCTTGAAGGTCATCGGAGCTCCTTATGCCTAGGTCCTGCCGGTGGAAGGGCCGTATCCGGAGGGGTACGATGCCGCGCGGCGCACAGTCGGGAGAGCCTTGCAGCCGGCAGCAGACGGTGCCCTGCTCGACGCACCCGGACCTTCGTGTCCACCGCGCGGGACCATCCGCGTGACGAGCCGCTTTGACCTGTGGAGTCCGCGGACAAACAGAACGGTCAGATCAGGTTTCGCGCGTCCAACCAGGACTTGCGTCGTGGCACAATCTTGGGCGAGGCGGCCCGTTCCCCGATTTATCATTGGCCCGTCCTCCGCGGGGTGGAAGGCCCGGCGGACAGATCAACCGTAGATACAGCCCGACGGTGAATTCGCGACGATTTGTCTAAACATTCTGTCCCGAACAACAGCCAGAGAAAGTCTAGGAAACCGATTGTTTTTCCCCTCCGGACTTCTAACGACCGGCCCTGTAATGACTTGGCCGCGATGGCTGGATTCGGAAACTGCGCCTCGGGAGTTCGCGGCGGGAACGGGACACCTTGTTGAGACGCAATCTCAACAAGCTCCCACTCCGGGGGCCGGCGGATTCTTCATGCGACGCCGGCGGGCCGTAAAACCATGGCACGCGCAAGTGATTGGCCCGAGGAAGCTTGCTGTCGGCCAGAAGAGTCCGGCATTCCGCCGCAAAAAGGGAAAGGTCTGGGGCGGAGCAGCGGCAGGAGGTGGTGCAGAACCGGCCACCAACCCGAAGTGGCAGGCCGAACCGACCGAAGCCGCAGTCTCCTCAAAGAGCTGGCCTTCGCGGTGCAGATTGATGCAAGCAATCTAGTGCCGTTTTCAGTTCAAGAGTTTCGCGTTTTGGAAGAAGTGGCCGTTAGG
>CAYGZA010000105.1:0-17895 GCA_964354135.1 uncultured Planctomycetaceae bacterium
AACCTTTATGGAGTCGGTGGTTATGACTATTTGAACGGTATTGGGGCTAGGGACTAGGGGCTGGGGTTCGGGGTTCAGGGTTCGGGGTTCGGGGTTCAGGGTTCAGGAAGTTTGGTACCAAGCCCCCGGGCTCCAACTTGGGGGCCTCACATTCCACTGCCTACCGTCTACCGCCTACCGCCTACTGCTCTCACGCCGCCGCCTCCCGCCGGACGGCTCGTCGGGGTTTCGCGGCCCGGCTTTCGTCGCTCTTGCCGTGGATCTCTTCGGCCGAGATCAGGTTGACCAGCTCCTGGCCGAGGGCGTCGATTTGCGTGATCAGCTTGTCGACCCGGCTGACGAAAACGTAGTAGACCAGCAGCGCCGGGATGGCCACCGTCAGCCCGAAGGCCGTGGTCAGAAGCGCCTGGCTCACTCCCTTGGCCAGCAGCTCGGGGCGTCCGAGGGCGTCGCTGGCGGCCACGGCGTTGAAGGCCTGGATCATGCCGAACACCGTGCCCAAAAGCCCCAAGAGCGGGGCGATGGTCGAGACCGCGCTGAAGACCCGAAGGTAGTGGCGCAGCCCGTTGGTCGCCCGTTCTCCGGCGTCGAGGATGGCCTGCTCGACCTCGACGGCGGGCCGGCCCCACTTGCGCGTCGCCCCGGCAAAGACCTCGGCCACGGGGCTGCCGCTTTCGTCGCACAGCGCGAGCGCCTCCTCGCGGTCGAGCTGCCCCTCGCGGATCTGCTGGAGGAACCGCGTGACGAACGGCTTGGGAATCACGCGCCGGCGGCGGAGGCTGATCAGCCGCTCGAACACGAAGGCCAGCATCACCAGCGAGCAGAACGCGATCGGGTACATCAGGATCCCGCCGTCCCGCATCACCTGGAACAAATCGGTGGTCGGGATGAGTTCCTTGCGGGCGGGGGCGCCGGACTTGGTATCCGCGGGGCGCGCCGGATCGCCGCTCTTGGCGGCGCGGGCCTCGGTTTTCTTCTGGCTGGAGGGATCTGCGCCGGCTCGCGGGGGTTGCGAGCGGGCCGACACGGGGAGTGCCGCGGCCAGCGCCACCGCCACGAGCCATGCGGCCCAGCGGAGCTGCGTCCACGTTCTCGGCGTCCAGGTCATGGGGGTTCCTTCAAGTGGGGTTTCTCGATCTCGGGAGGGCGAGGCTCCCGCCGGGCCCAGCGAGCACGCCGGACTCGCCGCCAAGAAAAACCCGCGGCGGCATCGGTGGACGGACCGCTGCCGCCGGAGTCTGCATCGCACCTCTCCTTCGCCGGGCCGCTGGGCCGGCCAACTAGCCGGCGGGCCCGGCCCCGACATCCACGTTTCCGACCATGTGCAAGTGGTCGTGGTCGACGTAAATCACTTCCTGGGCATCTTCATTCTTGGTGGTGTAGGGGATCGGCCAGCCGACCCGCGTCACCTCCATGAAGTAGACCGTGCACTTCCACTTGCAGTGGTGCAATTGAGCCGGGCCAATGAGCGGATAGACCCGCGGCGGATCGATGCTGTCGGAGATCAGCTCTTTGGTGATCCTCACGTTGTTGCGCTGGACTTCCTGGAGGAAGGGAATGCCGCCTTCCAAGGACCGGGCGTGCTCCAGGGCCCGCATGATCTCGTCGTCCGAGGGCTCGTCCAGCGCCATCGTCGGGGCCCCGGGGGTCAGCGGCTCCAGGATCGGCACCCGCTGGTAGCGCTCTTTTTCCCAGAACCGGTCTTCCTGTTGGTCCTGGAAGAACGGGCTTACCGGGATCGGGTAGGCAAACGGCCCGAACCGTGGACCGTAGGTCGTGTTGCAACCGGCGGTTACGAACAACGATGCCAGGACCAGGCCAACAGCGGCGGTGGAGAAGGTTCTTTGGGACATGAATGGTACCTCGAGTGATCGGTCCGCGAAGCGACAGCCGGCGTTTGCTCCTGTCGTCATGGCGCATAGTCCGCCCCGTTGGCCGTCGATCGGCAAACGGTCGGTTTAACCCATCTCAGAGCTACCACTACATATCGTGTGAAACTGCGCCGAACTTGCGGGTTTTTCAGGTCGTGAGGGATATTCCGGCAGTGCGGGCGCGTGGAGCGAGGAGCGGGCCCGGGTGGTGCCGGAGGGCGGGAGAGAAGCGGGGCGTGGGGGGATGCAATCTAAGCCATGGCGCAGATTATGGTTACGGACGTGAACCGCCGCTCGCCGTGGCCGCCGGGGCTAACCGCCCGCTGCCTACTGCCCACTGCCGTAAAGCCCGTGCGCCTCGATGTACTTCTCGACCGATCGGGGGGTCCAATAGCGGATGCTTGATCCGGCGGCGACCCGGCGGCGGATCTCGGTGCTGCTGATGCCGACCTGCGGCATCGCCACCCGGTGACGGCGGAACAACTCGATCCGCTCGGGCGAGGCAATGTGGATAAGGCAGGAAAAATCGGCCTCGCCCATCCCGGGGCGCTGGGCAGCCACCAGGATCGCCAACTCGCACACCCGGCTCGCCTCGTGCCAGTGCGAGAGATCGTGGAGCATGTCGGCCCCAACCACCAGGAAGAGTTCCGCCTCGGGTTGCGTTGTCCGAAAATGTCCGAGGGTGTCCACGGTGTAGCTGAGCCCCCCGCGATCCACCTCGTAACGGCTCACGGAGAATGCCTCGTGACCGGCGATGGCCAGCTCGAGCATCTCGATCCGCGGTGGCGCGGGGGTCAACTCGTGCTCCTGCTTATGGGGTGGAACCGCCGCCGGCACGAAGTAGACGTGATCCAGCCGGCACGCCTCGCGGCAGCACTCGGCCAGCAGGAGGTGTCCGTAGTGGACCGGATCGAAACTCCCGCCGAACAGTCCCAGACGCATCGGGTGGGTCTCGTCTTGTCAGTGGATCCAGGGGGTGGGATATTGCGGTTATCGTACTTCAGCGTGGCCCGATTGGCCACGGGCAATCGCACGGCCGCATACCATGTCCCAAGAGCAGCGCCATCTGTTCGACCGGGAGCCCGCTCCCTGGCAACTGGCCGATCAGGCGGAGCAACTGACCGCCACCGTGATTTTTCCGGGCGGGCCGGACGGACGGTTCACCTACGTCGTGCCCGACCGGCTGGCGGACCAGGTGGAGCCCGGCCGCCGGGTCCGGGTGCCCCTGGGCAGGGGGAACCGGAGCGTCTTGGGTTACTGCGTCGAGGTCGAGCGGAGGCCGGCAGGCGCCCGGCACCTCAAGGAGGTGGAGCGCGTCGTGGACGGCCGCCGGCTGCTCTCTCCCTCAATGCTGCGGCTGACCGAGTGGATTGCCGAGCACTACCTTTGCCCTTGGGGCCAGGTGCTCGACACGGTCGTGCCGGCCGGCGTCCGCAGCGAAGCCGGCTCGCGGCGGACGACCCTCGTGAGCATCGACCCCGACGTTGCCGGACGACTCAGAGAGCTGGAACTGACCAAGGCCCAGACCCAGGTCGTCGAGGTGCTGGCTGCCGCGTCGGGCCCCGTCGCCATGCACGAGCTGCTGCGAAAGGCGCGGTGCTCCCGGGCGCCGATCGCCACCCTGCGTCGGAAGGGATGGATCCGCGTCTTTTTTGCCCGGATCGAGCCGAAGCGGCAAGTCGAATCGGCCCTTCCCCGAACGCCGCGCCTGACCCTCAATCCTTACCAACAGCAGGCCCTCGATGCGATCCTTGCGGCGATGAACTCCCGCGAGCACCGGACGCTCTTGATCCACGGCGTCACCGGCAGCGGCAAGACGGAGGTCTACATTCGGGCGATCGAAGAGGTGGCTGCCTTCGGCCGGCAGGCGATCGTGCTGGTGCCGGAGATCAGCCTCACGCCGCAGACCGTGGAGCGATTCCGCTCGCGGTTCGACCGGGTGGCGGTGCTCCACAGCCATCTGAGCGACGCCGAGCGGCACCACCAGTGGCAGCGGATTGCCGAAGGCCGCGTGCAGGTGGTCGTCGGGGCCCGAAGCGCCGTCTTCGCACCCGTGCCGCACTTGGGGCTGATCGTTCTGGACGAGGAGCACGAGACCTCGTTCAAGCAGGAGTCGGCCCCGCGGTACCATGCCCGCGACGTGGCGCTGGCCCGCACCCTGGCCGAAGGGGTGCCGCTGGTGCTCGGCTCTGCCACGCCGTCGCTGGAATCGTGGCATCGGGCCCAGTCGGGCCGGTACACGCTCGTGACGATGCCCGAGCGGGTCTTGGGCCGGCCGCTGCCGACCGTGGGAACCATCGACCTCCGCGACGACGCCCACACGCGGAATTCCCGCGGGGCCATCAGCCGGCAGTTGCACGCGGCGATGCACCAGGCGCTCCAGGCCGGCGGCCAGGTGATCCTGCTCCTGAACCGGCGGGGGTTCTCGACCCACATCCAATGCCCCGCCTGCGGACACGTGATGCAGTGCCCGCACTGCGAAATCGCCCTGACGCACCACCGCGGCGAAGAAATCGCCCTGTGCCACTACTGCGATTATGAGGTGCCGGCGCCCAAGGCGTGCCCGAAGTGCGATTTCGCGGGGATCCGCTTTGCGGGGCGGGGGACGCAGCGGCTGGAGGCGGAAGTGCGGACGCGGTTTCCCGGCGTCCCCTGCCTGCGGATGGATACCGACAGCATGCGCCGGCCGGGGAGCCACGATCGGGCCTTGGCCGATTTCCGCGCGGGAAAAGTGCGGATCCTGCTGGGAACGCAGATGATTGCCAAGGGACTCGATTTCCCCGAGGTCACGTTGGTCGGCGTGGTCAATGCCGACACGGCGCTCCATTTCCCCGATTTCCGCGCGGCGGAACGGACGTTCCAGCTCGTGGCCCAGGTGGCCGGCCGCACCGGACGCGGCGAGAAAGGCGGCCGGGTCCTGGTGCAGACCTTCAACCCGGAACACCCGGCCATCCAGGCCGCGGTCCGCCACGACTACCTCGCTTTTGCGGGAGGAGAGCTTCCCATCCGCGAGATGTTCTCCTATCCGCCGTTTACGAGCATGGTGCGTCTGCTGGTCCGCGGGCCGGTATTGGAGCCGGCCGCGGAATTCGCCGCCCGGATCGCGGAAAAGCTGTCGGCGGCCCTGGCTCGAAAGCAGACCGTGGCCCGGGTGCTGGGTCCGGCCCCGGCCCCGTTCAAGAAGCTGCGCGGGAAGTACCGCTTCCAGATCCAAGTGCAGGGCCCCGAGGGCGAGAGGCTCCGCGAGGCGGTCGCTGAGGCAACCGCCGACCTCAAGCCCCCTGAAGGAATCCAGTGGATTGCGGACGTGGATCCGGTGGACATGTTGTAGCAGGGATCAGGGGTCGGGGGGCAGGGTTCCGTTAGCCGGGGCCGCGCGGCGCCAGCCGAGAGACAAGGGACAAAGCGGCCGCGTTTTGCCCTTTGCGGGAATGCCGCAATCGCCGTAAAATGTGAAGGTTGGGTGATCCCGTCCCGTGGGGCCGCACGCGCATGCCGCATCGACCGTTCCATCGTCTGCTGGGCGAGACGAGCCTGGAGTTGAAGTGCCTCACGCTGTTCGGGGCCTTCCTGCTCCTGGTGATCACGGCGAGTTTCCTTTCGTACTGGATCGTCACTGAGACGGTGGTCAAGGAGCAGAACCCGGCCACGGGGCGACTCCTGGTCACGCAGTCCCTCCTGGCCAACCACTGGCGGGCGTTCGAGAGGAAAGAGGAGTTCTTCTCGGTTGTGGAGGGCCTGACCCGAGACATCACCGACAAGTACCCCGTCCGCTACCTCGTGCCGGACTCCACGCAGCCCAAACAGCGGCAGCCGACGGACGATTTCGAGCGCAACCTGCTCAGCCGGTTTCGCAAGCCCAATCCGGACCAGACCGAGAACGAAGACCGCCCGGTGTTCGTCGAGCGAACGAACCCGGAAACGGGGAGCTACCAGTACTATCAGCCGATCCGCGTCGAGAAGGGCTGCGTGGGGTTCTGCCACGTGCCGGAGCAGGGCGGGCGCGGCTTCGACCTGGGGGTTACGACTCCGGTGCTCGGCTGGGGCGGGCCGCCCGGGGCCCCGCGACTCGGCGAAGGGGACCTGATGGCCGTGGTGTGCGTCTCCATTCCCACCCAGCCCGTGCAGGCCCAGATCAGTTGGTACTGGAACGCGCTTTTGGCCGTGGCCATCGTCACCGCGTTCCTGGCGATGATCGCTTTCTACGTGACGATCCGCTACCTGATCGTCCGGCCCCTGAAGCACCTCCGCGACGTGAGCGACGCCATCAGCCACGGCAACACCGCGATGCGGGCCGACATCCGCACGGGCGACGAGTTCGAATCGCTGGGCATCGCCTTCAACCGCATGTTGCGCCACCTGGTGACCGTGCAGGACGAGCTCCGCCAGGTGAACGCCGACCTGGACGGCAAGGTCGACGAGCTCGCCCAGGTGAACATGCAGCTCTACGAGATGAACCGCGTCAAGAGCGACTTCATGGCCACGATGAGCCATGAGCTGCGCACGCCGCTCAACAGCATTATCGGCTTCAGCGACGTGCTTGGCTCCATCGACTCGCTCGACGAGAAGCAGAAACGCTACGTGACCAACATCCAGAAGTCGGGCCGGATGCTCCTGGACATGATCAACAACATCCTCGACCTGGCGAAGATCGAGAGCGGCAAGATGGAGATCCGGCTCACCGAGTTCCACGTCGAGCAGGTGATCGCCGCGCAGTGCGACATGGCCCGGCCGCTCACCGAGCGGAAGAACATCGACCTGGAGACGGAAATCGAGCCCGAGCTGCCGCCGCTCCACCAGGACCAGGCCCGCGTGCAGCAGATCCTCAACAACCTGCTCTCCAACGCCATCAAGTTCACGCCCGAGGGGGGCCGCATCATGGTCACCGCGCACCGCAGCGAGCGCGGCGAGCTGCTCCTGCGGGTGATCGATACCGGCGTGGGGATTGCCGAAGAAGACCAGCAGGCCATCTTTGAGAAGTTCCGCCAGGGCCGCACCGCCATGCCCGGCGGCGACGCCATGACCCGCGAATACTCCGGCACCGGCCTGGGACTCTCGATCGTCAAGGAACTCTGCCGGCTGTTGGAAGGCGAGGTGTCGGTGGAAAGCGGACTGGGCACCGGCAGCGCGTTCACCGTGCGGCTCCCCTGGAGGCTGGAGAAGAAGCCGCGGCTGGAATCGCCCATCGCGGCGGGCCTGGAGCAGTTCACCCGGGCCCGGCTGGAGCTATCCGGCGAGGGGGCTCCGCCGCAGTTGGAGCCCGTTTCCGCCGGCAGCCGCGGGCAAACTCCGGACGGAAACGCTAAGCTCTAGGCTGCCCCGTCCGTGGAATCGACTTCGTCGCACCGAGAGGCTGACCGATGCGTTCTGATTGTCTACCGGTGATCTTGCTTCTGGCCGGCATGGGCGTTCTTGCCGGCAGTGACTGGCGGCATTTCCGCGGCAGCGAGACGACGAGCGTCTCGGACGAAAAGAACCTGCCCAGGCAATTCGGCAAGAAAGAAAACGTCGCCTGGAAGGCGCCGCTGCCCGGTGGGGGGCCGTCCGGTCCGATTGTCGTGGCGGGCCGGGTGGTGGTTACGGCGGCCGCCGGCCCGCGGCAAGACCGGCTGCACGTCCTCTGTTTCGACGCCGCGACCGGCACGCTCCGGTGGGAGCGGCGGCTGTGGGCCACCGGGCACACCATCTGCAATCCGTTCGGCGGCGTGGCCGGCCCCACTCCCGCCAGCGACGGCCGGCTGATCTTTGCATTCTTCTCATCCAACGACCTGGCGTGCTTCGATCTGGACGGGAACCTCAAGTGGCTCCGGGGGCTGGCCTTCGAGTCGCCGACCACGCGAAACGACGTGGGCATGGCCTCTTCCCCGCTGGTGAGCGGCGACACCGTGATCGTGCAATTGGAGAACCCGGGGAAGTCGTTTGTCGAGGGGATCGACACGGCAACCGGCCAGACCCGCTGGCGCCTCGACCGCGAGTGGGAGCCCGCGTGGACCTCTCCCACGCTCTTGCGCGGCCGGCGCGCGGCCGGCGACCTCGCCTTGATCCAGTCCCGCAACCGGCTGACGGCGGTCGAGCCGCAAAGCGGCAAGACGGTCTTCGACCACCAGGCGGCTTGTTCCACGATCTCCTCGCCCACGACGGCGGGAGACTGCATCTACGTCGCCATCGGCGGGCTGACCGCCCTGCGCTACAACCCGGCGACTCGGGGCGTCACGCTCCTTTGGGAGGAACGCCGGCTCCGCTGCGAGAACGCCAGCCCCGTGGTCCACGACGGCCGGACGTATACCATCAAGGACTCGGGCATCCTCGTTTGCGGCGACGCGGCAAGCGGCAACGTCCTTTGGCAACTGCGGCTCAAAGGGCCGATCTGGGCCACGCCCGCCATCGCCGACGGCCACCTCTATGCCGTGAGCCTCGACGGTCTGGTCCAGGTCGTCCGCCTTGGGAAAGAAGGGACCCTGGCCGGCACCGGGCAGATCGACGGCGGTGTTCTCGCATCGCCTGCCGTGGCCGACGGGGCGGTCTTCTTCCGCACGCCCAGCCACCTGTGGAAGATCCATGCTGGACCGCATTGAAATCCGACCGACGGGGCCGGTCCGCGGCTCGATCCGGCCGCCGGGGTCGAAGAGCATCACCAATCGGGCGTTGGTCTGCGCCGCCCTGGCGGACGGCCAGTCGCTCCTCACCGGCGCCCTCGATAGCGAAGACACCCGCGTCATGGTCGAGGCCCTCGGCAAGCTGGGCCTGCTCCTTCACCACGACACGAAGGCGCGGACGATCCGCGTCCGCGGCTGCGGCGGGCGATTGCCGGCTGCGGCGGCGGACCTGTTCGTGGCCAACAGCGGGACCTCGATGCGGTTCCTCACGGCCTTGGTCGCGCTGGGCCGCGGCACGTTCCGCATTGACGGGGTGCCGCGGATGCGCAAGCGCCCGATCGAGGACCTCTTGCAGGCCCTCCGGCAGCTCGGGGTCGATGCCGCAAGCGAACCGGGAAACGGCTGCCCCCCGGTGATCGTTCGGGCGGGGGGTCTCACCGGCGGAATCGCCACGGTCGCCGGCGACATCTCCAGCCAGTTCCTCAGCGGGCTCTTGATGGCTGCTCCCTGCGCGGCGCGCCCCGTGGAGCTGCTCGTCGCCGGGGAACTCGTCTCCAGGCCT
This sequence comes from uncultured Planctomycetaceae bacterium, assembly GCA_964354135.1. GTDB lineage: Bacteria > Planctomycetota > Planctomycetia > Pirellulales > Thermoguttaceae > CAYGZA01. The sequence goes on from CAYGZA010000105.1 coordinate 9,030, forward strand.
TACGTCGCAATGACGCTGGCCGTGATGGAGGCGTTCGGCGTCGCCGTGGAACACCAGGGCTTGCACCGGTTCGCGGCGCCGATCGGCCGGTCCTATCGTGCCCGGACCTACGCGATCGAGCCCGACGCCTCGGCCGCCGGCTACTTCTTTGCCGCGGCCGCCGTCACCGGCGGCGAGGTCACGGTCGAGGGGCTCAGCCGCAAGAGCCTCCAGGGCGACGTGGCCTTCTGCGAGTGCCTGACGCGGATGGGCTGCGAGGTCCGCTACGGCGCCGACTCGATCACCGTCGCCGGCAAGCCGCTTTGCGGCATCGAGGCCGACATGAACGCGATCAGCGACACGGTCCAGACGCTGGCCGCCGTCGCCCTGTTTGCCAAGGGGCCGACCACCGTCACCGGCGTGGCCCACATCCGCCACAAAGAGACGGATCGGCTCCGGGCCGTGGCCACGGAACTCAGGAAGCTGGGGGCCGAAGTCGACGAGCGCGACGACGGGCTGCGCATCGTTCCCGGCCCCCGGCGCGGCGCCGAGATCGAAACCTACGACGACCACCGCATGGCGATGAGCTTCGCCGTGGCGGGGCTCGGCATTCCCGGGGTTGTCATCCGCAATCCCGGCTGCACGGCCAAGACGTATCCCGAGTTCTTTCGCGATCTGGAACGCCTGACGGGCCCGGGTTTCTCACCACGGTAGGGCGGATTTTCGATCCGCCCTCGTGCGGGACGGGTTACAGACCCTAGGTTTACCCGAGTCGGGTTACAAATCCGCCCTACCGGCCGTCGGGTTACAGACCCGTCCTACGCGGCGCGCGGACCGCAGGCCGGTCAGCGGGGTTGAGAAGCCCGCCAGTGGGCACCCTGCTGGGCGGCGTCCCGCAAGAGCTCGTCGGCACGCCGCAAGAGCGCCTCGGTCGACTCTCTCTCCTCGCACGGCCTGCTTGTGGGATCGCAGGCGGTGAACTGCCCTCGACAGTGCTGGCAGACCACCTTCTTGCCCAAGTACTCCACGCGGATGTGCAACCGCCGGCCGCACGTCGGACATCCCTGGACGAAATACGTGCAGTGCGACATGGGGCTCCCTCCTGCCATCGAGCGGTCGTCCGTTACGGTCTAGCCATCTTACGACTCGCCGCCGCCCGATACAACCACAGCTTTGCTGGGCTTTCTTGGGGGGGAAGCTGCCCTCCCGGCAGGACCCCGCTAGCGGACCCGGCGAATCGACTTGATCCCGACCGTCTGTACGGGGAGCCGCTCCAGATCCCCCTCGTCTTTCACCGGAACGTCCGCGATGCGGTCCACGATGTCCTGCCCCTCGATCACTTTGCCGAAGGGGCAATAGCCGTACTCTTCGGGGCTCTCCCCCTTGTAGTCCAGGTTCGGGTTGTCGGCCACATTGATGAAAAACTGGCAGGTGGCGCTGTCGATCACGTCCGGTTTTCGCACCATCGCGATCGCGCCGCGGACGTTCATCAGCCCGCACTTGCGGGCCTCGTTGTGTACCGCGGTGCGGCACCGCCGCTCGGACAGGTTGGCCAGATACTGCCCGCCCATGACGACGTAGCCTTTGAGCACCTGGTGGAAAATGGTGCCGTCGTAGTGGGCGTTTTCGACGTAGTAGAGGAAGTTGTCCACGGTGGCGCGGGCCCGCCCGGCGTCGAGCTCTACGAGGATGTTGCCCATGGTGGTTTGGATCTCGACGACGGGGCGACGGGGGTCAGAAGCGGTCTTGGGCGAGCCGGAGTCCCTGGAGTTTGCCGAGCCGGGCGAACCGGACGCATTGCCGCCGGCGGCGCCGCCATTGATCGAGGCGGTCTTGTCTTCCGGACCCGTCTCACCTTTCTTGCCGCAGCCGATGGCCAGAAGCAAGCCACCAACGATCAGCCCCAGAATTCCAAGTCTTCCTAACCTGCGCATTTTCAAGCCTCCATGCTTGCTGCCGACACCGATCATCCCCCTGCGACCGGACGGGCAACCGCGTCCGTAATCCCTAAACAGCGTTGCGTGATTCCGGGAGGGCGAGGCTCCTGCCGGGAGGGCGAGGCTCCTGCCGAGCCACATTCGAGGCTGCCAGTACGGCGTTCCTGCACGGCTCGGCAGGGGCCCCGCCCTCTCAGAATCGAGAAACCCCATTTAGCCAAGCCGCAATATCATCCGCGAATTCGGCGTTCGATGCAACGTCGATTGGCCCGACTTGACTGTCAAAAAGCAGAATTCGGGGGCTCTGGTGAAGATTTCCATTTTCCCACAAACCTGGTAGAATGAGGTTCGCGGGTCGGACCAGGCCGCCGAGAAAACCCCGAGCGACCCATGTACAGCCGGTGGTACAACGTGGCCGTGGTGTTCCTGTGGCTGAGCACCATGAGTTGGCTGGTGACGCAGAAGGTGTTGCCGTCGCTATTGATTGGCGAGCCGCCGAACTATCAGCGGATCCTCGCGGCCAAGAGGCTGACGCCGGTGGTTGCCTGGTCGCTGGCGTGGAACGACCGGCGGCTGGGCTGGGCGGTGAGCTCTACCTCGCCGGGGCTCAACGGGTTGACTGAAGTCAACGGCTGCGTCCACTTCGACCATCTGCCGCTGCGGGACATGGTCCCGGGATGGCTCCACGAGTTCCTCCAGCCGCTGGACCCCATGAGCAACCGGCTGAGAATGGACGCCCGAAGCTCCTTGGTCTTCGATCCCTTGGGAAGGCTTTCGCGGTTCGAATCGGCGGTGGGGTTCCAGCCGAAGGAGGACGTGATCACGCTGAAGGGGAAGATCGAGGGACCGAAGCTGGAGATCACCATCCACTGCGGCGGCGGCGCCCCCTACGAGTTGGAGTTGCCGGCCCCGCGGAACGCAATGCTCAGCGATGCGCTCTCCCCGCAGAGCCATCTGCCGGGGCTCCGCGAGGGACAGCGGTGGACCGTGGAGACCTACGGCACGCTCCGGCCGCCGACCAGCCCCATCGAAATCGTCCACGCCACCGTCGAGGCCAAGGTGCCGGTCGTCTGGAACGGCGGAACGATCCACGCGTGGCTGGTAGTCTACCGCAGCGACCCCGGCTCCGCTCTGGGAAGCGCCGGCAACCCGCGGGGGAGGCTCTGGGTGGCTCCCGACGGAACCGTGGTCCGGCAGGAGATCATGATCCTGAACTCGACGCTCACCTTTACCCGCCTCCCGGACGACGAGGCCGCGCGTCTGGCCCTACTCGCTTTCAGCAACCCGTAGGCCGTGGCATAATCGGTAGGAGTGCTTGGCCCAAGCCGCCGCGAGCTGAGATGATCCGCTTCGAGCACGTAACGCGAAAATACGGCCCCAAGGTGGCCGTCGATGACCTGAGCCTGGCGGTCCCGGCGGGCGAGCTGTTCGCGTTCCTGGGGCCGAACGGGGCGGGCAAGACCACGGCCATCAAGATGCTCGTCGGGCTGCTGCGGCCGACCGAAGGCGCCGTCGTCGTCTGCGGCCACGACACCGTCACCCAAACCCGCCAGGCGATCCGCTTCCTCGGCTTCGTGCCGGAAGAATCCTTCTTGTACGACAAGCTCTCCGGCCGCGAGTTCCTCGAGTTCGTTGCGGAGATGCGCGGTCTGGATCGGGACGAGACGGCCGCGCGCATCGCCGCGGAGTCGGAGCGCTTCGAGCTGGCCGAATACATCGACGATCTCACGGAGACCTATTCCCACGGAATGAAACAGCGGCTGGTCTTCGCCGCGGCCCTGCTGCACGATCCGCCCGTGCTGGTGGTCGACGAGCCGATGATCGGGCTGGACCCCAGGAGCGGCCGGCTGGTCAAGGACCTCTTGCGCCAGCGGGCCTCCGCGGGGAAAACCGTGTTCATGTCCACGCACACGCTCAGCGTCGCGGAGGAGATCGCGGACCGGATCGGCATCATCGACGAGGGCCGGATGAACTTCCTGGGCACGCTGGATCAGTTGCGGAAGGAAGCGTCGGACCATCGGACGAGCCTCGAACAACTGTTCCTCGACCGGACCAATAACCACCCCGATCACCAGGCCGCACGGCGGGCACCGCTGCCGGAAGCCGCCCCCTGAAGCGGGTTCAAGCCGGAGAGAACACCACGGAGTTTGTCATGTGGCCTCCGTGGTGAGGACTGCCGTCGCAACGAAGAGTGGTTTCCAAGCGATATGACTGCCAATCCTAACCCGAGCTCCGCCGCCCTGCCGGAAAACCGGCTCCCGCTCCTCTCGCCGGAGCAGGTTTACCGGGTCCGTCCCCTGGTCTCGGCCCACCAGGAGGCCCGCGCGTTCCGGCGGATGCGTTTCCGCATGGCAGCCACCCTGCTGGTGCAGACGTTCTTCGCGGCGCGGTTCCGGCTTTCGATCGTCGGCGCGTTGAGCGTCGTCTTGTGGGTAGCACTCTTCCTCCTCTTCTACGACGCCTTCTGGTTCCTCAGCACGGCCATCCCCACGCCGGATCTGCACGACGAGACCGTGCAGATCGTCTTCGGCACGTTCTTCGTGACGCTGATGGCCATGCTCGTGTTCTCCTCGGCGATCATCCTCTACAGCTCGCTCTTCAAGGCCCGCGACGTCGGCCTGCTGTTGACCCTCCCCACGCGGCCCGAGCGGGTCTTCGCCTGCAAGTTCCAGGAAGCGATCCTGATGAGCAGTTGGGCCTTCATCCTGCTGGGCAGCCCCATGCTCCTGGCGTTCGGGCTGGTCACCCGGGCGCCTTGGTATTTCTTCGCCATGTTGCTGCCTTTCCTGGTGGCCTTCACGTACGTTCCCGCGGCCATCGGGGCCTTGGCGTGCATGGTGATCGTGTACCGCATACCGAACGGGCGGTCGCACGTCCTCGTGGCGGCGGGCGCGGCGATGGTGATCGCCGCCCTGTGGGGCCTTTGGTCCCTCACCACCGGCCCGGAGAACAACCTGCTGACTCCCCGCTGGTTCCAGGAAGTGCTCGACCGGCTGCGGATCACCGAGCACCGGCTGCTGCCGAGCTGGTGGCTTAGCGCGGGCCTGTTCCAGGCGGCGCAGCGGAAGACGGCCGACGCCGTCTTGTTCCTGGCCCTGATGATCTCCAACGCGCTTTTTTTCCGGCAACTGGCGATCTGGAACGCGGCCTCGGTCTACCGCAGCGCCTACAGCCGGCTGCACGGCCGCCGCGGCGCCGCCAGGCGGAGCAGGGTGGTTTGGATCGACCGCATGGCCCTCCGCTTGACCTCCTTCTTGGGCCGGCAGATCCGGCTCTTGATCGTCAAGGACCTTCGCCTGTTCCGCCGCGATCCGGTGCAGTGGTCGCAGTTCTTGATTTTTGCCGGCCTGTTGGCCCTGTACTTCGTCAACATCCGCCGCTTCACCTACGACACCCACTACGGCGCCTGGGTCAACGTCATCAGCTTCCTCAACGTCTCGGTCGTGGGGCTTCTGCTGTCGACGTTCACCACCCGCTTCGTCTTCCCCATGGTCAGCCTCGAGGGTCGGCGGTTCTGGTTCCTCGGGCTGCTCCCCGTCCGCCGCGAGACGATTCTCTGGAGCAAGTTCGCTTTTGCCGTCGGCGGGTCGATCCTCCCTTCCAGCCTCCTCATCCTGTTGAGCGACGTCATGCTCCGCGTCGACCCGCTCATCGTGGCGAGCCACCAGCTCACGTGCCTGATCCTCTGTTTCGGTCTGTCGGGAATCGCCGTGGGGCTCGGCGCCAGGATCCCCAATCTCCGCGAGCAGTCGCCGGCGCGGATTGCCGCCGGTTTCGGCGGAACGCTGAACCTGGTCCTCAGCACCCTTTACATCCTGGTCGTGGTCCTCTTGACCGCCGTTCCCAGCCACTTCTATCTCGGGGGGGCCTCGTGGACTGCCGTGCAGTTCCTGCCCAGCGCCGTGCGGTTCGAGAGCTGGGTTCGGGTGTGGCTGTTTGCGGGGACCGCCGCCAGTCTGGTCCTGGGCGGGCTGGCCACGGCGATCCCGCTGGCGATCGGGTTCCGCGCCTTCCGTCGGCTGGAGTTCTGAGCCGAACCACCATTATGGCGGTGGCCTCCCACTCCTTAGGGCCAAGCCTGCGGATTTTGCTGGCCGCTCTCATAGCCCACAAGTACTATGGAAAGAGGGCAGCAGGAGCCTGCCCGACACCCTTGGCCCTCCTAGGGGTTCTTATTGGTAATGGTCCTTGGGAGACTCTGCGCCTTGAACCGATCCACAAGCGGAATCTGCTATCGTTTGGCCAAATTCTTGGCCGTGACCACTCTCGCGGTGGGGCTCTTGGGCGGGCCCCTCCCGGCCCCCGCCGCTGACGCCGACCTCGTGGGCATTCTGGCCCTGGCAATCCAGGACGATGTCGGCGAGGAAATCGGGTTGACCGAAAGCCAGAAAGAGAAGCTCCTTGCGGTGATTGACGAGCAAGAGGCCGAGGCCCTGGAGCTGGCGGCACAATGGAAGGACATCCCCCCTTCCGAGCGCCCCGAGAAGCTCGCCGCAATCCGCCGCCAGGCTGAGGCCAAGGGGCTCATCCTCCTCAGCAAGCAGCAGCGCACCGGGCTGCAACAGATCCGGGTCCGCCGCGCCAGGACTTCGTTGCTGGCGTCGCCGGGAATCGGCGAGAAGCTCAAGCTCAGCCCCGAGCAGCAGTCTCAAATCGCCGAGCTACTCAAGCAGCAGCCCGCCCCTCAGGACTCGACCGACGCGGAGGCCGCCCGGGCCGCTCTCGAAAAGAAGCTCGCCACGATCCTCGATGAGCCGCAGCGTGCCGCGTGGCAGGCGCTGGTCAAGTCGGGCGGGACGGATCGCGTGGCTCTGGTCGGTGTCGCGGTCCCGAAAGAGCCTGGCAAGGCGGCAGAGCCCCCGGTCAAGGCGCCCACGGCAGAGACCGCCGCCAAGGCGCCTGCACCAGAAACCACGGCCAAACCCGCCACGCCCGACACGGCGGCCAAGTCCCGCGCGGCAGAGCCCGCGGCGAAGCCCCCCACAGCAGAGACGACGGCAAAGGCCCCGACGCAGGATACCGCGGCCAAGACCCCCGCAGCAGACACCGCAGTTAAGACCCCATCGCCCGAGACCGCAGCCAAGGTTCCCGCGCCGGAGACCGCAGCCGCTTCGCCTGCGGCGAAGCCGCCGGGGAAGAAGCCGGAGCGCCTGAAGTTCAGCTTCCGCTTCCAACCGTGGAAGGACGTGTTGCTGTGGCTTGCCGAGCAGGCCGACCTGTCTCTCGAAGGCGATGTCTATCCTCCGGGGACGCTCAACCTCACCGACCCCCGGGAGTATACGCCGACGGAAGCCATCGACCTCTTGAACGGCGTGCTGCTGACCAAGGGGTACACGCTCGTCCGCCGCGGTCAAATGCTCACGGTGGTCAACGCGCTGGACCTGAAGGACGGCGCCCCGCCCAGCCTGGTCCCTAGGGTGCCTCTGGACGAGTTGGACAAGCGGGGCGAGTACGAGCTGGTCAGCGTCTTGTTCACTGTTCAGCGGCTCAGTCCCGAGGAGGCCGAGCAAGAGGTCCGCAAACTGATCGGGCTGCCGGGATCGGTGGTCGTCTTGAGCAAGTCCCGCCAGCTCCTGATCACTGAGACCGCCGCGCGGCTGAAGACGATCCGCAACGTGCTCGATGCCCTCGAGAAGCCCGGCGGAACGGCCGCCAATCAGGTGCAGACCCACGAGTTCCGCAACGTCGATCCGCAGCAGGCCATGACCCTCCTGCGGCAGTTGCTGGACATCCCGCCCGATAGGTCCGCCACGACCGACGGATCGGTCCGCTTTGCCATAGAGCCGAACGGGACCAAGCTGCTTGTTACCGGAAAACCGGAGGCCGTGGCCCGGGTGATGGAGGCCCTGACGGCCATCGACGCCCCCGACCCGGCCAACCCGAAGGCCTCGCGGCTGGCCGACACGCCGCAACTCGAGGTCTACAGCATCACGGCGGCCGATCCGGCGTCGGTGCTCGCGGTGCTCCAGACGGTGCTGGCCGGCATGCCCGACGTGAGGCTGGCCACCGATCCGAAGACCGGGAACCTGATCGCCCTGGCGCGGCCCTCGCAACATGCCACGATCCGCACCACCCTGGAGCAGTTGCAGAAGGATGCCCGCGAGGTGGACGTCATCCAGTTGCGGGTGGTCGATCCCCAGGTGGCCGTCCTGGCGATCACGAAGCTCTTCGCCGAGGCCGGCGCGACGGCCCCCAAGGTCGACGCCGACCCGAACACGCACCAACTCCTCATCCGCGGCACCAAGGCGCAGGTTGACCAGATCCGCATGCTCCTGGAGAAGATGGGAGAGACGCCGGGCGGCGAGGGGAGGCTGGGCGCCGGCAACCTCCGCGTGTTGCCGCTTTCCGGTCGCTCGGCCCGCTCGGCCCTGGAGCGGATCCAGGAGGTGTGGCCGTCGCTCTACGGCAACCGCATCCGCGTGGTGACTCCTTCGGCGGGCATCTCAACCGTCCGGCCCAGCGGGGCCGGCGATACGCCGGACTCGGCCGGGCCCACTACCGAGGCTCGGCAGTTGCCGGAGGATGCCTCCGGGATTCCCGACGACGTCCTACAACTGTTGCTCCGGCTGAGGGAGGTGCCATCCCCGGCCGCGATTCCCCAAAGCGGACCGAAAACACCCGGAACGTCCGTGCCGCCTCGGGCCGGCGAGCGGCCGCAGGTGCCGGCCGGTCGACCGGCGGCCCAGCCGCGTTCGACGGCAGCCCCGGCCGCGCCGGGTGCGCAGCCCTCGTCGCCGGCTCCGGGCCCGCCGCCCACGACCGTGAACAAGTCGGCGGCGAGTTCCCCGGCCTCGCTGCTGCTCGATCTGGCGATGGGCATTACGGGGCTCTGCGTGAACAAGTCGGCGGCGAGTTCCCCGGCCTCGCTGCCCCAGAGTGCGAAGGTCTTCTTCTTGGCCGATGAGAAGGCGTACGAGACGCCGCCGCTGCCGAAGGCCGCGGAAGCCAAG
>CAYGZA010000106.1:0-17611 GCA_964354135.1 uncultured Planctomycetaceae bacterium
AGCATGCGGTGAGGAACTCCAGGACGTTCCGTTTCTGCTGCCGACACGTGGCCACTACGCTTGAGCATCCGTTCGACAAACCGACTGTCTGCCGGGCTAGAGACCACTACGTCACCGTCGGAGGCCAGGCAACCGATCAGCATGCTCGCCGCAAAGATTGCCGACGCCACTGGCACGTCTCCTTTGCTCCGACACAGGGTGCCACAACCTCGAAGAATCCGTACCGTTTGCACTGGCCAAGGGTTCGGGATATCCTAGGGCAAGTTCGCCTGTGGATAGGGTCCGTTTTGTGCGGCCCGGAGAATCCTGTTGCCCAACTGCAAGGAGAGACCTCGATGACTCGCCCGCGATTTGTGTTCTTGCACCTGGCCCTTATTATGTGCCTTCTCATGCCGACCGCAATGGCGGTGGGGCAAGAGAAGAAGGATGGGACCAAGCCGAAGCAGCGCCCCGCCACCGTGGTCCCCGTGCCCAAGAACGACGCCGGGTGGAAAGGCCGCCACGAGAAGATGAACGCCCGCGTGAAACAGGGTAACGTGGACATGGTCTTCATCGGCGACTCGATCACCCAGGGCTGGGAAGGCGGCGGGGCCAAGGAGATCTGGCAGGAATTCTACGGCAAGCGGAACGCCGTGAACCTGGGGATCGGCGGCGACCAGACGCAGCACATCCTCTGGCGCCTGCAGAACGGCAACATCGACGGCAGCTCCCCCAAGCTCGCGGTGCTGATGATCGGCACCAACAACTCCCACAGCAACAAGCCGGAGGAGATCGCCTACGGGATCGGAAGCATTGTCCGCACGCTCCGCGAGAAGCTCCCGAACACCAAGGTCCTCGTCCTGGCGATCTTCCCCCGCGGCAAAGACGGCCAAGACCACCTGCGGCAGGTGACCGCGAAGACAAACGATCTCGTCGCCAAGCGGGCTGAGGGGCGGAGCAACATCGTCTTCCTCGACATCGGCAAGAAGTTCCTCGAAGAGGACGGCACGCTCAGCAAGGAGATCATGCCGGACCTCTTGCACCTCAGTCCCAAGGGCTACAAGATCTGGGCCGAAGCGATCGAGCCCGAGGTCGAAAAGGTGATGGGAAAGAAGTAGCAGTCAGCGATCGGCGATCAGCCGTCAGCTATCAGCTTTCAGTGTTCAGCCTTCAGATTGTGCTGATGGCTGATTGCTGACGGCTGATAGCTTTGGAGAGAACCCAATGCGAAGATCGGCGGTCTGGAGTCTCATCGTTCTCGCCTTTCAAGGTGCGGCCCTCGCGGCGACGCTCAAGCCCGCCAGTGTCGCCCAGTTCTTCGTCACGCCTGGCGAGACAAGTCACCTGCAATGGAAGGCGACCTCGAGCACTCTCAAGGCACCGGTGGAGTACAGACTCCTGGACTACGCGGGAAAGCCCACAGCCTCGGGGCGAGCCACGCTCAACGGGGCAGGTGTGGTGGAAGTGACGGTGCAGCTTCAGCAGGGGTACTTCGAGATCGAGTTTCCTGCGACCCGAGAGCGGTTCGGCGTGGTCGCCCTGCCGCCGTGGCAAGGGAAGGCCGACCCGTTCTTTTCGATCGACGGGGCCTTGTCGTGGCTCGTGCGCGACGACGCCGTGCGCGAAGGGCTCATCCAGGCTGCCCGCCGGAGCGGCATCGCGATGATCCGCGAGCGGCTCACCTGGGGCGCCATCCACCCGGCCGCGGAACGGTGGGATTGGGAAGGCGGCGTCCGCTTCGATACGCTCCGCCGCACGTGCGCCAAACACGGCGTCGAGGTGCTGGAAATGGCCCACGACGGGCCGGCCTGGATGGGCCGCGTCGCCAAGTACCCGGAGAACCTGGTCGCTGCGGCGCGTTCCTGGCGGCGCATCGCCGACCAGTGGCGAACTACCTGGCGCGGTCTGGAAGTGTGGAACGAGCCCGACATCTTCTTCGGCGGCAACCTGCCCGCGGACCAGTACGTGCCGCTGGTCAAGGCAATCTCGTTCGGCTTGCGAGAGGGTAAGTTCAACGTGCCGGTTGTCGGCGGCGTCATGGCCCACTGTAACCGCGCGTTTCTGGACACGGCTGCCCGCAACGGCATCCTGGACTACGTCGACGTCTTCAGTTTCCACACCTACGGCCGCGCGCCCGAGATGGAGGGCCTTGTGGAAAAGTACCGTTCATGGCTCAAGGACCATGGGCACCCCGGCATGCCGCTTTGGCTTACGGAGTGCGGCCGGCCGTGGAAGTCCGGGCCCGACCGGCCGCCGGTGGATCAGGACGCCGAAAGCGCCCTGGACATCACCATGAAGGCCGTGGAATCCAAGGCATGTGGCATCGCCCGCTTTTTCGCCTTCGTCTACCCGTTCTACGAAGAGGGCCGGAACAACTTCGGGATGATGGACCGAGAGGCCACTCCGCTCCGCAGCTTCGCGGCCTACGCCCAAATGGCCCGGGTCCTTGGCGGCCGCAATTACCTCGGGGACCTGACGCAAAGCGACCCGGCCATCCAGCGCGCCCGGGTCTTCTTCGGCGATCGTGAGGCCGTCGCTGTGTTGTACACGGGTCGCGTTGATTCGGCCGCCGCAGTGAAGATCGGCTTGCCGGTGCAGCGGATCGAGGGGATCGACGGCCGAAGGCTCGAGCCGGGCGGCGATGGGGCGATTCCCGTCCCCGACGGCATGGTCTACGTGTGGCTCGACCGCAAAAAGCTCGGCGACCGGTTGGATGCCAAGACCAAGGCGACGGCGTTGTGGGAGGTGGCCGGCAAGCCCGGACCGTCACGGTCCGATCCTTCGCCGATCATCCTCCGCTTCCAGCGGGACGATAAACTGCTTCAGGCAACGTCCGAGGGGTATCGCTTCCGCGCCGATCCGCCGAACGGGATGCCGATCGCCGTGCGGGTCTTCAATCTCGGCGGCAAACCGCAGGACCTTACGCTTCGCTTGGGATTCGCAGAAGACAAGGCGCGCGTTGCCGGGCCGGCAGTCCGGCCGATCCGCGTGCCGGCGGAGGGGTTTGCCGACGTTGCCTGGGAAGCAGAACTGGCCGCCGCCTTCGCCGCCGACGGCCAACTGCGGGTCAGCGTGACGGCCAACAGCCCCGGCGAGCGGTCCTCGGTCCTCGACTTCGTGCTCTTTAGGCGCACCGCCTCGAAGTAAACACGCCGGTATGGGGCGGCCCCGGGCGGCGGTTTCACTTGGGGAGCGGCCCGGCGACGGCCCGCTCGAGCTCCGCGGCAATGCGGTGGTAATCGGCCAATGCCATGTAGTAGCGATCCTGCTGCATCTGGTATTGCCGCTGGGCTTCGATCAGCCGCAGGAAGTCGAGCTGCGCATTGGTGTACTTGATGCGTGCCGACTCGACGTTTGCCTTCGCCGCCGGAAGGATCTTCTCCTTGTAGAGCTGCGTCACCTCGCGGCGCTCGGCGAGCCGCTGGCCGGCCGATTGCACTTCGAAGCGGGCTTCGTCGAGCCGGCCTTCCAGCTCCGCGCGGCGCTGGCGGAGCCGGGCCGAGGCTTCCCGCACTGCCGCATGACGCCGGTCTCGGTAAAGCGGAATGTTGAGATTCATCCCCACTTGGCTCCGCATCTCCTCCGGCATGAACGCATCGTGCTTGGCCACCACCTCGAAGTCCGGATAGAACTCCTTGCAGGCCAGGGCCAAGGCGCTTTCCTCAGCGCAGATGCGGGCCTCTTGCGCCGCCAGATCGGGCCGTTGCTGGAGGGCTTGCTCCGCCAGCGCTTCGGCGGAAGGCACATTCTCGGGAATGGCCACCTCCGCGGGCGGCGGCGGCAACGGATGATCCACGGCGCGGTGCAGAAGGGTATTGATCCGTGCGGCAGCAACTTTCCGCTCGCGCACCAGCTCCGCCTTGCGGGCCTGGAGATCCGCCAGCTCCACGTTCGCCTGCAACACGTCCTGGTCGGTGGCCTTGTTCGCCTCGTAAAGGTTCTTGGCGATGTCGCGGAACTCCTGCATCAGGCCGGACGCGGCCGCGTTGACGGCAAGTTGCCGCTCCGCCTGGTAGTAGTCGAAAAAGGCCATCTTGGCCGCTTCGGCGAGGCGGAGGCGGGTATCCTCGACGTCGTAGCCGGCGACTTCCGCCTCGGCGGCCGCCATGTTTCCACGAAGCCACCGCTTGCCAGGCCAAGGGAGCTTCTGCGACGCCTCGACCATCCACCCCATGTTGGTCCCCTTCATGAAGCCGAACATCGGGTCGTCCAGGGAGATCATTTGGGGATACCGTTGGGCGGCGGCACGCCAGGCCTCGATCATCGCTTGCAGGCTCGGGTTGCGATCCAGAACGTCCCCGACCAGCTCGTCCAGTTTCAACTCCGCCTGCCCGGCAGGCTCATCAGCCGGATCGGGCTGGGGAGCGGGCGGCGGCGAGTGCGCGTGTCCTGTTGTTGCACGCCCGCGCTCACCGGGAGCCTCCTGTTTGGCGTCAACTGAGTACTGAGTATTGAGTACTGAGTACTGAGTGCTCGGTACTGAGTCCTGAGTACTCGGTGCTGACTGCCCAGGTCCCGGCAAGGCCGGCTTCGCGGCGATCGTAGCGGGTGGCGCAACGGCCGCGGCGGACTTGGCCGTTACGCTCGGCCGATCCGTCGCGGCGCATCCGCAGAGCATGGCCAACGCCGCGATGGCCGCAGCGCCGCACATGTATTTTCCAGCCAAACGGTCTGCCAATTCCATCCCCTTACTGCCCCATGTGCGATATGGGCACTGCACCAGTCTGGGGGGCGACGCTCGCGGCTGCCCGAGTATTGGTATCGGCATGGAACAAACCGTATGTTGGGAAGATCCTGTATATCCGCAAAAATCCACGTATCCGGCACTTCTTGACACCGCTTCTCGATCGCCGGTCATTGCCCAATCAGACGCGAGCACGGCAGGTGCCGCCGCAACGGTGCTGGCAACAAGACGAATCCTCACGGCCTCATGGCTGCCAAGTGCTGTTGCACCCGGCCGATCGCGCAGATACACTGAGATTCATCCCTGAGTGGCCTCCAAACACCGGACTGGGGTGATCGGCTCGTGGATCGCGTTGTGCAGCTTGCCCGGTTTTTGTTTACCGCCTGGATGACGTTTCTGGTCGTCCGCGGCACTGCATGCCTCTGTTTCCCCGTTCAGTCTCCGCCCCGAGCCGAGGCCCCGCACCGGTCAAAGGAGGCCGCGTGCTGCAAGTGCTGCCCGGCGGGCCGCTGCGGCTGCCGCGCGACGTGCGATGCCAGGTCGCCGGCCCCGGCCACCGACGCCGTCTGGTTCCATGGGAATCTCCGGTGGCACGTGCCCTCGGCCATCTTTCTCCCTCCGACATTCTCCACTGTCGGGCTTCTGGGCTTGGCCGACTGGCCGCATTCTGCGAAGCCTACGGCCGAGGCCGCCCCCTTCTTCCCGACGCTTCTGTCCGAACATATCCGTCTCCAGATCTAATCGGGCATCGGCGCTGGCGCCGCGCGCCGGCGCTGAGCTCGTTTCGGCTGGGTCTCTTGGGCGTCGAGCCATGGTCTGTTTCAGTGCGCCCAAAGGTCCACAAATCCCTACACGAGGAGTCCTGTTCAGATCGAGGAGAAACACAAATGCTTATCTTGCAGCGGAAACCAGGCGAACAAATCGTCATCGGTGACGATATCGAGATCACCGTGCTTGAAGTCGCTCGAAAACGGGTAAAACTGGGGATCTCCGGACCGGCCGAGGTTGCGATCCACCGCAAGGAGCTTCGCAGCAGGATTCTCCAGTCAGCCATTGGTGGGCGAAACGGCCGCAGAACGTCGTAGGCCGAATCTGCCGGCCGGGGCCTTGCGCGAGATCCCGCGGGCCTCGGCTCGGCAGTTCACTACTCGGTATCAGGGCAACACTCTGGGCCTGGGGAGATCTGTTACCATGGGACGTCTTCACAGCATCCGCTGGCGGCTCCTGATCGCCGTGAACACCGCGATCGGGTTGCCGTTCTTGGTTTTCCTCGCGGTGGACTACCGCCGCGAGATGGGAGCCCGTGTCGCCGAAAAACACATCGCCCTGGAGGAAGAAGCGAAAACGCTCCTCCCGGCGGTTGTCCGAATCCGCCCGCAAGGGCTCGAATCGCTCCATCAGTACATCGACGACGTGTGCGGCCGGATGCAGGACGCCTCCTCCCCGGGACACCACATTGTCGTCCGGTTGGGCGAGATGGTGCTGCAAGCCGTGGCCCACCACCGCTCCTCAAGGGAACTCTGGGAAGCCATCGACCGGGCCTCGTCCTCCCCGACGCACCGTGCCGCGTTCGACGACGAAGAAGTGATCGTCGGCGCCCAGCAGCAGGGCGATGTCCACGCATACGTCTCCGAGTACTTCAGCGACGTGCGGCGCTCGCTTCGCAGACAAGTGCTCTGGCGGCTGGGGAGGATGCTCTCGGTGGCGGTCGTGGTGGCAGCGGTGGTCAACCTCGTGTTTCTCCAGATGGCCTCCAAGCCCCTGGAGAAGCTGGTCGAGACTGTACGCCGGATCGCCGCAGGAGAGTTGGGGGCCCAGACCGGTTCCTTCCGCACGGCCGAAGCCGCGTACCTGGCCGAGGTGATCAACTCCATGAGTTCCTCCCTGGCTGAGGCCGACCGCCACCGTCGCGCCGAAATGGCCCAGGCCCGACGCATTCAGGAGCACCTCCTTCCCGGAGAGGTCAGCATCCCGGGTCTGAAGCTCGCTCCTTGGTACCAGCCTGCGGCCGAAGTAGCCGGCGACTACTACGATGTCGTTGCCCTGCCGGACGGCGGTTGGCTGATCGCCTTGGCCGACGTGACGGGGCATGGGATTCCCGCCGCCATGGGCGCCGTGATGCTCAAGACGCTCCTTCTTTCCGCCGCCGAGCGATCCGGCGATCCGGGCCAAATCTTGGGACTCATGAACCGGCGGTTTGTCGGTCTGCTGCCCGCAGAACTCTTCGCCTCGATGGTCCTCCTCCGTTGGGACTTGAAGAAGCGACTCCTCGAGTATGCCAGTGCCGGCCACGAGCCGGGCTGGCTCGTCTCCGCGGACGGCCAACCGCGCGCCATACAGGCCACGGGGATGCTCCTGGGGGTCGAGGAGGATGCGACTTGGGAGACCTTGACGTTCTCGGTGAAAGCTGGGGATCGACTCCTGCTGGTCACCGACGGGGTCACCGAGGCGCTCAGTCCCCGGGCGGAAATGTTCGGCCGGGACCGGCTCGCCGAGTTGTTCCTCCAAACGCGCGATGCGGCCTTGACCGGGCTGGTCTCGATGATCCTCCGGGCCTGGGACGCGCACCTGGAAGGGGCAGAACCTGCCGACGACGCGACCCTCCTCGCTGCCGAATGGGTGGCCGATCAGAAAACCGATTGACTGCTGCCTTGGCAGTCGCGCTTGGTTCAAGCCGACCGCGCCTCAGGATGGAGCTTCAGCCAGCGGCGCCGGTTCGCCGCGCACCGGCGTGCCCGGCGGAGGAAGCCGGCGCGGCAACCTTGCTCTCGCGACGGGCAGCAACCAAGGAGACCGCGATCGAGGCGCCCAGCAAGGCCGCTATCGTGGCAAGCGAGGCCCAAGCCGGCACCAGATGCTCCCCCTCGTGCCCGAGCCAGTACTCCGCAATCATCTTCAGCCCCACAAAGCAAAGCACCGCGCTGAGGCCGTAGTGCAAGTACCGGAAGCGGTCCATCACCCCGGCCAAGAGGAAGTACAAGGCGCGCAGGCCGAGGATGGCGAAGACGTTCGAGCTGAAGGCGATGAACGGGTCGTGGCTGATGCCCAAGACGGCCGGAACGCTGTCCACGGCAAACAGCACGTCGGTGCTCTCGATCACCAAGAGGACCAGAAACAGCGGCGTGATGCACCAACGGCCCGCTTCGCGGGCGAAGAAGCGCTGGCCGTGGTCCTCGCGGCTGACAGGGACAAGGCGCCGCGCCGTGCGGAGCAGGAAATTGTTCTCCGGGTGGACTTCCGAGTCGCGGCTCAGCGCCAGCTTGACGCCGGTGTACACCAGGAAGGCGCCGAAGATCATCAGGGTCGATTGAAACCGCCGGATCAATTCGACCCCGGCGAGGATGAACGCAAGCCTCAGAAAGATCGCCCCCAAGATCCCCCAAAAGAGCACGCGATACTGGAATTTCAGCGGCACTCGAAAGAAGCGGAAGATCACGGCGAATACGAACAGATTGTCCATCGAGAGCGACTTCTCGACCAGATAGGCGGCGAGAAACTCGATGCCCGCTTTGGAGTCGCCGTGCGTGGTCTGTCCCCACCACCATACCAAGGCATTAAAGACTAGCGCCAAGCTGATCCAAAAGACGCTCCAGCCGGCCGACTCGCGGAGCGTGGGCGTGTGGCTGCGCCGGTGAAAGACCAGCAAGTCCAGGGCCAACAGCCCGCTCACCAGCACAGCGAAAACCACCCATGGCAGTAAACCGTTTTGAAACATGATCGTTGTCTCCGCATGTCGAGACGCGGTTTGAGAACCGCCTACGACGGATCCGCTGCAACCTGGGAAGCATCGGCCGGCTGCGCCCGGCTGCGACGCTTGAACTTCCACTCTTCCACCAGGCAGTACACGCAGGGCGTGATAAACATGGTAATGATCTGCACGGCCATGCCGCCGACCGAGGGGATCGCCATCGGCTGCATCACGTCCGAGCCGCGCCCCTGGGTCCAAAAGACCGGCAACAGACCCAGGACCGTGGTGGCAGTGGTCATCAAGCAAGGGCGGATGCGTTTCATGCTCGCTTCGACCACAATCTCCCGCACTTCCTGGATCGACTTGGGCGTCCGCTCCTCGAAAAGCTGTCCGAGGTAAGTGGCCATGACCACGCTGTCGTCCTCGGCCACGCCAAAGAGGGCAATAAAGCCCACCCACACCGCCACGCTCAGGTTGAAGCCGTAGAACAACAGCATCAGGAAGCCGCCCGAGGCAGAGACAATCACCGCCGAGAAACACAGCAAGGCGACCCACCAGCGGCCAAAGCCCATATAAAGGAGGACGAAATCCACCGCCAGGCAGATGGGAACCAGGAGGGTCAGGCGTTTGGTAGCCCGGACCTGGTTCTCGAATTGCCCGCCCCATTTGTACGTGTAACCGGCGGGGAACAGCCGCTCCGAGTCGGGCCTGTTCAACTCTTCGTCCTCTTGGATCCGCGCCCGGATCACGGCGTCGGCGTCTTCCACCACGCTCACTTCGTCGCGCTGGCGCGTGTTCATGGTCACGTAGCCCACCAAGCGGGTGTTCTCGCTCTTGATCTCCTGGGGGCCGATGGTGTATTGGACGTCGGCCACCTGGGCCAGGGGGATGTGCGATCCGCTGGCCGCAGGGACGAGGATCCGCTCCAACTCTTCGAGATTGTCGCGCAACTCCCGCGGGTAGCGGACGCGGATCGGATACCGCTCGCGTCCCTCGACGGACGTGGTGAGGTTCTCGCCGCCGATGGCGATTTCGATCACGTCCTGCACGTCGCGGATGTTCACCCCGTAGCGGGCAATCTTCTCGCGGTCGATGCGAATTTCGACATAGGGCTTGCCCACGATCCGGTCGGCCACTACGTCGGTGGCCCCGGGCACTTTCTTGAGCAACTTCTCCAGGTCCAGGCCGATTCGCTCGATCACCTTAAGATCCGAGCCGTAGACCTTCACGCCCATCATGGCGCGGAAGCCGCTTTGGAGCATGACGATCCGGGTCTGGATGGGCTGGAGCCAGGTCGGGAGCACGCCGGGGATATCGGTCTTCTTGCGCAGCTCTTGGAGGATTTCGTTCTTGGTGATCCGTCTTTCCTCGGGCCAGAAAACCCGCAGCGGGGGCTTCAGCCACGCGGGCCAGTCGTCGTGGAAGCGCGGCACGTGAATGCGTCGCCACTGGTCCGCGGGTTTGAGCATGATGATCGTCTCGATCATGCCAATCGGGGCGGGGTCGAGGGCCGACTCCACGCGCCCCAGCTTGCCCACCACGCTCTCCACCTCGGGCACCGTGCGGATGGCCATATCCTGGGTGGCGATCGCCTTTTGCACCGCCGAGAGCGAGCCTGCCGGCACCAACGAGGGCATGTAGAGGAATGAGCCTTCATCCAGGGCCGGCATGAACTCCCGCCCCAGCCCCGGCAAGCGGTGGCGCATATAGCTCCACGGGCCCCACTGGTTGAGGTTCTCCACCCCCAGTTGGGCCAGTCCCGCCTCGATCGGATACGTCACTCGGGCCCAGCCCATCCAGATCGTCAGGCCCATGAGCACCAGGAACACCGGGATGCTCAGGAAGGTCGCCTTGTGGGCCAACACCCAGCGCAGGGCCGGCACATAGACCTTCAAGATGCCCCGCGAGACCACGTTTTCCTCCAGCGGCAGGAGCCGCTCCCGGGCCATGCGGAAAACCAACAGCATGGTGATGACCCCGATCGCGGCGGCGATCAGCCAGCCCCGCGTCACCGGCGCCGATTCCGGTAGAAGGAAGTTCCGGAAGATCAAACCAGCCACCAGCGCCATCACCACGCCGGCCGCCAAGGCGACGGTCATGCTTCGCCGGCGGCTCCAGCGCACCGGCTTCAAGAGATAGTAGCTCAGCGTGGGAACGACGGTGATCGAGAGGATCGCCGAGGCGGTAATCGCAAAGGTCTTGGTGTAGGCCAGCGGCCCGAACAGCTTCCCCTCCTGGTCGGTCAGGGCAAAAACCGGGATGAAAGAGACGATCGTATTGGAGACCGCGGTCACAATCGCGGTGCCCACCTCGAAGGCCCCCTCCTCAACGCACTGGTAGTAGGTCTTCGAGCCGTCGTTCTTGGCGATGTGGCGATAGATGTTCTCCGTCATGATCAGGCCCATGTCGCACACGTCGCCGATGGCGATGGCCAGACCGGCCAGCGACATGATGTTCGAATCCACGCCGAGGTAGTACATCACCAGGAACGAGATACACACCGACGTGGGGAGCGTAGCCAGCACGATGGTCAACGAGCTTCGGAGGTGCAACAGGAAGACGAATACCACCAGGGAAGCCACGATGCCCTCTTCCACCAGCGCCTCGGTGAGCGTGTCCATCGTCTCGTGAATGATCCCCGTGCGGTCGTAGAAGGAAACGATCTTGACCTTGGACACGCGGCCGTCGGGCAAGGTCTTTTGCGGCAGCCCCGGATCGATTCTGGCGATCTCTTCCTTGACCCGGTCGATTACCTCCAGAGGATTCTCGCCGTAGCGCATGGTGACCACGCCGCCGACGGCCTCGGTGCCTTCCTTGTCCAGGGCCCCGCGGCGGAAGTCGGGCCCCAGGCTCACCGTGGCCACGTTCTTCACATAGAGCGGCGTGCCCCCTTCGGATCGGAGCACCACGTTCTCCAGGTCCTCCGGCCTCTTGATGAACCCCACGCCGCGGATGAAGAACTCCACCTCGTTGATCTCGATGACCTTGGCGCCCACGTCCACGTTGGACTTCCGCACCGCCTCGGTGATCTCCGGGAGCGTGACGCGATGGGCCCGCATCTTCACCGGGTCCACGTCGATCTGATACTGCTTGACGTGGCCGCCGATCGAGGCAACTTCCGAGACTCCTTCGACCGCGTTGAGCTGGTAGCGGATGTACCAATCCTGAATGGACCGCAGCTCGGCCAAGTCAAAGCCTTCGCCCTCGACGGTGTACCAGAAGACCTGGCCCAGGGCAGTCGCGTCGGGGCCCAGCACCGGCTCGACCCCGGCGGGGAGCCGGCTGCGGGCCACGTTCATGCGCTCCAACACCCGGCTCCGGGCCCAGTAGTAGTCGATCTTGTCGTGGAAGATCACGAAGACCATCGAGAACCCAAAGCCCGACATCGAGCGGATCACCTTCACTCCGGGAGTGCCTTCCAGGGCGGTGGTCAGCGGGTACGTGACCTGGTCGTCGACGTCCTGCGGGCTGCGGCCGGGCCAATCGGCGACCACGATGACTTGTTTCTCGCCGATGTCGGGGATGGCATCCACCGGCGTGTGCATCAGGGCGTACCAGCCCCCGCCGATGATCCCCAGCATGGCCAGGATCACGAGAAATGTGTTCTTGAGGCACCAGCGAATGATGGCGTTGACAATCATCACGAAATCCTCTGTTGGGATCCCTCGGCTCGCCGCACAGACTTCCGAAGTCTCGAAGATTTCGGAAGTCTATTTCTGCTCCTGGTGATTCGAGTGGGATGCCGGCGTTTTTCCCGGCGAGAGCGGTTTCGCGCCTGCCGCCTTGATCTTCTGGAACGCAGCTTCGGGGTCCTTGTTGACCGCGGCTTCGCAGCCTTTGCAGCACAAAAAGAGCCTGCGCCCGCTGATGGTCATCTTGTACGGCACCCCCATGGAGCCGAGTTTCGCGCCGGTGATCGGGCAAACCCGTTGGGCCACGGCCGCCTCGCGATCCTCCGCGGGAAGCTTGTTCAGGTTGGCCCATTCCTTTAAGGAAACCTCCGGGGGCCGCTGGCCGGCCGCGCCCGCCCCCGCGCCGCTTGCCGTGGGGGCTGCGGCGCCGTGGCCCGCGTGGCCGGTCGTCGCACCGGCTGCCCCCTCCGGATACAGCAGGCTCATCTTGCCGGTGATTTGGAACTGAGAGTCCAACAGGAAGTTGCCGCGGGACACGACCCGCTGGCCCTCCTCCAAACCGGCCAGCACCGGAAAATACTCGCCCGCCCGCAGCCCGAGCTTCGGCTCCACCAGCCGGTAGTGTCCGGGCTGATCCTCGATGTAGACCAATTGGCGCCGCCCCGTGGTGAGGACGGCCTCTGCGGGCACGGCCAGGACCTTCGGGTGCAACTGGCTGGGACCGGATGCCGGTTTGCCCGGCACCTGCTCCAGGGGCATGCCGCAGACGTTGCAGTCGCCGGGCTTGTCGGACAATACGTACGGGTGCATGGGGCAGACGTACTTCCCCTCCAGGCCGGTGGGCGCCGAACTGCCGTCGGGCATGATCGGCACTCGCAAGAGCGTCTGGGCATACATCCCGGGCTTGAGTCGGCCGGAGGAATTGTCCACAATTACCCGCACCCGCACGGTCCGCGTGGCCTCGTTGAGCATCGGCTCGATGAAGGCCACGCTGCCGGCGATCGGCTGTTTTGGCTCGCCTTCCAGGGTGACTTGGACCGGCTGCCCGACGCGGACCCAGGGCAACTCCGACTCATAGACGTCGACGACCAGCCACACTTGAGTCAGGTCCGCGATGGTGTACAACAGGTCGCCCTCCTTGACGTACTGGCCCTCGCGGATCTTCTTCTCGATGATCGTGCCGCCGATGGGGGCGTAGACAATCAAGTGGATTTGGGCCTTGCCGGTGCGGGCCAGCTCATCGATCTGCTGGTCGGTGATGCCCCACAGTTGCAGCCGGCGCCGGGAGGCCGCCGAGAGCGGAGGTCCGCCGCCTCGACCCGACGGCGCCTGCTCGGCGCGATAGTACAGCAAGAACGTCTCTTGAGTGGTTAGCAGGTCCGGGCTGTAGATGGCCACGAGGTGTTCGCCCTTTTTGACCGGGGTGCCGGGAAAGTCGGCGAACACCTCATCCACACGGCCGGAGACCCAGGCCGCAATGAACGCCACCCGGGTCTCGTCCAGCTCCACCTTGCTCACCGTGCGGAGTTCCTTGGAGAGCTCCAGGCGGCGAACCGGCGTGGTGGCCACGGTGGCCATCTTCCGGGCATGCTCGCTGAGGGTGAGGGTATCGGCGAAGTCTTCCATGCCCTCTGCCCCGCCTCCGCCGACCGGTTCCAGGTCCATGCCGCACAAGGGGCATTTGTCCGGGTGATCCATCACGATCTGCGGGTGCATGGAGCAGATCCATTTCTGGGCTGCCGTTGCTCCACCCGCCCCGGATGCCTGCGAACCGCCTTTGGGGCCGACCACGAGGAGCGTGGCGAGGACTCCCAGTACAAGACCTACGAACACGAAAACGATCAGGCTGAGCGTGCGGTGCATCGCCGCGGTCCTTTTCTTGTAAGAACACTCATCTTGCGGATCATTGGCCCTCGCGATGGTAATCCACCCTGCGACCGCCTTCGAGCAGCCCTTCTTTGCCAAGCATGGAACACCTCCAACACCGCCCGGCTACTTCTGCCCCGCGGTACTCAACTTCGCCAAGTACTTGTCGGGGTCCTTCCGGATTGCCTGCTCGCACCCGCGGCAGCAAAGGAAAACGGTCTCTCCCTTGACCGTCACTTTGATCGGCTTGCCCATGGACCCAAGCGATGCCCCGGTGACCGGGCAGACCTGCTGCTGCGTGAGCCGATCCCGGTCGCTTTCCTCCAACATCGCCACGGTAACCGCGGGCCGCTTCTTGGTAAGAGCGAAGGTCTGCGCGAAACTCGCCTTCGCGTGCTGGCGGTAGGGGAGGTTCTCCAGTTGGAAGGTCGCGGTCATGTCCCCGTCGCGCACCCGGCTTACGTCCACCGTGGCGGCGAGGTAGTCTTGCTCCTTCGATCCGCCCGGCGGGGCAACGTGTTTCAGGGGAAACCGGAAATCGCGGGTCTGCCCGCCGACCCGCATTACCACTTGCCCCCGCACGCCGCGGGCGCTCAAGGGTTCCTGCGCCGGGCCGTAAAGATACACCCGGGTTTGATCCGGCAGATACACGACCTCAAAGAAGTAAAGCGACTCGGTCGAGGCCATCTGGCCGCCGTGAGGAGGCCGCTCGGCGATCGACGGCACCGCCGGCCCGCTCTGCTGGTGAGCGCTGTGGTCCTCGCCGCCATGGCCGGGGTCGGCATGGGCACCCTGCCCGTGCTGTCCTCCGGCGCAATGGCCCGCGCACTGGCCTCGGGCCGCTGTGCCGGCCCAGGCGACTGCTACGACAAAGCACGCCGTCCCCGCGAGAGGCAAGGCGATTCGACCCGTGATGTGCAACATGAAAGTGTTTCCCTTCGCTATGAAAGTGCTGATGGAAGACCCTGTGAAACGGCTTGTCCCAGGCGGGGCTACTTGCCCTCCTTGGCCTTCAGTTTTGCCAGATACTTGTCGGGGTCCTTGTCGATGGCCGCTTTGCAGCCGTCGCAGCAAAGGAAGACCGTTTGTCCCTTGACCGTGACCTTGACCGGGGTTCCCATCGAACCCAGCGGTTCGCCGGTGACCGGGCAAGTTCGCTGCTTTTCGGCCAACGCGCGATCCTCGGCCGACAAGCCGGACAGTCCGTCCATCTCGGCCTTTTGTCCGGCGCCGGCCGCTGCTTTGGGCTCTGCGGGCCCTTGCGAATTTGCCGGCTTTGCAGTACCCGGCACGATCTTGCCCTCTTTTTTGCCGCCCTGGCTCCCGCAGCCCCCAAGGAGGACGGAAGTTCCCAAGAGCATCACCGGCAGCATCAAACGAACCGCTCGCGACATGACATGTTCTCCTTCAAGGAATAGCCCTCACCGGGCAAATCACACGACGAAGTTCCAACCGCTTCAGACCCGTCCCGGGCCGGCAGGTTGCAGCCCGCCGGCTCTGTGCCAGCCAGGCGCTGGACCGGGGAAATTGCACCAGGAACGCGGCCGCCCGACGGAGGCCGAATCGCGCAGGCCGTTCCGCTCGGCGCGCGGTGTCCCTGTGCGCGAGGTGCGATTAGATCAAGAAGCGGCAGAGGGTGCTGAGCCGCTCAAGCGGCGTTTGCACCAAGGAGGGGAATCGCCAAGGATGGTGGGCCGAATGAATCCGGTGGTCGGTGCCGGTGCCCCACACCATCGCGACCGGCGCCGGCCCGCCGATATCCTGGGCCTTGAGCGAATTGCCCGTGGGCGGAAGTTGCGGAGCGCCCGGTCGATCTTGATGGCACGCGCAGATCGTCTTGCAGGTGCAACCCGCCGCGCTTGCGCAGCAGCCGGTCTTGGGACGCTCGGGGGAGCAGCAAGTCGCTCTGGCTTGGCAGCAGGTCCGCCCTTCCGTTACCCGCGGCTTGCAGTGGCGGCAACCCGGAGTGCGGGCTTCGGTCTGCCGGCCGGAAGCACCGCTGCCTGAGACCGCTCTCCGGCCGTCGGACTCGCGGCCTCCTGAAGTGCAGCCGCAGGTTCCCGCCGGCCAGGTCTCCAGCGGGACCAGCACGGCAGCCAGCCACACGAAGCCCTTGGATAACAGACTGCGGGAAAAAGACATGGCCACAACGCCACCTCAGCCAACGCCGGAGGGCCACCCCGGGAGACAACTCCCCCGCCCGGCCGACACGGTAATCCTAGTGTAATCGTACCTCGCTTGCCCTAGACGGGCAATGCCGCTTTCCCGCCCGTTCGGCTTTGACGCGGACCCGGACGCCGCCGCGGCCTTCGTCTGACGGTCGCAATTGTCTCCTGCAAAACGACTTAGAGCGTGCAGCGCCCCACACGCGCTGTTAGTCACTGGCCGGCTCTTCGACGGTGATCGCTACGCAGAACGGGGCGCATGGCGTGTCAGTGGTCGAAATGAAATCGAGGTTGGAAACCTTCTTGGCCGGATGGGGATTCTCCCACACGCCGAGGAACAAGCGGAGTGTCAAACTGCTCTGTGCTGCGGAGAAGTTGCTCCCGGTCCAGGCCACTCGGCCTCGGGTGACGGGACGCCCTTGGTCGTTGTTCCACCAGTCGCGCATGTCCTCGCCGAAGGCGATCGGCATCGTCGCCGTGGAGCCGTCTTCGTAATGGACCATGTACTCGCCAATCCGCGTGCCGTCGCGGGTCTCGCCCGGCGGACCCTGCATGGCGTGCAGCACATAGAGCCTGGTGATCTTCCGATCCACGGCGATCCCTTCGACCTTCGCGGGCGCGTCCTTAAGATTGGTGCCCGCCAACTGGATCACCTTGTCCAGGACCCGGAACCTAACGCCCGCGAAGGCGTGCTCGCCCTGGGACACCTCGGCCAGGCCGTTGGCCGGGAAGGAGCCGCTGCCCGACATGGACGTGATATCCAGGTTCGTCTTGCCCGCGAGGTCCAGCGGAACGAGGTTACCCTTGGGCGGGATGGCGAGCTTGGGCACCTTGCGATCGATCTGGCTGCTCGACGCCGCAAGCCGCTCCGCGGTCTGGCTCATCTCGGCGGCGGCCCGCGACACGATCTCCTCCTCGCTCTTGCCGGCCACCTCGGCAAGATCCTTGAGCACCTCGGCCGCCTGGGCCCATTCGCCCATCAACTCCAGCTTCTCGCCCAGCGACTTCGCCAGACTCACGCCCACGGCCCCCTGGCCGCCATCGAGCTGCTCCTTGAGATAGGACTTCACGTCGGCGATCGTCTGCTTCTGCCCCACAGGATCGGCCTCGGCGAACGCGTAAACGCGGTTGACCAACAGGACGAACCTGGCCGCCTGGTGCGCCTCGGACTTCGGGTCCTTGTCGAGCTTGAGGACCTTCTCCGCCGCCTGCCCAAGCGCACCGCGGAACTTGCGGCGGTACTCGATGTCCTCCTCGGGCGAACTGGGCTGGTACGCGGAGAGCTGTTGGATGAACTTGACCAACTCCGCGGCGCCGCCGTCGGGCACGGCGTAGCGATCCGACCCCTGCTGAGCCGCGGCGGCCGGCAAGCCCAGCCAACTCCAGAGAGCCGCGGCCGTGACCACGGCGATCAGCACCAACCATCCTGTGTGTCTCATGGGTTCCTCCTCCCAGAATGTGGCATGGCGTCGGTTGCACCGCCATGGTGAAATCAGCGCAATGCCCACGCTTCGCAAGGGCCTGCCACCCGGTCTTGTCGGCGCTCTAGTGCCGCTTTCAGTTCAAGAGTTTCGCGTTTTGGAAAAAGTGGCCGTTA
>CAYGZA010000107.1:0-17449 GCA_964354135.1 uncultured Planctomycetaceae bacterium
GATCTTGGGCTCCTTGGTGTCGATCTCGACCTTGTCGCGCCGCTTGAGCCGCTCGCGGATGATCTGCAAATGGAGCTCGCTCATCCCGAAGATGACCATTTCCTTGGTTTGCATGTCGAGGTCGCGGCGGAAGGTCGAGTCCTCCTGGCAGATCTTGGCCAGCGAGCCGGAGAGCTTGGCCTCGTCGCCGCGGGCCTTGGGACTGGCCGCCAACCCGACCATGGGCGTGGGGAACGGGACCGGCGGCAGCACGTATTCGCCCAGGCAGCTCTCGGTCTGGAGGTCGTCGACCTTGGTGACCGCCACGATCCCGCCCGGCCCCACCTCGTCGACCGGCTCGGTCTCGTTGGCCTGCACGCGGAACAGTTGCGCGATCTTCACCCCTTTCCGGACGCCGATCACGGGGATCGTCGAGTCCTTGGTGAGCTTGCCCGAGAAGACGCGGATGAAGCTCAACTTCTGCACGAAGGGGTCGATGCGGGTCTTGAAGACCTGGGCCACCAGCGGGCCTGCTGCGTCGGCCTTGATCTCCACTTCCTCATCGCCCTCCGGCCTCTTGGCCTTGCGCACGACCTTGTCGGGCGGCAGCGCGCAGAGGGCCATCGCCTCGAGGAGTTCCGGAAAGCCGGCACCCGTCTTCGCCGAGACGAAGACGACGGGAATCAAGCTGCCTTCGGCAATTGCCTGGGACATCAAACGGGAGAGTTCTTCCTCTGAAGGCGACGTGCCTTCAAAATACCGCTCCATGACCTTCTCGTCGGCAACGATGATCGACTCGAGGAGCGACTGGCTGATCTCCGCCGGGTCCAAGAGGGCGCCGGCCGCGTCGGCGGGCGGGGCGAGGGTGCCGGCCACGCCGCGGAAGTCGGCGCCGTGACCCAGCGGCACGTTCAACGGGACGCAGGCCGGGCCGAACAGCTCCTTGATGCTCTTCAGGAGCTTGGAGAAATCGACGTTGTCGGCGTCCATCTTGTTGATGACGATCATCCTGCCGACGCCGGCCTTCTCGGCCTCGGCGAAGACCCGCCGCGTGTTGACTTCGATTCCCGCCTGGGCGTTGATCACGATGGCGGCCGTGTCCACCCCTCGCAGGGCCCCGATCGCCTGGCCGACGAAGTCGGGATAGCCGGGCGTGTCGATCGCGTGGAAGTGCTTTCCGGCGTGGTCGAAGTGGACCAACTTGGCTTCGATCGTGTAGCGGTGCGACTTCTCCTCCTCGTCGAAATCGCAGATGCTGGTCCCCGCGTCGACGCTCGCTTCCCGGGTCACCGCTCCCGTGTGCGTGAGCATGCGGTCCACCAGCGTCGTCTTGCCGCAGGACTTGTGGCCACAGAACGCGATATTGCGGATTCCTTCGACCGTGTGCATTGCCATCAGAACCTTCCTTTGACGGACTTCATTCTCCCTTGCCCGCGCGGATCGCCTCGGGCAGGGTCAGTGTGCCTTCATACAGTGCCCGGCCAATGATGCAGCCGGCCATGGGGATGGCCGCCAGCCGGGCTACGTCGTCCCGGGTCGTCACACCGCCGGACGCGATCACCGGGTGCGGCACGGCGGCCTGCATTTGGGCCATGGCCGCCACGTTTGGCCCGGCCAACATGCCGTCGGTAGCGATGTCGGTGTAGACGATCGCCGCGATCGGCTCGGTGTCGAACTCGTGGGCCAGCTCGGTCGCCGCGGTGCGGCTGGTCTGGAGCCAGCCATCGGTCGCCACCAGCCCGTCGCGGGCGTCGATCCCAAGCACCAATCTGCCGGGAAACAGGCGGCTCATCTGCCGGAACCAGTTGGGCTCCTTCAGCCCCAGCGTGCCGATCACCAGCCGGGCGACGCCGAGGTCCAACAGGCGGCGAATCGTCTCTTCCGTCCGGATCCCCCCGCCGAGCTGGCAGGGAACGTCCGCGGCCTTGAGGATCGCCTCCACACTGGCCAGGTTGCCCGGGATGCCGTCCCGGGCGCCGTCCAGGTCGACCAGGTGCAGGCACTCCGCACCCTGGGCGACCCATTGCCGGGCAATAACCGCGGGGTCTTCGCCGAAGACCGTCTCCCGCCGGTAATCCCCCTGTTTCAGGCGGACGCATTTCCCCCCACGAAGGTCAATCGCCGGCCAGACTTGCACCTCAACGACGCTCCTACCCGCTCCCGGGTTGTACGGCGAAACGGGTAATATGACATAGGCCGCCCGGACCTGCAAGGCGGTCAGGCCAGCGGGGGCGCGGGGGTCTTGGCCTGTCGGGACTATGGCAGCTCGGCGAAGTTCCGGAGCATCCGCAGACCGTCGGACTGGCTCTTCTCCGGATGGAACTGGGTGGCGAAGAGCTTGCCGCGCCAGACCATCGAGCAGAACGGCTCAGGGTAGTCGGTCTCGGTGGCGATTACCTCGGCATCCCGCGGCGCCACGTAGTAGGAGTGGACGAAGTAGAAGTACGCCCCGTCGGCGACACCCTCCAGGATGGGGGCGCGGCGGCGAACCGCCAGTTGGTTCCAGCCCATGTGGGGCACGGAGTATTCGGGCGGGACCTGAAAGCGAACCACCGCCCCCCGAAGGACGCCGAGACCCTCGTGACGCCCGTTCTCGTAGCTTGTCTCGAAAAGCAACTGGAGTCCCAGGCAGATCCCCAGAAACGGCTTCCCGGAGTCGATCGCCTCCAGCACGGGCGAAATCAAACCCCGTCGGCGCAGCTCGGCCATCGCGTCCTCGAACGCTCCGACGCCGGGGACAATCACCTTCGAGGCGGCCCGGACTTCCGCGGGATCGGAGCTGACCACCGCCGGGTGTCCCACCTTCTCGAATGCCTTCTGGACACTCCGGAGGTTGCCCATTCCGTAGTCGACGATGACGATCATAGAAGCGGCCCTGCGGCGAACGCGGCAAACCAATCAGTATCTAAGATGCGGAAGGGGCCGGCAAGGGTTCGCTTGAAAGCCCGGGTTGCGGTGGCAAGGTGATCTCGGGCCGGCGTTGCGTGGCCGAAAGCTGAAAGCCGATGGCTGACAGCCGAAAGCTGATAGCCGAAAGCTGAAGGCCGGCCTGCCGGCGGGCGGACACTCGCCATCGTGAACCGCGAGTTATTGCCGGCCGCGGACCGATTCCGGATAGACCACCAACTCGACCCGGGAGTTGCGCTGTTTCCCGGCGGGCGTCGCGTTCGAGAACAAGGGGTGGTTGGCCCCGTGGCCGACGACGAACACCTGGCCGGCAGGGATCCGGGCCTGGACCACCAGAACGTCGTATACGGCGAGGGCCCGGCCGATCGAGAGATGGTGGCCATTGCGCCATTGACTGCCGACGACCGGGTCCTGCTCGGTATGTCCTTCCACGCCGATGATCTGGTCGGGAAAGCTCCGCATGAGTTCGGCAGCGACGGCAACGATGAGCTGGTTGGCGCCGCTGAGCAATTGGGCGTTGCCCGACCCGAAGAGCCGGTGAGCCGGCATCTCCACGCGGATCACATCTCCGTCGCGGCGGGTGTAAACGTCCGGGAGGTTAATCGCCGGGAGGGTTTGGAGCAGGCTGTTGTTTGGAGTGATGGGGGGCCCGCCCTGACGCTGGAGCGAGGCGGTCAAGGCTTGGACCTTCTGGTCGGTGGTCTTCTTCTCGTCCCGGAGCCGGGCCAGTTGGGCCGCTGTGCCGGACAATTGCTCCCGAAGCATGGCCACCTGGTCGTCCTGGACCTTAGAGCGCTGCCGTTCTTGGGTCAGGCGGTTGATGAGGTCCTGGTTGTCGCGGTCCAGGGCACTGGCGCGGTTTTGAAGCTCGTCCTTCTGCTTGGAAAGGGCGAGTTGCTGCTGCTGGAACTTGTCGACCTGTCCCTTCAGGACCAAGGCGTTCTCGGCGCAGCCGCTCAGGCCGAGCACCGACAGTGCCAAGAGCCATCGGACAAAGAGGATACGTCGCAAGGCAACGCCCTCCGGACGGGTCAACAAGACGAGACTTCCCGCGACAAGCGGGGCGAATCGTACCAAGGCGTCCGGGGGGTGGCAAGGGCAGTTCGGAGGCCAGGTGCCTGGGTTGACTGGGTGCCCGGGACGAGGGGGCGAAAGACCAGAGGCGAGGGGAGTCGGGGGCCAACCGATTCACACTTCCACCGGCACCGGCTCCGTTCGAGGCACTGCCACCCTAGAGGGGTATTTCCCGTAGAACCGCCGGATGAAATGTCGGTGCCAGCGGGACGGGCAGTGCGGTTCCCAACCCAATCGGGTCATGATCGCCGTCGAGAGACGCCAATTGGCGGCGTCACACAGGAGGGCATCGCACCCCTTGATTTGGGCGATTCGGTCCAGGGCTTCGAGCACCTGGCGGATAGTGGCAAGCTGCGTGTCTCGCGTCGAGACGACGTACTTGACCGCCAAGAAGTTGGGGAACTGCCGCGGCTGGTTGTAATACAGGAGGCAGCGGTCCCCACGTCGATGGCGGTGATGCCAACCGCCGATCAAGACGATTTCCGGCACGCTGCCGAGCTTCGGGAAGGGCCGCAGCCGGATGCAATGGAGCTTTCCGTCGCGGGCGTCGATCAGCCCGTAACGGCGGAGGCGAAGAGACTCTCGGCCCTGCGCCGGATCGGTGATTGTCTCAAACAAGGGCCTCATTGTCGCTTTTCCCGGCGGCACCAGACGGCACTCCGGAAAAAGCCTAGCTCATGAAAGGCAGCGAAGCCTCGAACGGGCCCTACTTTTCGTCCGGCTCGTGGTCGTGGTCGTGATCGGGGTCGATCCCTCGTTCGATCTTGGCCATCCGCTCCCGGTGGACGATCAGCAGCTTGGCGATCGCAATGACCCCGCCCGTCAAAATCGCCACGATGGCTACGACAAAGGGAAGAACGCTGGGGTGAGTGAAGATTTGCTCCCACCTCATGGGGCTCGTCTCCTAAAGGCTTGTCTTGACAGGGTCTAAGGAGTCTATTCGCTCGCGTGCAGAGTATCTTAGGGGTTCTCGCGGAGCTGACCTGACTCATCCGGGCCCCCGGATTGCCCGCCACAGGCTCAACATCAGGGCCATCAGTGCCAGGCCGATGAGGACGAGGCCGGGGATGAAGGCCCCCAGCACCAAGAAGGGGCCCTCGATATACGCCCACAAGGGGGCCCAGAACACGAGCGCCAACGCGGTGGCGAGGCAAAGGAATGGCCCATACGGAATCTCCCTCCCCCACCGCAGAAGCAGCATCAGTAGTCCCGAAACGGCCCCGGCCAGCGGTGCTGCGAAGAAGATGATTAGGCTGGTTTGCCAGCCCAAAAAGCTGCCGATCATGGCCATCAGGGTCACGTCGCCGAAGCCCATGGCCTCGCGGCCCAGGGTGACCCGACCGATGATCCGCACCAGCCAAACCAACCCACCGGCGGCGGCCATCCCAACCAGGGCCGTCAGCAATCCCGCCCAGGGAAAAAGGCCGGCCCCACACCAGACAGCGGCGATCCCTGCCGACCCGATCAGTCCAAGCACGCCGACCACGCGGGCGGCCGGGTCGCGGCGCAGACGGGCGATGCACAACTCCAGGGCCCGGCGCCATCCGTGCCGCGAGTACCAGGTGCGGGGCATGATGCCTGCACACCAAAGCCACCAGCAGCCCAGACCTAATGCCAGCGACCAACCGTGCGGAAAGCCGCCCAGCCACGCCGGCCAGGACTCCGGGGGCGAGACGTTCAGGAGGTTCAGGAAACCGACAGTCGCCCCCGCCCCCGGCGGAATCCACACGACGGGCAGCATGGACCACGGGTATGCGGCAGCCATCACCAGTCCGAGCAGTGTCCCCGGCACGGTGATGGAATCGGGGATCGTCTTCTCATCCAGGTCGATCAGCGCGGCCACCAGCATAAGCCAGAGAAGGACCAGGTGGGCGGCAAACCGGGCGTGCAAATGGACCGCAAGCACAGGCGCGATAGGAAGGTTCAAGCCCGGCGGCAGACCCGGTTGGGCTCCCTGCTGGAGGACCTCCCACCAGTACATGGCCGCAAGGCCGACCCCGGCCGCGAGTTCCACGAGCGTAGGGCGGATCCAGAAGCCCGGCCCGTGGAGCGGCACCTCCCGGCGCAGCCCGAACCAACCGACGAACGGCAAGCGGTCGGTCCAGCGGCGCGGCGGGGAATCGGGAACCGCGCGGGACCAAGGGCTGATCGCCCGGGAGTCCCACGCCAGCCGGCAGATGCCCCAATTGGCGAGGCTTCCCAGAAACGTCCCCAACAAAAAGAGCCCGGCCAGACGCGCCTCAAGCGGGATTGCCAGGAACCAGTTCACGCCGTTCCCCCGGGCTGGATGGGCAGTTGGAGACGGCCGAGGATCTCATCGGCCAGATCCTCCGGCGTCTTGCCGTCGGTATCGACCTCCAAGTGCGCCGCTTCCCGATAGATCGGCTCTCGCTTGGCCAGGAGATGGAGGATTTCCTCCAGGGCGCTACGGTCGGTCAGTGCGGGCCGGCGGTCGGCGGTAGTGGCGTCGCCGGACATGCGAGCCAGGATGGTCTCGGGCCTGGCGGTGAGCCAGACGACGTTGCCGCCGGCGCGCATTGCCCGACGGGTTTCCGAACGCATGGGGGCCCCGCCGCCGGCAGCGATCACAAGCCGCGTTCGTTGGCACAACTCGGCCGTGACCTGCGCCTCCAAGTCGCGGAACGCGGGTTCCCCG
This sequence comes from uncultured Planctomycetaceae bacterium, assembly GCA_964354135.1. Classification (GTDB taxonomy): domain Bacteria; phylum Planctomycetota; class Planctomycetia; order Pirellulales; family Thermoguttaceae; genus CAYGZA01. The sequence continues at coordinate 6,617 of CAYGZA010000107.1, forward strand.
TCCTCGGCAAAGACCCGCGCGATCGCTTTGCCCGCACGATGCTCTACCTCTACGTCGGCATCGATCCAGTCCCATCCCAGCCGCTGGGCCAGAAGACGGGCGAGCGTCGTCTTGCCGGTCGCACGGTAGCCGATGAGGGTGAGGATCATGACAGGGGCCAGGGGTCAGTCCTTCGCCGCGGAGGTGGCCCGCTTCAATACGTCGCGCATCAGCGCGGCGGGGGCGTCGGCGCCGGTGAAGTGCTTGAATTGCAGGGCGGCCTGGCGGACGAACATATCTACCCCGGTGACGACCTTGCAGTTGCGTGCCCGGGCCTCCTTGACGAAGAGGGTGTTCTCCGGATTGTAGACGGCGTCGAAGACGACCATCGTGGGGCTGAGGTGCATCCGGGTCAGAGGCGTTTCGTCGACGTTGGGGTGCATTCCGATCGGAGTGCAATTGATGGCCACCTGGGCCATGATCCCCTGGCGGATGGACCACTCCACCGCCCGGCACCGCAGCCGGTTGGCCAGTTGGGCGGCGCGGTCGGGGTCCCCATCGGTGAGGACCACGTGGGCGCCCCGCTGGACCAACCCGTAGGCGACGGCCTTTCCCACGCCCCCGGCCCCCAAGACCAGCACGGTCTTGTTCTTCAAGGGGCTCGCCTGGCGCTGGGGGCCGGCCATGGCTTCCTCCAGGCTGTCCACGGCGGCCTGGTAGTCGGTGTTGTAACCGAACCGCTTCTGGTCGCGGAAGACAATCGTGTTGGCAGCGCCGATCCCTTTGACCGCCGGATCGGGATCCGTGAGATGCTCCAGCACCGCCTCTTTGTGCGGGATCGTGACACTCAAGCCCTTGATGCCAAGCTCGTGGGCCTCTTCGAGGAAGCGGCTGAGGTGTTCCTTGGGCACGCGGAACGGAACGTACACCTTGTTCATCTTCAGGTGTTTGAAGGCGGCGTTGTGGATCTGCGGGCTGAGGCTGTGCCCCACCGGATCGGCAATCACGCCGTAGACTTCGGTGTCCTGGTCGATCTCATCGTAATGGTAGACCTCGGTCATCTGCTGGAAGCTGAGCTGCCCCGGGGCCAGCACCCGCTCGTGGTGGAAGGTCGCATAGGTGAACGGGGCCCCGAACTTCCGGCAGAGGATCCGGGTGGGCGTGCCGATGTCGCCCATGCAGATGCCCACGGTGGGGATCTTGCTTTGGCGAATGAGGCGTAGCATCCGAAGGTTGTCGTGCGGATGGTTGGCCATCGTGGCGATCTTGACGATGTCGGCATCCAGGCCGGCGAGCTGGCGATGAACGGCCTCCAGATCGTCGGGGGTCTTTCGGAGATCGTGCAGGCTGATCATCCGCTTGGTTTTGCCGAATCGGGGGACTTGCCCGGCAATATCCTCTTCCAGGTCGACGTATTCCACACCCTCGGCGATGGCGGTTCGGAGGAGCGTGAGGCGCTGCTGCTCGCTGCCGGGGAATCTGCCGCCGTCGCGGTCGCGGCGGCAGGCGATCACGACGGGGCAGGGGCGGTCGGCAATCAGGCGTTTGACGTTTACCTCGCCGCGGATGTAGTCCAGGCGCAGTTCCACAAGCTTCGCCCCCTGCTCGACCAGGTGGCGGTGCTCGGCGATCATGTGGCGGTGGCGCCCGCGGCCGATACTGACGCAAATCATGGCTATGCTGTCCAAGGGAACCTCGGTCCGGTTGCCGGTTTATTCTGGCGGAAAGGCCGCGAAGAGGCAAGCGGTAATCGCGCCCGCAAGAGGCAAGCCAACGGGCCGACTCTTCGCTCTTGCTCGCGGTCTTGCGCCCCCTAAAGCCGTTTGAACTGCCTGTCGAGCTCCTCCCGCGTGAACACGATCGCCGCGGGGCGGCCGTGGGGGCAGTGGTGCGGGTCGTCGATCACGTGCTGCTGCTCCAAGAGGGCCTCGATTTCCTCCGGCGCGAGGCGGTCGCCCGCCTTGATCGCCGCCTTGCAGGCGATGGTGTGCAGGAGGGCGTCCAGGAGATCGCGGCGATCGGGCGTCTTGCCGCCGGTCAGGAGCGGCTCCAGCACCCCGCGGAGAACCTCTTGCGGGTTCAGATTGGCCAGCATCGCCGGATAGCCCTGGATCAAGATCGTCTCGCCGCCGAAGGGCTCGATCTTGATGCCCAATTGTGCCAAGAGTTCGTGGTGCTGCAAGGCGGCGGCCGCTTCGCCCGGGGTCAGGTCGACCGGTTCCGGCACCAAGAGCGCCTGGGACTCGACCGGGCCGGCGGCGACCCGTTCGCGCAACTGCTCGTACAGGATCCGCTCGTGCAGGGCGTGCTGATCGATGACCAGCACCCCCTCCGCGCTCTCGGCCACCAGGTAGCGGTTGTGGATCTGGAGGGCCCTTGGTGGTTGGGCGGGGCGGGCCTGTGGATCTGCGGCTGAAAGCCCGCTTGGCCCGCCGCGCTCGTGGGGGGCGTGGGTCAGGGCCTGGGGTGATCTATCGCTGCCGGGGGCCAGGCCGCGGTTCAGAGGGGTCAGTTCCAGCGGCCTCCGCGGGGCCGCCGCCCCGAGTTGCCCTCCGGCCGAACCGGCCCGGGCCGCGTCGCCGGACGCGCCGGACTCCGTCGCGGCGTTCCACGAGGCCGCTTTCCCTTGGGCCCAATCCACGAGCTGCTGGCGGAGACGGACTTCTTCCCTTTCGTCGTGTGCCGAGCCGGGAGCGTCCTCCGCGGGAGTCTGCACCCGCGTCGTGAGGTCCGTCCCCAGGAACTTCGTGCGGAGCGTCGAGAGCAACTGGCTGTAAAGCCGGCTGGCATCCTGGAATCGCACCTCCAGCTTGGTGGGGTGGACATTCACGTCCACCAATTCCGGCGGCATCTCCAGCGAAAGGACGGCGATCGGGAAGCGGCCGGTCATCAGCAGGCCGCGGTAGGCCTCGCCCAGCGCGTGCTGCAGCGAGCGATCGCGGATCGAGCGGCCGTTGAGGAACAGGTACTGCATCCGGTTGTTGCTGCGGCTCTGGCTGGGATGGGCGACGTAGCCCGAAAGCCGCACCGGCCCGTCCCTGCTTTCCACCCAGATCAAGCTCTCGGCCAACTGCCGGCCGAAGACCCGGGCAATCCGCTCCAGCCAACCCTCCGAGCCGCTTAACTCGAAGACCGGGCGATCGTGGTGCCGCAGGGTGAAGTGGACCTGCGGCGCGGCCAGGGCCATCCGCACGAAGGCCTCGCTCACGTGGCCCAGCTCCGTCTGCGTCGAGCGGAGGAACTTCCGCCGCACCGGGGTATTGAAGAAGAGGTTGCGGACTTCGACGCTCGTGCCCACCGGGCAGCCGCACGGCGTGACCGGGGATATTTCGCCCCCGGCGACGGAGATTTCGGCGCCGCTGGGGCTCTCGGCCGTCCGGCTCCGCAAGATGAGGCGGCTCACTTCGGCGATCGAGGCCAACGCCTCGCCGCGGAAGCCCAGCGTCCCGACGCGGAACAGGTCGTCCGCGCTGGCGATCTTGCTGGTGGCGTGGCTGGCCACCGCCAAGGGCAAGTCCTCGGCGGGGATGCCGCAGCCGTTATCGACCACGCGGACCAGCTCGACGCCCCCGGCCTCGACGGTCACGTCGATCCGCGTGGCCCCCGCGTCCACCGCATTCTCCATCAACTCCTTGACCACGCTCGCCGGGCGCTCGACGACCTCGCCGGCCGCGATCTTATTGACGACGCTCTGCGGGAGCTGCTGGATGCGGGGCATGGGTCAGGGGTCGGGGGCTAGGGACTTGTGACCAAAAGGAACGCCGCGGTCTTGGTTTCTTGATCTCTTCGAGACTCAGGCTGTAGCAATCGGGGATCTCGTCGGCTGGCACATGGCCTCACTTGGTCGCCTCTTCAATTAGCCGGACCTCGTCGTCCGTGAGACCGTAGAGTTCGTAGACCACTTGGTCGATCTGCCGGTCGGTCGTTTCGATCTGTCGCTCCAGCAGCGTCTTCGCGTGCTCGGTCTTCGCGTCGCCCAGCCGCTTGTGCAGCGCGAGCATCCCTTCGACCAGTTCCACCATCCGGTCGTGCCGGGCCCGGTCACTGCGATCTGAAAAGCCGATCGCCCGTACCGGGACCTTGGCAATGTCCACGACGCGGATCGATACGTCGAGCACGCACTTGCGGTACCAGTAGTTGATGGCCTTCGAGTTGAGTAGCCCCATCAGGTAGAACAGGTGGTACTCTTGACCGGGCTTAAGTACCACGTTGAGCAAAACGCCCGCGCTATACGTCTGGTCGTCGTCCAGGTAGCCGACGACGAGGCGCTGACGCAGCATGGGGTTGCGGAGTTTCTGAATCACCAAGCGCGGACCTTGAAAGAACCTCTCTTCAACCGCGTGCGCGAGCCATGGACCATAGCTGACCCAACTCTTGCCGTTCCAGGTTACGCGATACCGCTCCACGTCCCGGCCAAGTAACTCCTTCTTGTAGGTCTTGTTCTTCCTCCGATGACTGTGGAAGAGGCGTTTCGCCACGATTTCTTCCGCCTTCTTGCGGCCGAACTCTTGCGCGAGCGTGGATCTCCGGTAAAGAGTCAGGCCCTGCGTGATATCGACGACGCTCCCCAAAGGAATCACTTGCTGATGGAATCGAGCGAGAAGCGACGTTTCCCCGGCGCCGATGCGGGGGTTGAATCGGAATACCGGATTCTTGCGCCACAGGCTTAGCTTCACGGAACGGCATCTCGCGCGAAGCCAAGCCGCCCCCGTACAGTCGGGAAGATCCGCCTTCTGAATCTCTCCGACCCAAACCCTCTCGCGTTTTCCACGCCCGGCAACGACAATCGTCGAGTCCATTCTTACGCCGGCGAAGACGTTCTCCGGCAGCACAATGAGGCTCTCTGGCCACAGAGTGCCGCACAAGTGCGATCGCAATCGTTCAGTCTGGGACCTCGATATCCAGTAGCTCGGTACGATGAACCCGAGCACGCCGTGCTCGCCGAGGAGGGCGGTGGCCCTTTCAAGAAAGAAAACGTACGACTCGTACTTGCCTGTGTTCAGGCTGTAGTTTGCCCGATAATAGGGCTTCTCCAAATCCCTGACGTCTGCCCCCCACGGCGGGTTGCCGATCACGGCGTCGAAGCCACGGCACGCGCGGCGCAGGATCTCGGGAAATTCGGCTTCCCAGTCGAAGGCGTTGATCCGGTACACCGTTTCGTCGTCGAAGAGGTCTTTCTGCCGGCCCTCGTAGAAGTCCGGCCCGATGAGCGAGTTGCCGCACTTGATGTTCCGCCCCAGGTCGGGCAGGGCCCGCTGGTGGAACAGGCGCAATTGGTTGTTGACGGTCTCCTTGGACTCGCCCTCCAGGACCTTCAGGAGCAGCGAGAGCTTGGTCACTTCCACGGCCTGGGGGTCGATGTCTACGCCGTAAATGTTGTCTAAAAGGATCCGCCTGCGCTCGGAGGTCGTGAGCCGCCACTCGCCCGCCGCGTCGCGGTAGAGCCGCGGATTGCGCCCGCGGGCGTGCTTCTCCGGGTCCTCGGCCACGTACTGGTCGCAGTGCCAGTCCAGGAGCCGCTGATAGGCGCCGATCAGGAAGGACCCGCTGCCGCAGGCCGGGTCGAGCACCCGCAGCTTGGCCGCCCGGGCGGGCGTCTTCCCCTCCAGGAACTTGCCGAGCGTATGCTCGACGATGTACTCGACGATGTACGCCGGGGTGTAGTACACCCCGCCTGCCTTGCGGACCTCCGGCTTCTCCTCGACCTTCGCCTGATGTCCCGTCGTCAGGCGGATGACCTTGCCCAGGAACTGCTCGTACACCTGGCCGAGGATTTCGGTCGGCAGGACCGAAAACTCATACGGGCTATCGGGGTAGTACAGGCTTTCGATGATGTCCCGAAGCGGTTTGTCGTCGATCTCAAGCGCGAGCGTCAGCTCATCGGGCGGCTCGGCCCGGTCCTTCTCCGGGCTGAAGTGGAATAGGCCCGAGTTGTATCGCTCATCTGCCCGCTGGAAGACTTCTGCCAGGCGGCGATAGATGTTCGGGCCGTTGATGAGGGCCTGCAGCGTCCCGTAGGGCTCGATCCCGCGGTCCTCGCAGATCCGGAGGAAGACCGTGCGATCGATCGTCCGCTGCACGGCGAAGTTCAGGTCGCGCTGCTCCAGCGGGTCGTTTCGGAGGGCGATGTTTCGGGCCAGGACGTCGCGCCAGGTCTCGATCTCGGCCAGGAAGGCGGCATCCACCGCGGCCGTGCCCTTCTTGGCCTTCTTGCTGGCGATGAATCGCTCGACGGCCCCGCGGCGGATGGCCTCGGGCGCTAGCAGGCCGCAAAGCTCGTCCCAGCGATCGACGTACTCCTTGTACGCGAAAAGGAGCACGCGGGCGGTCGATGCCTTGTCGGTCTTGACCGGCCGGATGCGGCCGTCGTAGACCGCCAGCGTCGCGAAGTCGGTGAGAACGCTCAGGGGGAGCTTGGCCGACCATGCGTAGCGGCGGAGCTGATAGGCGGGCTCGATCGCCTCGGCAACGTCCACGGCGGGTTTCTTGGCCTCGACGAAGAAGCTCGCCTTCCCACCGCCGGCGCGGAAGCAGTAGTCGGGGGCCTTGGTGCGGCCGCCCACCTTGATCGCGGCCTCGTGGATCACCTCCTTGTAGGCGTCGGAGTAGCCCTTGCGGTTGTAGACGTCCCAGCCGAGGGCCTCGAAAAAGGGGGTGAGGAACTCCTCGCGCAACTGGGCCTCGTTGTACTCGGAGGAACGGGACGTTTCGAGGTCGCTCTGGAATCGGTCCACCAGCTCGCCGATCACCGCTGGCGCTGCCATCTCCGACCCCCTAGCCCCTATAGCTTGTATTCCTTCAACTTCCGATAGAGCGTCCGCTCGCCGATGCCGAGCATCTCGGCGGCCTCTTCGCGGTTGCCGCCGGCGGCGCGGAGGGTCTCGGCGATGAAGAGCCGCTCCACGTCCTCCAGCGACTTCCCGATCAGGGCGGTGAGGCACTGGCCGGCGGTTTCGCCCGAGGGCTCCGCGGGGTCGGCCAGCTCTTCGGGAAGGTCGTCCACGTCCAGGAGGCCGTCGTAGTCGACCACGACCATGCTCTCCACCACGTTGCGGAGTTGGCGGACGTTGCCCGGCCAGTCGAAGGCCAAGAGCTTCCGCCGCGCCGCCGGGGAGAAGCCCTTGATCTGCTTGGCGTGTTTGCGGGCGAAGAGTTTCATGAAGTGGTCGATGAGGATCGGGACGTCCTGGCTCCGCTCCCGCAGCGTCGGCAGCCGGATGGTGACCACCTTGAGCCGGTGATAGAGGTCGTTGCGGAACGTGCCGGCCTCGATGGCCTCCTCGAGGTTGCGGTTGCTGGCGGAGAGGATCCGCACGTTGACCTTGATCGGGTCGTTGGAGCCGACCCGGGTGATCTCGCCGTTCTCCAAGACGCGCAAGAGCTTGATCTGGGTCGGCATGGGCATGTCGCCCACCTCGTCCAGAAACATCGTGCCGCCGTTGGCATACTCGAACTTGCCCACCCGGTCGGTCGAGGCATCGGTGAACGCCCCCTTGACGTGCCCGAACAACTCGCTCTCCAGGATGTTCTCGCTCAGCGCGGCGCAGTTGAGGGCCACAAAGGGCTTGTTCTTCCGCGGGCTGTTCTGATGGATGGCCTGGGCGACCAGCTCCTTGCCCGTGCCGGTCTCTCCCTGGATCAGGACGCTGGCGTTGGTAGGGGCGATTCGCTTGAGGCGCTCGATCACGTCGCGCATCTGGGTGCTGTCGCCGATGACCCCCTCGAAGCCGAATCGCTCATCGAGCCGCTTCTGGAGCTCGACGTTGGTGCGCCGTAGCAGGGAGCTTTCGGCCGCCTTCTCCGCAATCGCGCGAAGCTGGCCGAGGTCCAGAGGCTTGAGCAGGTAGTTGAAGGCCCCCTGCTGCATGGCGGTGACCGCCGAGGGAACAGTGCCGTAGCCGGTCATCAGGATCACTTCGGCGTCGGGGAGCCGTTGCTTGGCCCGGGCGAGAATCCCCAGGCCGTCGACATCGTTCATCACTAAGTCGGTAATGATGACGTCGTACTCGGCTTCCTCGATCATCCGTGCGCCCTCGGTCCCCGAGGTGGCGACGTGGCAAGAGAAACCTACTCGATGGAGGCCCTCGGCCACCGTTTGGGCGTGGGCCTCATCGTTATCAACAATCAGGACCTCGACCGGTGAGCTGGCGCGCTGGGCCGATTTCATCGTTTGAACAACCATGTCCCGATGATACAGGATCGCCCAACGCCGGGCTACCACCCTACCGCAGAGGCACCGAACCTGCGATTGCAGCCGGGTGTACGGCGGGCGTGCGAGCGATGAAGCGCGATTCCGAACTTGTCGGGGGGGCCTCGAAAACACTATCTTCCCCTCCCCCGAATGCCGCGAACCTCATTTTTTCCGCCTTGCGGTGCCAGAATTCCGATAAGACCAATAGGAGGTAAGAGCCATGAACACGAAGGATCGATACTGGACCCGTCTCGAGGGAACCATGGGGGCCGCAACGGCACTACTCTTCTGGGTGGCCACGGTCTCTGCGCAGAACCTCGACATTCAGATTCCCGTCCCGGACGAAGTCTCGCCGATCCCGGCCCGGGATGCGAGCAGCCCGTCGCACATGGAGCCCGCCGCCAAGAAACCGCGGGAGAACCTGCTACGCCGCAATCAGCGTCCGAAGCCTGCGCCTCGGCCGGCCGATGAGGCGCCGCGCTGGACGCCGAATCCCGACGAGTCAGGCACCCAGCACCGCGAGCACACCGTCACCCTGCCGCAAGGCCAGATGACGCAAAGCTGGGACCGTTCCGTGACCGAAGACGGCTACTCGACTCGCCGCGAGCAGACCTGGTCCGGCCCGGACGGCACCCCGATCCGCGAGCATGAGTCGACCATCACCGGCACTGATCCCCTCAACTTCGAGCGCGAGAAGACCATCACCCTCAAGGACGGCCGCACGATCGAGCACAGCACCTCGCAATCGTGGGACGGGACAACGTTGGAGCGGGAGCGGACCTTCACCGGGCCCAACGGCCAGACCCGCACAAGCGAGCAGACGTGGACCCGCAACCCGCAAACGGGGGACCTGGAGAGGCTTCCGCCGCTGAGTGCGCCCCGAGCCGGCGTAACGGACGGGCCGCCTCCTCCGAGTGCGGCGACTCCCCCGATTTCGACCTCGCACCCCGATAAGAGCACCGAGCGCGGGGGGATCTTAGGAAAATGGAACCCGTTCGGCAAGCAGCCGGCGCAGTCCGAAGAGTCCGGGCCGTCGCCGCGCCGTCCTTCCGGTTTCACCCTCGGTTCCTCGGGGCGCGGGATTCCGCCGGGGAATGCCAATGGATTGGCCAAGCGTCAGCCGGGCGAGCCCGATTCCGCCCCGGCGGCTCGACGGTCGCGATTGGAGCAGCGTCTGCGGAGCGCCGCGCGCCATCGCTCTGATTCGCGGTCGGAGGGAAAGCACTAACCCTTCGATCCCATGCGACTGGGGCAACTGCCGGCCGCTGCAAACCGCTGACGTCGGGCAGCAGTCACGGCGACCGCCGGTCGCGATCGCTGAGGACAACTCCCTTCCTGCCCTATGGAACGACTACTACGCGGTGTCGTCGCACTGGCGCTAGTTCCCATTCTGGCGGGGAGACTGTCGGCACAAGGACATGGCCGTCCCCTGCTGCCACCGCCTGAGAACTTCGCCGCGGCCGATCGCATCACCGCGATTACCCAAGGCCGCGTCCAGATCGAGGCAGGGTACGTCTTCACCTACGACGAGGCACCCGGATTAAGGACGTGGGAGCATACCGTTCCCGATTTGCTCCTGCGGGTCGGCTTGACCGAGCGGCTGGAGGTCCGCGTCGGCTGGCCGGGCTACGTGGCGACGATCGACGACGGCCCGCTGGGCCGCACCGGCTCCGACCGCACGCTCGATCCGAACGTCGGCTTCATGCTCGACCTGTTTCCGCAGCGCGGCTGGGTGCCGCAGACGGCGGTCTTGGCGTCGGTTCCGATTACTCTTCAAGGCAATCCGTTTGCCATGGAGAGCTTGCAGCCGCTCAACCAATTGCTCTACGCTTGGTATCCCACGGAGCGGTGGTCGTTCGGCGGGACGACCGGCTTCTCGCTGTTTGAGGAGCAGGGGGATCACTTCCTCCAATTCCAGGAGTCGTTCACCACGGACTATCTCCTGACGGAGCGGCTGGCGGCCTTCGTGGAGTGGACGGTCCTGGTCGACCACGGCTCGGCCGACGACGGTCAGCAGCACCTCTTGGGCGGCGGACTGAGTTTCCTGTGGACGGACCGCTTGGCGGTGACCTGGCGGGCGGGCGTGGGGCTGAACGAGCGGGCCCCGGATTTCCTCACCGGCGTGCGATGCGCGTTCCGGTTTTGACGGGCCCCTGGAAGGGTGGTGGCGGCGTTCTACAAAGACAAGATGAAGGAGAACGGCTGGGAGGCGAAGCTCGCCATGGACACGGGCGATGGAACGCTCCTGTCCGGAACCAAAGACCACCGCACGCAGAATGCCGTCATACGCCGGGACGGCAGCAAGACGGAAATCAACCTCACCGTGATCGCGGAGGAGCGATAGTCCTCCCCGCGACGCGCGATGCAGGGTGACCGTCGCCTCAGTTCTCTCTGCCCTCGGCGGGGATTCGGGTGAGCGTGGGGAGCTTGACGGTGAACTGGGTGCCGCGGCCCGGTTCGCTTTGGACCGTGATGTCCCCGCCGTGGCCCTCGATGGTCTTCCGCGTCGAAGCCGCCCTCTCGGCAGCCGCGAACCGTCGCTCACCGTGGAATGAGCGATCTCCAACACACGCGCGGCCGCCTCCCAGGGGACCGATAGCCGCGTGGCTAAGGGCGCGCTCATAAATAACTTGAACAAATTGGTATTGCCTCATCAGGGAGAT
>CAYGZA010000108.1:0-17328 GCA_964354135.1 uncultured Planctomycetaceae bacterium
GTGACCGAGTCGATCATCGAGCGGATCGTCGCCCAGGTGGGCCGGCGGATCGACAAGAGCCAGCCCCTGGTCGACGCCCGGCTCCCCGACGGCTCCCGCGTCAACGCCATCATCCCGCCGCTGGCCGTCAAGGGCCCGTGCCTGACGGTCCGCAAGTTTCCGCTCCAGCGGCTGACGATGGACGACCTGATCGAGACGGGGAGCGTCAGCCGGGCGGCGGCGACGTTCCTCCGCGCGTGCGTCGTGGACCGCCGCAACATCGTCGTCAGCGGCGGCACCGGCACCGGCAAGACCACGCTCCTGAACGTGCTGAGCAGCTTCATCCCCTACAAGGAGCGGATCGTCACGATCGAAGACACGGTTGAATTGCGCCTGCACCAGGAGCACGTCGTCACGCTGGAGACGAAGCCCGCCAACGTCGAGGGGGCCGGGCAATACTCCGTCCGCGATCTGGTCAAGAATGCCCTGCGGATGCGGCCCGACCGGATCATCGTCGGCGAGTGCCGCGGGCCGGAGGCCCTCGACATGATCCAGGCGATGAACACCGGCCACGACGGCTCGATGACCACGGTACACGCCAACAGCGCGCGGGAGGTGATCGAGCGGCTGGAAGTGCTGGTCCTCATGGCCGCCGACCTGCCGATCTCGGCGATCAACCGCCAGTTGGTCTCGGCGATCAACCTGGTGGTCCACATCAGCCGCTTGCCCGGCGGGCGGCGCGTGGTCACCCAGCTTTCCGAGGTCCTCCGCGTGGATCCCGAGACCAAGGAGGTCGTCGTGCTGGACATTTTCAATTACCGCAACGGGCTCTCCTTGGAGCCGACGGGGTACCTCCCCTCGTTCGTCGATTCGCTGATTGAGAAGGACCTCATGGAGCTGGAGTTCCTTTACGGCACGGAGCCGGGCCAGGGGAGGCTGCCGTCGCCGCCCTCGCTGCCCGGTCTGCCGGCCAGATAGGTGGCACCGGCGTCCCGCTGGCTGGACAGTAGGGCCGGGGTCCCGCCGGCCGCGATGCCCCGGACCGGCGGGACGCCGGTCCTACTGGTGCGATGTGGACTGTCCGGACCGGCGGGACGCCGGTCCTGCCGGAGTGCTAACGATGTCCGACAGCCTGATGTGGCCCGGTTGCCTCTTTACCGGCCTGGCGGTGGCCGCGCTCGCCTTTTTCTGTCGGGACTACTTTGCCAAGGGCCTGGGCGCCGTCGAGAACGACCTGGCGGAAAAGCTCCGCCGGCTGCGGGTCTCCACGCGAAGGCTCCACCGGTACCTGGTGACCTGGCTGACGGTCACGGCGTGCGTGTTTTGCGCGTTCTGGCTGGTGCTCAACAGCATCGTCTTTGCCGTGCTGATCTCGGGATTCCTGCTCCTGGCGCCTTGGTACCTGCTGCGGCGCATGGCCGAGGGGCACCGCCTGAAGATCGAAGACCAACTGGCCGACGCCATGGTGATGCTGGCCAATTCGGTCCGCGCCGGGCTGTCGCTGGCGCAGTCGATGGAGATCCTCGCCGCCCAGTGCCCCAAGCCGATTAGCGCCGAGTTCCACCAGATCACCGCGGAATACAAGCTGGGCAAGCCGCTGGAGCGGACGTTGAGGGAGGCCAAGCAGCGGCTCAAGAGCGAGAACTTCGCCCTGTTCGCCGCCGCGCTTCTGGCCAGCCACGAGAGCGGCGGCCGCCTGAACGAAACCGTCGAGCGGATCGCCGAGTCGGTCCGGGAACTCCAGCGCCTGGACCGCAAGATCGTCTCGGAGACGGCCCAGGCGCGGAAGTCGGCCGTCTACATGGCCCTCGCTCCGGCCTTCATCCTGGTCGCCTACTTCTTCCTCGACGCGCGGAGCACCATGCTCCTGTTCACCACCCCCATCGGCCAGATCCTGCTGGCGATTTCGCTGGTGCTCAACGTGATCGCTTACCTCTGGGCCCGGGCGATCCTGAGCCCGGATATATGAGCGTTGTTGCCGCGGCTGCCGCCGGCGGCCCGGCGCGGAGATAACCGAGATGGAAGTTGGAACGCTGCAAGTGATCGCCAGCGCGGCGGTCGGCGCCGCCGTGTTCGTGTGCGTCTGGTGGGCGATCCGCGTGCTCCAGAGCGAGGACCTCCGGCAGGGAGCGGAGTGGCGCTACGACATCAGCCGCATCAACGAGCTTAGGCGCGCAAGCCCGATGTACCGGCTCTTTCAGCCGGCGATCCAGCTCCTGGCCCGGCTCAATCGGCTGGTCCTCGGCGACAGCCTCCCCGAAATCTACCGCCAGATCCAGGCCGCCGGGCTCCCCCGGTTCTGGCTCCCCGAGGAGTACCTTGCCCGCGCCGAGCTATGGGCGCTTTTCATCACGCCGCTTTACGCCTACGCGTTCGTTTCGGGGTTCGGGCTGGGCGGCCTGCTGCCGGCCTTCGCAACGACGCTCTTGACCGTGTGGCTCCTGCGGCTCCGGCTGGCTTCCCGGGCCAGGAAGCGGCTCCGCACGATCAAGCGCCGCATCCCTTTCCTGCTCGACCTGTTGACCCTTCTGATGGAGGCCGGCTCGACCTTCATCAACGCCCTGGCCCAGGCGGTCGACGAGTTCCGCGGCCATCCGGCCGCCGAGGAATTCGGCCGCGTGCTCGGCGACATGAACATGGGCAAGACCCGCGCCGAGGCCTTCCTCGCCATGCGGGACCGGCTCAGCGACGACGAGATCAACAGCATCATCGGCTCGATCCTGCAAGGGGAAAACCTGGGCACCCCGCTGGCCCAGATCTTCCGCACCCAGGCCGACGTACTGCGGCTGAAGCGGACCCAGCGGGCGGAGACGATCGCCGGCGAGGCGGGCGTGAACATGCTCCTGCCGGCGGTCCTGGTGATGATCGCCACGGTACTGATCATCATCGGGCCGTTTCTGCTAAACTACATCCAGTACCTGTACTTTGGTTTGTCTGCGTAGCACGGCGGCCCGATATGCCGATCGAACTGGATTGCCCGCGGTGCAAGCACCGGCTGTCGGTCCCTTCCAAGAAGGCCGGCGGCTACGCGACCTGTCCGCGCTGCAAGGGCCGCTTCTGGGTGCCGGAGACGACGGCCCAAGAACCGCAGAGGACGGGCCCGGCCGGCGGAGCAGTCGGGGCGGCGTCAGTTGCCACACCCGCGACGTCCGTGCCGATCAGGGCGACACCCCCGGTGGCAGCGTCCCCGCCGGGCCCTTCGCTTGCTGCGCCAGTGCCCGGATTCCCGGCGGGTCAGAGGCCGGGTGTACCCTCGGCCACACCGCAGGTCCCGGCAGTCCAACCGGCCCCTGCCGCGCCCCCGGTCGGCTCGCCGAGAAAGGTCGCCCGGCTGATCGCGGCGGAGGCCGCCGAATCGACGCTCAAGCCGGCCGAGGACGGAAAACTCCCGGAGCTGCGGCTCCGCGAGCCGGGACAGACCGCGGAGAAGGAGGCCGGCTCGGGGGGAATGAGCCCGTTGGTGCTGTTCGGGCTCTTGAGTCTGAGCGTCGTGGTCTCGTTGGTCCTCGTGTTCGCCCCCACCGACAGCCAAACGCCCACCAAGCGGAGCGCAAGGAAACAGGCGCGGGAGACGATCCAGGACAAGTTCTTCACCGACCAGGGCAGTCCGGGGCCGGAAAGGCAGTATCAGGTGTATCTTCGCGAGGCCCAACAAGAATACGCCCGCGGCGATTTCAAGCGGGAACGGGAGTTTTACCGCCGGGTGCTCGGCCTGCTGCGGGCAGAACGGGGCAGCAAGTTCGACGAGGGACTTACCGGCAGCCAAGACCGGGACCGGGAGCTGGAGGAGCAAATCATGATCCTCTTGAGTGAGTAGGGTCTTGGGCGACACCGAGGAGAAGCTGATGGAGCCGGCTCCGCGTTACGAAATCCTGGATACGATCGCCACGGGCGATTTCGCCACCGTCTACCGCGCCCGCGATCGGGAGCTGGGGCGCGAGGTGGCGGTCAAGCAGATCCACCAGCAGTTCCTCGGCAACCCGCGGCAACTGGAGCGCTACTGGCGCGAGGCCCAACTGCTGGCCTCCTTGCAGCACCCGAACATCGTGACGATCTACGACGTTGTCCGCTCCCGGGGCTGGCTGGTTCTGGAGCTGATGCGGGGGAGCCTCCAGCGGAGCGTCGAGAGCGGCCCGATCGACCTGGATTACCTGCGGTCCAGTCTGATCTGCTGCCTGAGTGCCCTCGGCTTTCTCCATACCAACGGGGTCATCCACGGCGACGTGAAGCCGAGCAACATGCTGTTGGATTCCCAAGGCCGGATCAAGCTGGGCGATTTCGGCCTGGCCCGCCGCGCCAGCAACGAGCAGGGAAGCCTGCTCAAGGGAACCACCAAGTACATGGCCCCGGAGCTGGTCTCCAACCAGTTCGGTCCGGTCGGGCCGGCCAGCGATCTGTATTCGCTCGGGTTCTCGGCATTCGAGCTGATGTGCGGGCCGCAGTTCGACACCCTTTTCCCGGGGCTGGCGACGTTCGGGCGGGACCGGCAGATTGCCTGGCTGATGTGGCACGCCGCCCCGGACCGCAACCTGCCGGGAATCGGCAAGGTGCTCGAGGGCGTCCCCCCGGATCTCGCCCGGGTGATCCAGCGCCTCACGGTCAAGGACCAGACCCGGCGGTATCACTCGGCCCAATCGGCGTTGCGGGATTTGAGGGCGGGCGAGGGCTCGCTCGCGCCGGCGGAGGAAAAGCTGTCCGGAGACGGACTCGAGGAGCCGCCCAAGGCCAAGCGGCTCCAGCGGATTGCCGCCGTCGCGGCGATGGCCATCTCCCTGGTTCTCTGCATCATCATGGTCCTGCCGAGCAAGCCGGAGAAGGCCCCGGCCGAGGAGCCGCAGCCGCTCCAGGGCGTCATCCGCGACGTGTATCTCCGCGAGCAGAGCCTCGTGCTGGAAGAGAGCGAGACCAAGAAGCCCGTGCAGCTCCACTTCAAGCTCGGCGACAAGTTCTACGTCAACCAGCACGAGTCGCTCCTGCGGGACTTGAAGGCGCTGGATCGGGTCAAGGTGGAGTACCAGCCCGACAAGCCGGGCCGCACGATCGCGGTCGTCTATGCCACGCGGCCGGAGACGCAGGCCGGCGAAATCAAGAACGTCGATCCGGTGCTGGGGCGATTCACCCTGGCCGTCGCCCCCGGCGGCGAGTTCCTGGGAATCCGCGTCCCCGGGTCGGTGAAGATCCAGCTCAACGGCAAGGACAGCTTCCAGGGCAAACCGGTCACGCTCGCCGATCTTAAGCCCGGGGACCGCGCCGTCGTCCAGCACGTCGGAGACGAGCCGGCGGCCGAACAAGGCAAGCGGAAGGCCACCGACCTCGCCGTGCTGCGGGAAGTGACCCTGGAAGGCACGATCCGGGAAGTGGACGCGAAGAAGCGCATCCTCAAGATCGAGGGGGCCAAGGCGGAGCGCGTGGAGCTGCCCATTGCCGAGAAGTGCGAAGTGACCCTCAACGGCAGCCGGGTCTTGAACCGGCGCGACCTGAAGCCGGCGGACCTCAAGCCCGGCGACAAGGCCACGGTCAAGCACGACGTCCAAGTCGTCCGCGTCGACGCCTACCGGACCCTCGGCCAGGAGGGGAAAATCGAGTCGGTTCAGGACAAGACGCTCGAAGTCCTCCTGCAGGGCGAGCAGAAGCCCACGATCTTCACCCTCGCGCCGCAGTGCAAGATCACGCTGGCCGGCGAAACGGCGGAGCTGGCCGACCTCCGGGCCGGGGATGCCGCCGACATCACCCACGATTCTCCGGACGCCACCACGCCCCGGGCGCTTTCGATCGACGCCCGGCGCCCGCCGGATCCCACCCGCTGGGCGATCTTGATCGGGATCCAGGCGTACGACGACAAGGGCCTCGCCGGCCTCGACCATCCCGCGGCCGATGCGAAGCTGCTCCAGGAGACGCTCGTCAAGCGGCACCGAGTCCCGCCGAACCAGGCGCTCTTGTTGGAGGACGCGAGCTTGGTCCGCTTGAAGCGGGAGATCCCCAGCCTGCTGGAGCGCGTGCAGCCGGTGGGCAAGCTGGTCGTCTACTTCGGCGGCCACGCCTTCCGCGACGACGACGGCAAGCTCTACCTCGCGCCCAAGGAGTTCAACCGCGGGCAGGCGGCGGCCACCGGCGTGAGCTTCCAGTGGTTGGTGGATCAACTGGAGCAGTGCCACGCCCAGGAGAAGCTGCTCTTATTGGATGCGTGCCAGGCGGCTCCGGGCCTCGATCCGCTGAAGGAGCCCTCGACGACCGAGATGTTCCAGACGCTCGCCGCCCCGCCCGGCCGGGCCGCGCTGCGGACCGTCACCGGAATCGCAAGCTGCTCGGAAGGGCAGCGGGGCCAGGTCCTTTCCGACCGGAAGCGCGGGCTGTTTGCCTCCAGCCTTTCCCAGGGTTTTGCCGGCCGCGCCGACAAGAACCGCGACAGCCGCCTGGAGGCGACCGAGCTTTTTGCCTTCCTCGGCGAGTCGATGGCGGGCCCGGCTGCGGCGATCCAGAAACCTCAGACCGCCAAGCTCTTCCTCCCCGACAACCGCCCGCCGCGTCTCTCCGAAGACGCCAAGCGGGCCATCCGCGAGCTGGCGGTCTACGTGCAGCAGGATTCGCTGAATCTCACCGAAGCCAAGATGCGGTTTGCCACGGCGGAGAGCCTTGCCGGCAAGGAGCCGGAGCCGAAGCTCCTGTACGCGATGATCTTGCTGAAGGCCCGGCAGCGGGACGAAGCGCAGCGCCATTTCGCGTCGCTCAAGAACGAGCAGCCCGGCCTGGTCCTGCCCTTCCAGGGCCTGGCATGGGTGCAGTTCGACAAGCGGGCCTACGCCAACGGCGTCAACGAGCTTGCCGATCTGGTGGCCAAGGCCCCCAGGCCCAAGAAGCCGACCGACGCCTATCCGGCCGACGTGCAGCAGGCGTTCCACTGGACAGGCCAGCTCCGCGAGTTCGCCGCCGCGGTCGACGAGAGGCGCATGGTGGCGGAAGAGGCGTATCAGAGGCTCGATTCCGCCGCGGCCGCCCACGGCGAGGCAGCGGCCCAGCTCTACGAGAAGGGCCGCGCGCAGAGCCGCCGGGTGGCGAAGGACTTCGACGCGCGGATCGCAGCCGCCCCGGACGACGTCAAGAAATCCAAGCTCCAGATCGACCGCCGGCAACTCCTCTACTACACCGCGTTCCCCTTCGAAACCGCAGTCCAGAGTATCCTTGCCCGCCTCGACCAGTAGGCCCGACAAGGCCGCACGGAATGGTTCCCGACAATGATGAATGACGCTGTCTCTCAGCCACAGCCGCCACCAGCGCCGCGGTGGCAGCCGCTTAGCCCCATCGACCGCCGCGTCGCCGGCGTCCTCGTGGAAAAGGCGAAGACCACGCCCGCCGGCTACCCGATGTCGCTCAACGCCATCTGCACCGGCGCCAACCAGAAGAACAACCGCTTCCCCGTGCTGCAATTGGAGCCGGACCAGGTGGAGGACTCGCTCCAGCGGCTCCGGCAGCTCGGCGCCGTCGGGCTCATCGAGGGATACGGCCGCGTGGCGAAGTACCGGCATTACCTCTACGAATGGCTCGGCGTGGACAAGGTCGAGCTGGCCGTCATGGCCGAGCTGCTGTTGCGCGGGGCCCAGACCGAGGGAGAGCTCCGCGCCCGGGCCGCCCGCATGGAGCCGATCGCGGACCTCACCGCCCTGCGGCCGATCCTGGCGTCGCTCAAGTCCAAGGGCCTGGTGATCTCGCTCACGCCGGAGGGACGCGGCCACGTCGTGACCCATGCCTTGTACCCGCCGCGCGAGTTGGAGAACCTCAAGGCCCAATACGCAGCGGGAGCCATCCCGATGGGTGGCGGCACGGGCGAAGAGGACTCTCGTGGACCGGTCCGCGGCAATGCGACGGCGCCGTCGCGCGAGGCCCTCGCTACGGTGTCTCCTGCCGTGCCCGAAGTGACCGGCGACACGGGCGATTCCATGCGCCGCGAGCTCAAAGAACTGCGGTCGCAAGTGGCGCAACTCCGCAGCGATCTCGCCGAGCTGGCTGCCAACCTCCACCAGACGGACGGCGAAATCCAACGTTTGAAGCAAGACCTTGGCGCGTGAGCGTGCGGCGCGGCGCCTGTTCGCTTTCGCCAAACTGCGAAACGCGGAATAGGCGCCTCCGAAGTCGATCCGCTTTCCGTTACGCGACCGCCCGCACCCCGTCGGCACAGCCTACTTGGCGTCCAAACCGAGCGCCGCCCTCGCGGCAAGACGAAACTTCCGGCACCGCTTTCGGGCATCGGCGGCAGTCGCCTTGTCCGCCGACTCCCCGGGATAGCGGTACGCCACCGCGAAGTCTGAGAGATACGCCAGATCCTCGCGGAGACGTTCCCAACCAGGCTCCACTTCGAGCACCTCGTTGAGCAGGGCTACCAGGTCGTGGATCTTGGCAAACTCAATACCCGCCTCACACAGCCGTGCCTTGAGGTACTTCTCGCCACACTGCTGGGCGTGGAAGCAGATACCGTCGAAACTGGGATTCTTCCGGGCCCGCGATTCGCGCAGCACGATGGCGAAGTCCCCTTCCGCCTTCTCGATCCACTCAACGCTCATCGGCTTCATAGAGCACCTTGCCGTGCCGGAGGATGTCGCGGAGGAAATGGTCGCCCATGGCGATCCGCTCGCGCACGGCTTGCGGCGTGCGTACCAGCAAGTCCAGGGGAAAGGGCGGATTCGTCGCGAGCCGGATTTCCACCGACTTGTCCACCGGTCTGCCCTCAAAGGGCATGACCACCAGCACGTCCACGTCGGAATCCGCGGTCGCGCTGCCGCGGGCGTAGGAGCCGAAAAGCACGACCTGCCGGGGATGGAACTGTTGGCCAATGCGGCGGCCGAACTCTTGGATCTGCTCCATCGTAGATATGGCCGGCTTGGGTCTCATCGCCGTCAGTCTATCAGGATTGCGTGGTGGCGTGCAATGCGATTACGCTGCCGCCATGCCAGGTGATCCCGTCCTCGGCACCGCGAAGGACGCCGTTGCCGATCCTTCGCAAATGGGGTAGGATGGCGACGGAGGATCGAGCGATGCCCGCGTTTGTTGGGAAACGGTGACCGCGTGAGCATCCTTGTCATCAACGCCGGCTCCAGCAGCGTCAAGTTCGGCCTGTTCGATTTCGAGACGCTCCGGCCGGAGGCCACCGGCATGTTGGACTGGGCGGGGAGCGCCCGCCGGGCGACGATGACCCTCACGCCCACGTGCGGCGAGCCCGTCCGCCGGCAGCTCGACGTCCCGGACTACCGCACTGGGGTCGCCCAAGCACTGCGGATACTCGACGATTCGGAGCGGTCGGGCATCGGCGCCGGCGGAATCCGGGTGGTCGGGCACCGGTTGATCCACGGCGGCGAAGAGATCCGCCGGCCGGTGGCCATCGATGCCGAGATGAAGAAGACGATCGCCCGGTTCTCGCACCTGGCTCCGCTCCACATTCCCGCCGGTCTGGAGGCGATTGAGGCTACCGAGGCCGCGCTTCCGGGGGTCTATCAGATCGGGATATTCGATACCGCGTTTTTCGCCGACATTCCTCCCTACGCCTATCTGTACCCCGTTCCTTATGAGTGGTATGAAAAGTGGGGGATCCGCCGGTTCGGCTTCCACGGCACCAGCCACGCGTACTGCACCGGCCGGGCCGCCGAAATGCTCGGCCGCGACCGGGCTGGACTGCGGATGGTGATCTGCCACCTGGGGCAGGGGAGTTCCGCCACCGCCGTGCGTGACGGGGTAGCGGTCACCAACACCATGGGATTCACGCCCCTGGAAGGCTTTATGATGGGGACCCGATCCGGCACCGTGGACCCGGGCATCCTGATTTATGTCATGCGGGAGAAAGGACTTACGGTTGATGAACTGGACGAGGTTCTGCACCATAAGTCGGGGCTTCTCGGGATCTCCGGGATATCCTCCGATTTCCGACAAGTGGAAACGGCAGCCCGAGAGGGGCACCCCAGGGCCCAGTTGGCCGTAGACATCTACGCCTACCGTGTGCGGACGATGATCGGTGCCTTGGCGGTTACCCTCGGAGGGCTGGACGTGCTAGTCTTCACCGGTGGGATCGGGGAGAATTCTTGCCGGTTGCGGCAGGAGGTGTGCAAGGGCCTGGAGTGCTTGGGAGTACACTTGGATGAGCGGGCCAACTTGTCGGCACAGCCCGACGGCGACGTGGCGGCCGCCGACTCGCCGGTTCGCATCCTGATTATCCACACCCGGGAGGACCTCATGATCGCCCGGGAGGCACGGCGGATGGCGGTTGCGGCCCGCTTAGCGGCCGGCGGAACGTCGGCTCAGAGTAGCCGTGAGTGATTCGACGCGTTTGTCCTCCAGAGGAGGTGCGTGTGTTGAAGATCGCGAGCGCCCTGAATAGTCTGGCCGGGGCCCTGGTGTCGCTGGTGGTTCTGGCGATTCTGGGGACGGGCGCCTGGATGGGCCTTCGGGCCTACTGGACGAAATGGGAGCGCGACGAGCTGGCGGGCAAGCTGGCCGAGCGCCAGGCGGAAGTCGACAAGCTCAACCGTGACCTCAAGGCCCGCGGCCAGGAGATCGTCGCCCTCAACAAGGACCTGGAGGCCAAGCGGCGCGAGATCGTGCGGCTCGAAACGGCGCTGCGGCTCTTGAAGGTCGACCACCGGGTGGCGCAAATCGACGTGATCTCCCAGCAAGGCTTGGAGAAGGAGGGGAACCTGGTCACCGCCTTCACGTTCACGGAGATGGACGACAAGGGCAATCCTCTGGAGAAGCCGCGGCCTTTCGCCGTCAAGGGCGACACGGTGTACGTCGAAGCCCTCGTGGTAAAGTTCGCCGACGCAAGCGTCGAGGCCGGCGACCCGCTGCGGGCAACCTCGCTCTGCCTCTTCCAGCGGGTCTTCGGGCGGCACCAGCAGCCGGCGGACGGGTTCGTTCTCGATCCCGTGGGCGCGCAGCCGGTGCCCTATCGCAGCGGCCGGGAGGTGTCGGATTTCGAGAAGGAGATCTGGGCCCGGTTCTGGGAATACGCTAACAACCGCGCCAAGGCCGAGGAGAAGGGAATCCGCGCGGCACACGGCGAGGCCCCCTTCCAGAGACTCGTCCCCGGGAAGCGGTACAAAGTCACCCTGCGGTCTTCCGGCGGGCTCAGCTTCATGCCCGAAGACGCCCCGCCGCGATCCGGCGGGCAGGCATTCTGACGGGCCTTGGTCGTGTGCGGACCAGCGAGACGGCCACTCTACTCGACCGAGCGAGACCGGCGAGACGCCCGCCCTACTCGACCGAGCGAGACCGGCGAGACGCCGGTCCTACTGCGCCGAGCGAAGCGGCTCAGGTCGCGTATGCCAGCGCAAGGCGATAGTGAGGATTGGCCTCCAGGTACCGCTCGACGCGGTCCTGTCGGGAGAAGGCGACGGAAAAAAACTCCAGGGCTTCCTGAAGCCGCTCGTTGGGCTCCGCGCAACTGAAGCGCAGGAACCCGTGGCCCGCCTCTCCGAAACACTCACCCCCGAGACAGGCCACGCCCCGTTGGTCGTCGGCCCCTTCGAGCAGGTACATCGCCAGCCCGTGCGACGTAATGCCCAGCCGATTGCAGATCGGGGCCACGGAGGGGAACACGTAGAACGTCCCGCCCGGGTCCAGGCAGCGGACCCCGTCGATGCGGTTCAGGCCGTCGACGAGGATTTGCACCTTCTCGCGGAATCGCTGCATGGTCTGGCGGCTCTCCGCGTCGTCGTGCTTCAGGGCGGCAACGCCGGCCAATTGCGCCAGCGGCGGCGTGCAGGAAAGCGAGGTGTTGATCAGCTTGGCGATCATCTCGGCAATCTCGGGGCCGGTCACCGCGTAGCCCAGCCGCCAGCCGCTCATGCTGTACGACTTGCTGAAGGTGTACGCCGCGACGCACTGCTGGAGCATTCCGGGGAGCGCCGCAATCGTGTGGTGCCGCCCGCGCCACACCATGCGGTCGTAGGGCTCGTCGCTGAAGACGGCCACGTCCCGGCCGCGGACCAGGCCGGCCAGGTGGTGAAGGTCCTCTTCGGTCGCGACTCCGCCGGTGGGATTGTGAGGGCTGTTGAGGAAGATCGCCTTGGGGTGCGGGTCCTCGGCCAGGAACCGCTCCACGTCGTCCAGGTTGGGGCGGAACTCGCGCTCCTGCTTCAGGTCGGAAAGCCACGCCCGGGCCTGCCGCCGCGCGATGTTCGGCAGATACGTCGGAAAATAGGGGCTGAAGACCAGGACCCCGTCGCCCGGGTCCAAAAACGTCTCGCAGAAGAACAGCTCGAAGATCTTGGCCCCGTGCGCAACCACGATGTTGGCGGCGGTCGTCTTCAGGCCGTACTGCCGGTTGACGAACTCGGACGCCGCCTCGCGCAGCTCCGGCAACCCGGCGGAAGGGCAGTAATGGGATTGGTCCGCCTCGATGGCCGCCACGCCCGCCCGCTTGGCGGCCGCCGTGCTCGGGAAGGGGCTGTCGCCGATCTCCAGCTCGATGACCCGTTTCCCCGTGGCGGCCAATTGCCTGGCCTTGGCAAGGACGTTGAAAGCCGTCTCGACGGTGAGGCCGCGGGCGAATTCGCTGAACATGTTCGCAGGACTCCGCATGAGGTGGAATGCTCCCCGCTAGCCGGCGCGATTCGGGTTACCGGAAACACCGCGGCGCAGCGCATCCAGGAACCCGATCCCGCCGACCGCTTCTCCGGCGGCAAACAGGGGCCAATGGAAGGGATTGGGCCAGCCGCCGGCCAGCGTGTTCCGCCAGTCCCAGCAGCACGCCGCGATAATCAGCAGCCCGCCGGCCACCAACGCCGCCCAATGGAACCAGCGGAACGAAATCGGCCGTCCCGCAGACTCGCAACCCAGGATCGCCACGCCGGCGGCGATCATCGAAAGGGAGACTATCACTGGCGCGACCACCGGGCCCACCCAAGGGACCGGCAGAAGGAAGAGGACGTCCCACGTCCGGAGCGACCGGGGCCAATCCACCAGGAGCTTCAGGCACACGTAGTAGAAGATGTCCCACACGCCGAAGGCGATCATGAAGCCGGCCAACCACTGCGGCACGCTCGAGGCCATCACCGCTCCCGCCGCGGCCAGCATGACGAGCGTCGCCAGCTCGCGTCCCAGCTCGACGCGAAGGAGGTACACGTGGCCCGGCCCGGCCGCCTGCAAATCGGCCAGCCTCAGGCACGGGACCATTTCATTGTGCTCCTTGTCCGCGAACGCTTGCTCCCGGATTGGCGCGCAGACCGCCCGCAGGTAGACCACCACCGCGGCCTCGACGTATCCGAACGAGACCCCAAAAAGGACTATCGCGGCCAATGTCTTGGCAAGTTTCACGGGCTGTTTCCTCGGACCCAAAAGGACGGTGCGTGATCGCGGGAGGGCGAAGCTCCTGAAACCCCAAAACCCCTTTGGGTTGCTCCACAGGCTTGGGGTTCGATTGTAGATTGCGGCTCCACCACGCGGCAAGCAGTCGGCGCCTCGGCCTCATCCTCAGGGGAAACGCCGCAGGAAAAGGGAATTCTCTTTCGGAGGAAAGCTGTTATACTAGACAGTGGGGGTGGGGAGCCCTGTTCTGACCTTGATGTTCCCAGGATCGGTGGGAGAGCCTTTCGCCCGCCGTCTCTTCGCGATAGCGGCTCGAAGACTACTGCCCACCGGCTCAGGTGCGCCCGGCAAACGGGAGGTCAGACCGTGAAAGAGCATACCCGCGAGGACCCCAAGATCCTGGCCGCTGCGGAACGGCAGATGCGGACCTGGACGTTGCTCCAGGAGTTGGCAGACCGGACCAGCAGCGCACGCCGGGTCGATCAGCCCCACGAGCGGTTGGGCGATTACATCACCATCTCCCGCGAAGCCGGGGCCGGCGGGAGCGAAATCGCCTGTCTCTTGGGGCAGAACTTGGGATGGGAGGTGCTCGACAAGAACCTCGTGGCCCGCGTCGCCGATCGGTTCCATCTCTCCCGCAAGATGTTGGAGGCGGTCGACGAGACGCAGTTCAACTGGGCCTACGACATCCTGGGGGCGTGGCTCGATCCCCGAATCATCCCCCATGAGAAGTATGTCGTTCACCTCGGCCAAGTCCTGCTCGCTGCAGCCCAACGGGGGAAGGTGGTGCTCGTAGGCCGCGGCGCCCAGTTCCTGTTGCCCCGCGATCAGGGGCTGGCGGTGCGGATCATTGCCCCGGAAAAGTACCGTCTACGGCACGTCATGGAAGAGCACCGTTTGGGCGAGGCCCAGGCCCGGCAGTTCATCGCCGAAACGGACCGCGGGCGGCGGGAATTCGTCATGCGGTTCTTCCACCACGACATTACGGACCCCCATCTCTTCGATCTGACCATCCAAGTGGATCGCCTCGGCCCGGTTGCGGCCGCCGAGGAAATCGCCGCGGCGTACAGCCGCTTGTGCCCGGCCCGCACGCCCTGAATTGCCCTTCGACCTGCCCGGAGCCAGCCCGCGGGCGACGCTTCGCGCCGAGAAGCCAACACGGCGAAGGAGCGGGAGGACGAAAGCGGAGTTCAGAACGGGGCCGCTCGCTGCTGCTCGTCGGAACCGCCCGGACGCAGCCTCCGGACCACGTTCGTCTCCAGGGTCCCGAAGGCCGCCTCGTGCCGCTCGACCGCCATCTGCAGGGCGTAGATGAGCCGCTTGGCCGTATAGGGATTGGTGACAATCCGGTGCGTCACCGAGACCGCCTCTCCGGTCGGCTCAAACGGCCGCGAATTCAAGGCAAAGTCCAAGATCACTTCCTCCGGCGAGCCCGTCACGCGGCAGAAATTGGCGTAAATGGTCATCGCGTGCGAGTCGTCGATTTCGAGCTTCCCTCGCGGGTCCTGCTGCGGCACGGCTGCCGAGGCGCCTCCGCCGGCTGGGGGCGACACCTGCGATTCCGGTTTGGGGGCTGCGGTTGGTTCGTCAGGATTCTTCTTTGAGTCTTCCACGGTGGTCTCCTTCACGTCGTGCATAGTACTTCTTGGGAAAGCGATCGGCCCCTCGCTGGGGTTTCCCGATCGCGGGAGGGCGAGGCCCCGGCCCAGCCGGACTCGCGGTCGCCCAACTCGCGTCTCTTGCCTGGCTCGGCAGGAGCCTCGCCCTCCCGCAATCGCGCAACGTCACTTGGCGGCACGCAGATCCCATTTCTAGCAGGATTCGCG
Organism: uncultured Planctomycetaceae bacterium; assembly: GCA_964354135.1. GTDB lineage: Bacteria > Planctomycetota > Planctomycetia > Pirellulales > Thermoguttaceae > CAYGZA01. The sequence goes on from CAYGZA010000108.1 coordinate 15,093, forward strand.
CTTCCTGTCACCCGTGGGCGGCTTATTGGTCGGGTCGCGTGCTCAGCCGGATTTCCCGTCCGAACGCTTCGTGGTACACTTGGACGTGCCTCTTGAGTGCCCCGGATGCCTGCGATGACGCGATTTGCACACGCCTACGTGCTCGACGTAATGTCCGACGACCACCCGGGTATCGTGGCCGCGGTTACCACCGCGGTCGAGTCGCTGGGCGGGAACATCGACGCGTGCAGCCAGACCGTGCTGCGGGGGTATTTCACGTTGATCATGATCGTCAGCCTCCCCGAAGCGGTGGATCCGGAACGCCTGGCCGAGGAGGTCCGGCGGTCGGAGTCCGGGGGCTCGGGGTTCCAGGTCCTGGCGCGGCGGGCGATGCCCATCGAGCGTTTCGTCCCCCGCGAGCCGTCCGATCGGTTCGTAATCACCGCCTTCGGCAAGGATCAGCCGGGGATTGTGCGGCGATTCAGCCAGTACCTGGCGGGCAGGGACATCAACATCGTGGACCTCTATGGCGACCGGACGGGGGACGAGTTCGTCCTGATTGGGCAGTTGGAGGTCCCCACGCGGTGGGATATCCGCATGTTGCAGACCGATCTGGAGCAGATGGGCGAGGAGTTGGGCTTCACCGTCAAGCTGCAGCACGAAAACATCTTCGTGGCCACGAACCAGTTGCGGCTGACGTATTCCTCCCAAGCATAGACCACCCTAGTGCCACCCTGCGATGCTCCGCACCGACGAAATCCTCTCGACCATCGAAATGCTGCACGCCGAGCACCTCGACGTGCGCGCGGTGACCCTGGCCCTGAACGTGGACGACTGCTCCGCCCCCAGCGTGGACCACCTCTGCCGCAAGCTGAAGAACAAGATCATGGGCCGGGCCAGCCGGCTGGTGGAAGTGTGCCAGCGGGTGGGGGCCAAGTATGGCATCCCCGTCGTCAATAAGCGCCTGGCCATCTCGCCGGTGGCGACGCTCCTGGCGGGGCACGGCCACGCCGCCGCGGTCCACGTGGCCCGGACGCTCGACGCCGCGGCCTCGGAGTGCGGCGTGGATTTCGTGGGCGGGTTCACGGCCCTGGTCCACAAGGGGATCACCCCCGCCGACGCCGTGGTGATGAACTCGCTCCCCGACGTCCTCTCGCAGACCGAGCGGGTCTGCGCCTCGGTGAACGTCGCCTCGCGCAAGGCCGGCATCAACATGGACGCGATCCACCAGATGGGCCACGTGATCCTCAAGATCGCCCAGGCCACGGCCGACCGGAAGGGCTTCGGCTGTGCCAAGCTGGTGGTGTTCGCCAACATCCCCGAGGACAACCCCTTCATGGCCGGGGCCTACATGGGGGCCGGAGAGCCCGAGGCGGCGGTGAACATCGGCGTTTCCGGCCCGGGCGTGGTCGGCTGCGCCCTGAAGCGCCGTCTTTCGCGGGAGAAAAACCTCACCCTGGGCGACCTGGCCGAGGAGATCAAGCTCACCAGCTTCCGCGTGACCCGGGTGGGTGAGCTGATCGGCCGCGAGGTGGCCGCGGGGCTGGGGGTGGCCTTCGGCATCGTCGATCTATCGCTGGCCCCGACCCCGACGGTCGGCGACAGTGTCGGGGAGATCCTCAAGACGCTGGGGATCGGCAAGATCGGGGCCCCCGGCTCCACCGCCGCCTTGGCCATGCTCAACGACGCGGTCAAGAAAGGCGGGCTGTTCGCCTCGAGCTCCGTCGGCGGCCTAAGCGGGGCCTTCCTGCCCGTCAGTGAGGACGCCGCACTGGCCGAGGCCGCCGCCAGCGGCCACCTCGTGCTGGAGAAGATCGAGGCCATGACGGCCGTCTGCTCGGTCGGGCTGGACATGGTCGCCATCCCCGGCGACACGCCCGCGGAGACCATTGCCGCCATCATCGCCGACGAGATGGCCATCGGCGTGATCAACGACAAAACCACGGCGGTCCGCATCATTCCGGTTCCCGGGGCCAAGGCGGGCGACCGCGTCGATTTCGGCGGCCTGTTCGGCTCGACGCCGGTCCTCGAAGTCCGCAACAGCGGGGCCAGCGACGCCTTCGTTCACTTCGGCGGCCGCATCCCCGCGCCGCTCCAATCGCTCGGGAACTAAACGGCTTTGCGCGATTCCGGGAGGGCGAGGCTCCTGCCGAGCCGCACAGTGTACGCTGCCTTCCAGAAGGGGTGGCATGCTCTCACGACGCGAAGCGTCGGGTGAGCATGTCTCCACATGCCGACCCTGCCTCCGGCAGTGACG
>CAYGZA010000109.1:0-17325 GCA_964354135.1 uncultured Planctomycetaceae bacterium
TGCAAGTGATACCGGTTTCTTACGTCTGCCACCATGGACAGGGCTGACGCTTACTCCGTACCATGAGTTCTCGGCGTTTTGAAAGATGAGATGGCGATTTCGGACTGCCGTGGTTGGAGGTTCAGGGGTCGGCGCCGCCAGCGTGGACGCATCAGAAAAGGAACCATTCTCGGGAACGTTTTTCCTTTGCACATCGTCCCTATTGCCAATCGAAATGCGCTTCGTTAGGTGTCGGCCTGCTCGCCGACGCCCGATAGGTACGGCAGCGCGTCGCCGACCTCGTCGAAGAGCGGGCTTCGCTGATCCAGATTGCCGAAGTCCGATAACGAACGCAAGGCCACGGCTGTCTCGCCGGTCGCGAGGACGCGGACGCGGCCCCGGCCTAGCGCCCGGAGCGCCGTCAGTGGCACCCCACCGATGCAGTCTCAAGAGCCATACTCGAAGTCCCGCAGATCGATCACCAGCCCGGCGGGACGGTGCTCAGCGAGATCCCCCTGGATTGCCTCCCGCATCCGTTCGCCGTCCGAATCGCCGTCGGAGCCGATGTCGCTTCGACCAGCGAAGGCTAACCCAGCCTGCGAGGATCACCAGCAGAAGTTGCCAAGGATGAAGAATGAAAGCCATGATTCACCACTGCTGAAGTCCAGGGGCAAGAACTCCAGCTTTGGGCGGTGGCCGTGCGTTGCCGATTGGCCGAAAGATACGTCCGGCACACGCCCACAAGTTCAATGCTGGTTGACGCTTGCGGTTTGGCGGAGTATTGTGACCCTTCGGGGTTCCCGAATCGAACACGCCATGACCTTGGTTCTGGTCGTGGAGAACTTGAGGACGGTGTTGTGAAAACGAACGCACTTCGCTGGATCGTTGTGTTTGCGAGTCTTGCGTTTCCCTGGCTGGCGGCGCGGTGGGCAGGTGCGGCGCCGCAGGAACCCGAGAATCTCGCCTCCAAGGCCAAGGTGTCGGCCAGTGACCAGTACGACCATCGCTTCGCCGCTCAGTTCGCCGTCGACGGGCAAATCCCGTCGCCGCTCAGCGGGGAAGACTACGAGACGGCTTGGGCGATCCGTGGCGTCCAGTCGAAGTTTCGAGGGTCGTTTACCCTTCAGTGGGAAAAACCGGTCGACGTGACCGAGATCGTCTACTACGGGCGGACGGCGATGGACCTGGAGGAGTGCTTCAAGGACTACGAGGTCTACCTGGACGCCGCCGGGCCCGTCGCCCGCGGCACGTTCCGGATGACCGGCGAACCGCAGCGGATCCCGATTCCCCGGGCCGCGGTCAAGAAGGTCACGCTCAAGTTCTTGAGCGCCTACACGTCGCGGAACAACCCCGGCGCGGCGGAGATCGCCGTCTATTCGTCGCCCCCTTCCGACCAGGCCCTCCACGGCTTCAAGCGAGAGAAGCGAACCGCGGCGGAAGATCGCCTGGCGGAAGACCTCGCGGCCGGCAAGTTCGGCTTCCGCGACATCCTTGTCATCCAGCGGCACCACATGGCGCTTACCCATGTCTACACGTACCACGTGGAAGGCTTCCGGCCCGGCGGCGGGCTTTGCGTGTATACTCCGGGCCCCGACGGCGGAGAACTCCGGCGACTGGTCGACTCCGGGCAAGGCGAGATAATCGATTGCGACCTGTCTTATGATGGCCGCGAGGTCGTCTTCTCATGGAAGCGCGGCGGCGCGGAGATGGTCCAACCGCATCTCATGGCTCAGGAGGAAGTGGACCGCGGCAACCCGGACCACAACTACCAAATCTACCGAGTGAATATCGACGGCAGCGGCCTGAAGCAACTGACCCGCGCGCCCTACAACAACCTCAACGCCTGCTGGCTGCCCGACGGAGGCATCGCCTTCATTTCCGACCGCAAGCCGGCCTATGCTTACTGCTGGGTGACGACCTCCCCGGTGCTCTACCGCATGGATCGCGATGGCCGCAATCAGAAACGGCTGTCGGCCAACTACCTGATGGATTTCACGCCGTCGGTGCTGGACGACGGGCGGATCATCTACACTCGTTGGGAGTATGTGGACCGTCCCGCCGCCCCGATCCAGAGCCTGTGGACGATCAACCCGGACGGCACCGGGCTTTCGGGCTTCTATGGCAATCGCGTTATAACCCCCGGCACGTTCATGCAGGCGCAGTCGATCCCCGGCACGCAGCACGTGCTGGCCCTGGCCACCAATCACAATGGCGACTGCCGCGGGGCGATTTGCGTCATCGACCGCACCAAGGGGGCCAACGCCCGCCAGGCCGTGCGCAACGTCACGCCGGAAGTGGACATGTACCGGGTGTCCGGCGTGTACGGCAACGGCATGGAGGGCCCCTACGAGACGCCGTTCCCGATCGACAACGGCCGCTATCTTGTCTCGCGCCGAGGCGTGCTGCAACTGCGCACCTTCGACGGCGACCGGGTCTCGCTCTTGCACCCGACGGGCGGCTTGGGCTTCTACAGCCCGCAGCCGCTCCGTGCCGTGGCAAACCCGACCGTCGTGGCCGGCGCACCGCTGGACGAGTCGGTCAAGCTGGCCGAGGACGGCAGCGTGTCGGGCTCGTGGGCGACGGTCGTATTGCAGGACGTCTACCAAGGGCTCACGCCGCACGTGAAGCGTGGAGAGGTGCGGCAGATTTGCGTCGTTCAGGAGATCGAGAAGGGCACTTTCACGCCCATCCTTTGGAAGACCGCAAGCGGCTACACCGACATTGCCGCGTTCGGTTACCAGTTCCCCCTGGTCTCCTGCGGCGCCACCTACTCTCCCAAGAAGGTGTGGGGGCTGGCCGACGTGGCCGAAGACGGTTCCGCGTGCTTCAAGGTCCCCACCGAAGTGCCAATCTACTTCATGGCGCTGGACGCCCAGGGGCGGGCCGTGCAGCGGATGCGGACCTTCACACACCTCATGCCCGGCGAAGTGCAAAGCTGCGTGGGATGCCACGCCGACCGCAACGAGATCTCCCCACGCCCCAAGGGTGTCTCGGCTCGGTCGGGACGTCCGCAGGAGTTGCGGGCGCCCGAGTGGGGCGTCAAGGGGTTCAGCTACCCGGAGGTCGTCCAGCCGGTGCTGGACAAGCACTGCATCGTCTGCCACAACGCCTTCGAGCGGCCGGGTGGCGTCGACCTGTCGGGCGACCGCACCGACTTCTTCAACGTCTCGTACGACATCCTGGCAAGGAAGGGGACGTTGGGGGAGTGGTCACCGCACGTCCACAACTCCCGGCTCGATAGCGGCGAGGAAGGCCGCAGCCCCTACACCAGTTGGATCTCGACGATCAACGGCACCGAGCGGAACATCCTCCAGATCCGACCCAGGCAATGGGGCTCGCCCGCCAGTAAACTCGCCGACCTCTTGATGATGGGTCACCCCGACGCCGCGGGCAAGCCGCAGGTCGCCCTTTCGCCCGCCGAGCGGCGGCGAGTCTTCCTCTGGATCGACCTGAATGTGCCCTACTACGGCACGTCGGCCTCGAACCACCGCGATCGGCTGGGCTCCCGGCAAATGCTCCCGCCGGAGTTGAAGCCCGTCCTGGACGAAGTGGCCGCGCGGCGGTGCGTGAGCTGTCACCCGTCGGGCATCCCGCGCACCTTCTACACGCGAATACTCGAGCCGGAAAGAAACAATTTCCTCCTCGCCCCCCTGGCGAAATCGGCCGGGGGCACCGAGGCGTGCGGACGCCCGTTTCTCGCCACCCGCGACGACCCGGACTACCGCAAGATCCTCGACACGTTCCGCCCGATCCAGGCGTTGCTGAAGGCGAACCCGAGGCCCGACATGGAAGGTTTCGTGGAGCCGCCGTGCAGGACCCAAAAGGACCTGCGCGATAAGGTGACCGACGCCAGTGGCGATGGCCTGAGCGCCGGGATCCGCAAGTAAGCGTCGTTCTCCTTTCCCGCGACGACGATCACGCGGAAGGTGCGGACGTGCCCTGGATCACGTCTCCCGGGGCGATTCCCGCTGCACGCTACTTCGTCGGATCCAAGAACAGGCCGCTGACCACGGCGTTGGGACCGCCCTCGTGTTCGATCGCGATGTGAACCCAGCCGCGGATCTCCCAGGTCAGATAGCATCCGCCCCGGAGATTGTCCACCTCGCGCCGGTCCAGAATCGAGCCATCCTCGCCCCAGACCGTGAACGTCTGTTTGGCTCGCGTACGGTCCCAATCGACGTAGTAGAGGCTGAGCCGGGCTCCTTTCGCGGGGAGTTCCACGAGCAACTCGATCTGGCCGGCATAGCGGCAGGCGGCGACGCGACCGGAGTCAGTTCGCGCCAGCGCGCGAGGTTCGTCGGTCTTGGCTGCCCAGGTATACGTGTTCGCACCGCTCCAATCGACGCGAACGTCGGCGGGCAGTGAAGTGGCTACGCCGCTCACGTCGTGCCCGACGCTGCCGTACTTGCCTCGCCAATCCCCTTGGGTCTTTTCGTCCAGGCCGATGAACCGCGTGCTGCTCGCGGGCAGCGCCGCGCTTGCCGGCAGGACCAGGAAATGAACGCGATCCTCCCGGTAAACGCTCTTGCCGTCCTTGAGGGATTCCAGCACCAAGTAGAGCGCCCGCTCGCGCAAGATCGCCGTCGGCAGCGGGAACTCAACGTTCCGCGTGACGTGGAATCCCGGCTCGACCTCGATCGGCCCGATTCGGCCCTCGCGCAACAGCTCGCCATCGGGCGCGTCCCAGTGGGCTTCCCACTTCAACTCCAGCACCCGTCCGGACAACTCCCCGTTGAACACCTCGACCGCCCGCGACACCGCGCCGCCCGGCCGATACCGGGGCGCGCGATACGGCCGGGCGGTTGGGCCGTCGCCCGACCGGCGCGTCGTCGGGCTGGATCCGAGCTGTGCCCGGTCAACGACCAGATAGGGAGCCAACGCGCGCTGGACGAGCATCACGCCGGGCGAGCCCCAGCCATCCCCGCCGTCGTTGCGATCGGCATGGTTGTTGGCCTTCCACGGATGACGCTCGTGGCTCATGCCTTCGAGGAAGTTCGGCCAGAAATTGACCCAGCTCCACGGGGCGAAATGCGCGTAGTCGTTGAGCCGCATTTTCATTGCCATGAGGGGGAACGTGTCCATGCCGTCGGTGGCCCAGGCGCACTCGCCCATGCCGCGGAGGTGATCGCCCCCCTTGACGATCGGGTCGTAATGCTGCATCCGGTGCGCGTGTCCGCGCTTCATGCCCGGGACAGGGCCCGTGCCGATCCCCGGATTGACCTCGAACACAAAGGGCCGCGTATTGTCGACCTCCAGGGCGGCATCGATGAGCCCGCGCCAAGGGTTGTCGGGCTTCTCGGGGTTTTCGGGCAATGATTCATTGGCCAGCGAATAGCGGGCCACGCAGGGATGGTTGCGGACCGATCGGATCGTCTCCTGCAACTGGGAGGCGAAGTACTCGGCGTGGAACGTGGAAGTGCCGTTACCCCACGATCCCCCTTCGGGAATCAGCATATAGCCCGCCTCGTCGGCCGTTTCGAGCATGCAGCGTGTCGGCACCGAGGTGGACAACCGCATGGAGTTGAAGCCGATGCGCTGGTAACGCCGCCATGTCTCGGGGCAGCCCTTAAAGGGCCCGTGCGGTGGCTGGAAGCAGGGGGTCTCGGTCCAGCAATCATACTCGCCGACCTGCCCGTAGCTGTTGCTGTCGCCGAAGCTGGTGTAGCGCACCCCGTTGACCGTGTAGTAATAGGGCCCCTCGGCGTGCTCCACGAACCCGAAACGCTCGCGGCGCTCGTGCAGCGGCTTTCCATGTTCCACCAGGGTCAGATTCAGCCAGTGCAGCGTGGCCCGATAATCCTCGCGGAACGGGATGTTCGGCCACCAGCAGCTCTCCGGCCCGAGGTTCCACGGGGCGCTCACCGTGACCTTCTGTTTCGAGCCCGCGGCGATCGTGACCGGCCGGTCCGGCAAGGTTGGGTAGGGCCACGCTTTGCCGCCCCATGCGGCCAGCGAGCTACGCAGCGCGACCGTATGCGGCTCTTTCGCCGTGTTGGCGATCCACACGTCCCAGGCGAGGGTGTGCTTCGACACCGATGGCCGCACGAAAACGTCGGCAACGTGGATTGCGGGATACACCACCAGCCGCACGTGGCCGGTCAAGCCGTAAGGGAACTTGGTGTTGCCCGGCCACACCTTGCTCACGCCTGCCGTGAAATCGAACGGCGCCGGCACGCTCGGCGGCGTGCCGTAGTGAAAGCGATGCCAGGCTTTGACGCGCAGGGTGTGCGTCCGGGCGGGCTGAGCGACGCCGGTGAGGTCTATCTCGAATGGCGTCATCGGCCCGTGGTGCTCACCGACCTTCCGGTCATCGAGCCAGACTTCCGCGCCGTAGTTGCAGCCGCCAAACAGCAGCTTCGCGGCATTCCCCTTAGCCTCATCGGGAACTTCGATCTTTCGCCGGTAGACGACGTAGTCCTTGACCGCGTCTGCGGCAATCGGCGGCTCCTGCCGATCAGAATTCCAGCCGCCAGCCGTAACCTTGATCGGCCGCTCCGGTCCGCCGTCGGCGCTTAGCGTCCACGCGGTGTCCGACGCGAGGTCGATCTCTTGGATCGCATCCGGCGCGAAGCGGTAGTTGGCCCAGGGATGTTCGGTCGCGGCCATCGCAACAGTAATCAAGGCAACCAGCCATTGCTTCATCGCTCCGAAGTATAGTCCCGGCAGTCGCCATACACAATCAGGTCGATCGCAATCGCGCCCGCTCGCAACGGTGACGGAGCGATCCCCATCCCGTTGCAGAAACGCCAACCGATGCACATACTGTACGAGGTACGCGAGTGTGGCCTCGCGGGCGGGACGTGCTCGGCCGATCAAGGTTGCCGCGGTCGGTCGCCCCTGCGTGCGAAAACCATGTTCTTTCTGACGGGAGATCGTCCGATGGTCGAGCAACGTCTCGACAACCAATCGCTGGTGCCGCCAGAATGCCCGCTGTCATTCCGGGCATGCCGCCGATTTGCGATGCCTGTCGGCGGACTCGCCTCAGTGATGCTGCTGGCGGCAGGCGTATTGGCTGGCGAGCCGGAGAACCTGGTCCCCAAAGCCCAGGTCTCGGCCACATCGGAATACAGCCCGGACTACGCCGCGCGCCCGTCGGACGAGCAACTGGGCCGGTTCCCTGAGCCGCCCGAAGAGCCGGCCGTGGGGCCGCCCTGGGTGCCGCCTCCGCCGACGCCCGGATTTGAGAAGAACCCCTATGAGGTCCAGGTGGACGCGCAGCTAGCGAGTTTGGTTTCAGAGAAGGCCGAGACGCGCTCGGTGGCGATCGGGAACCTCTCGCTGATGCGGGCGTATCAGGCCGCGGACCAGGTGGCCGCGCGGTTGGCGGATTCTTCCACGGACGTCCGGCGGGAGGCTGCCATGAGCCTAGGGCGGATCGGCAGCCGCAGGCACCTGGAATTCCTGTTGGCTGCCCTGGACGACGAGCATTGGAGCGTCCGGCAGGCGGCGTGGGTCTCGCTGTCGAATCTGACCGGGCAGGAGTCCCCGTTTGAGGCCCTGGGGGCGCCATCGGCCCGTGCGCGAGAGATCGCGGTCTGGCGCCAATGGGTTGCTTCGTTCCGGGCCGACCAGGTGGCGGGCGGCTTCGTCTCGCTGTCACCGAATCAGGCCCCCTGGCTGCGCCGAGAACGACTAGCGAAGGCTTTGGGGGCGATCGGCCAGCGGGGCAGTGCGGTTCCTGCACTCGTGAGCGTTCTGCGGGGATACACCGGGCGCGAGAGCAACGACCGCGCGGAGCGGCTGTTCGTGCAGGCCTGCATCCGCTCGTTGGGGCGGCTCGGCGGCGAGCAGTGCGTCCCCTTGCTCGTCCGTTACCTGAACAACGAGCGCAACGCGATGGAGATCTCCTATGCGGCGGCAGAGGCATTGGCCGACTTGCGGACGCCCGCGGCCCTGGCCGCACTCGAGCGCGCCGAAAGTTCGCACCCGATCCACAACGTACGCCTGGTGGCCCGCGAGGCACTCCAACAGCAAGGCGTGGCCTGCCAGCCGCGAACCGTCCAAGAGAAGCTCGCTCCCGTGGCTGCCACCCCGATCCCGGACGCATTGCCCAAGGCGATCGTCTTCATCAAAGGCCCGAAGTCGCCGCCCAATTACTGGTTCTTCTCGCCCACGCTCCAAGCCTACAATCAGACCGACGAGGGGCCGACCCATCGGGTCGGCTTCAATATCTATCGACTCCAGCCGCCGGAGCCCGTGGGGAAGGTGACGCAACTGACGCATTTCACCGCGGGGTTCGTGGCCGATCTCCGGGTTTCCTATGACGGACGGCCGCATCGTGTTTGTCCGATTGGAGGATTTCTATTCGTTGCCCAAGCTGGAGTTCATCCTGGAATCGTGTCTCCCCGACGGCACGGGCCACCGGGTCCTATACGGTCCCGAGCGGCGCGAGTTCTGGGCGCAAACGATCGCCGGCAAGGGTTCGCTGGGGCCGCAAAACGGGCGCCACCGGACCGTGTGTGTCTCCCAGCCCCAAGCCCTGGACGGCAAACGGTTCCTGATCAATTCGTTCTGCGGCCCGATGATCGTCGGTCCGGGACGTCTCGAGGAACGTATTCTCCAGGCGGATGACCGGATGGCGATCACGACGCCCTATCCGGTAGGCGGCGACAGGCTGCTCTGTGCGGCAGGCGAGCGGCCAGCGGTGGTGGGAAAGGACGGGCGCGTGGCGTACGATTTCTGGAAGCCCGTCGATCACGGACTGTACTGGATGGACATGAAGACGGGCGGGCTGACGCCGATCTACAATGATCCGGATACCTCCGAATTCGAGGCCCGCCCGCTCGCCCCGCGGCCCGTGCCCCCCGTGGTCGCGACTCCGCCCAAGACGCGGCAGGACCCCTACACCGGCAGACTGTTCTGCGCCTCGATCTACACGACGCAGGAGGCGGACGTGAGGGATCGGGGACGCTACGTGCGGATCGTCGAGGGCTTGCCGATGGTCACGCGCCACAGCACGCAGACGGGCGGCGGCGTGGCGTGGATGAACCACGGCGGTTCCGTGGGCCGGGTGCTGGGGGTGTTGCCGGTGGCCTCGGACGGGTCGTTTTCGGTCGAGCTGCCCGCCGACCGCCTGGTCCACATCCAGGTGCTCGACGCGGACGGCTACGTCGTGGGAAACGAGTTGAACTGGCACTACGTTCGGCCGGGGGAAACCAAGGGCTGCGTGGGATGCCACGAGCGGCCCAACGCGGTGCCCAACGCCGCCGAGCGTCTCCCGTTGGCCCTCCACGGCCCGCCGGTGCGCTGCCTACCCAGCGGCGGCGAAATGCTCTACCGGGCGAAGAACTGGGTCAAACAAATCGACGACGAAAACGAGGAGCGAAAGCGAACCGTCAACGCGATCAACGTCATGGGACGATTCTGAGCGTAGCTGCATGGGTCGGAATTCAAGAGACGAGGTAACGCATGTCGACACGAAGACTCCTGACGGTGGTACTGCTGGTATCCACCCTTGGCCGATGCATTGGATCCGCCCGAGGGGCGGATGCCGGGCAGCCTCGCTTTATCGCTCCCACGAACCAGCAGGAGCTGGATGGGCGGGTCGCGGAATTGCGCCGGCACTACGGGCCGTTCCTGCGCTCCTTGCCGCCGCCGCTTCCCGCGCGCGAGCGGACCGCTTTGCCCAAGGAGTGGAAGTTCACCTTCGAGGCCAAACTCGCGCCGAAGAAGGAAGGAGTGCCGCCGGCTCCGGCGTGGTTCGGGGCCGATTTCGACGACTCGCCGTGGGAAACCACCACGGTCCCTGAGTGGCGCTACCGGGTCCGCGAGGGAGACGGCGCTCTGGAACCCAAGATGATCGACAAGTACTTGGCCGAAGCCACGACTGCCGACACGATTTGCTGGTATCGCACGCGCTTTTCGGCCGTCAGGCCGCCGGCCGGGCAGCGGCTGTGGCTGTGCTTCGACGGCGTCGATTGGGAGGCCCAGGTCTATCTCAACGGCGAGTTGCTGGGCTCCCATCGCGTCTACTACGAGCCGTTCCGCTTCGAGGTAACCGACAAGATCCGCCAGGCCAACACGCTGGCGGTGCGGGTCCTGGCCGGGCGATCCTACGGCGAGCCAATGACCTACTGGGCCGTCTTCCCCGACATTCGCGCCGCCCAGCAGCGCTACGTCCCCGATCGCGCCCGCTCGATCGCCGGCCACCTGCCGATCGGGTACCACGCGGGGTGCGGCTTCGGCATCCATCGCGACACGTACCTGGAGCAGACCGGACCGGTCCTCATTGCGGAAGTCTTCGCACGCAACGACCGGACCGACGACCAGGCCCGGGTGAAGGTCGAGTTCGACACCGCGATTGCATGCGCCGTGGAGCTGAAGGTGCAGGTGTTGCCGGAAAACTGTGAAGGCCGGACCTATGAGAAAACGGTTCGCAGCCAGTTGCCGCACGGCCGGAGCGTCACGGTCACGTTCGTCCTTCTGCCGCGTCAAACACCATGGGCCTGCTCTGCCATCTGCACCGTCACCGGACCCAGCAGGCCGGAGGGCAAGAGCGGCCGGTCCTTGCCGAAACTGACGTTGGTCTTGGTGTACCGCTTCTCCGCTGGCAGGGCTGCGTTGCCGACCAGACGGTTGGGCCACAGGTTCACCACGTCGATCTCGAGCGTATTGCCGGTCGGCTGGAGCGCATCGGTAATCTCGACCCGCCACGGCGCCGTCCAGACCGCGCCCAAGTCTCTTCCGTTGAGGCGAACATGAGCCACGTTCTTGACCGTGCCCAGATCGAGAAACAGCCTCGCCTTCGAAGTTGCGATTCCAGGCTTCAGTTCGAACTGCTTCCGATAGGTTGCCGTGCCGGAATAGTACTTGATTTCCGGTTCCGGGCGTTTCGCCCAGTCCTCCAGCTTCGCGAACAAGACCGACTCCGGCCCGCCCCACTTGGGATCGAACTTCACGGCCCACGGGCCATCAACCTCTTGGACCGGCGAGAACAACGGGAAGTTGCCCTTGGCCTTTCCCTTTTGGTCCGCCGGGATCGGTTCGCGGAATACGAGGAACAGGGAGCCGTGGGGCGCGAATTCCAGCGGCACCGTCGTACAGCCGCCCGCCTGCTGATACGCTGCGGCGCGGCGCACTGCGCCGGTGATCGGCTCCCATAGTTCCGGCATCTTGCCCGAGACACGGAACGTGCAGTTCTGCTTCAGCACGCGATTCCGGCGATTGGCGACAAAATAGATCTCCGTGTCGCCGTCTCGCCGGTGAATGTACTCCAGGTGGGCGTCTTGTGGAGCGCCGCCGTGCTGGAAGTCCGCTTGAGCGCCAAGTTCCCGCAACACTTCGACCACGGGCTTGCCCCAGACGACGCGGCCCTTGCCGAACTTCCTTTCGGTGAGGCCCTTTCCATCGACGCCGCCCCACACCGTGTCTGCCAACTGCCTGACCTCACGGTCGCTTTGCGGATAATCGGTCAGGCCGGGCGCCCGCAGCGGTTTCGGCCCAATCACGGTGGCCCCGGCTCCGACCAGTTCGGCGACCTTCTTGAGCACGGCCGGCGACATCGTCTGCTTCTCAGGAAGCACCAACAGGCGGTAGCTCATGCCGTCGGGCAACACGATCCGCCCATCCTTCACCGACATTCGCGTCAGCAGGATTTCCGCGTTGCACACGTCGTAGTCAAAGCCGGCGGGAAGCTCGAGCCGAAGGGCATCGCGCAGCACCACGAAAGCCGGCACGTCTTCTCCGTAGTAGTAGCAGGCATCCGCGACAAACAGTCCGCGGGAGAGCAGGTGGCAGCAACGCGATTCATAGTCGACGTAAGGACCGATCTGCTCCCACCAGGTGACATTGGGATTGAAGTGCGTGCCGGCGAAATACTCGTAACCCGGCTTGCCATCCTTGGGGTCGCTCGAAGTGAAGGTGTGATGAACGATCCGCGTCAGCCCAAGGCAGAACGCGTAGTCCGCGATGGGCTTGATTTCCGCCGGCCCCTCCTCCCAATGGGGACCGATCGAGGTGTACGTCTCGGCCTGGCAATACCGCTTGCCATACACGTGGGCCGTGCTGGCGATCTGCTTGATCGAGAAGCCGTGCGCCCCGTCGGGATACCACACTTCTCCCATCGGGATCTCGTCCATGCTCAGGCAGCGCATGGCGTCGATGAACGGCCAGAACGGGCCGCCCGATTCGGAGTGAATTTCCATGCCGTGCCGTCGCGACAGGTCGCGGAATCGGGCGTAGTGGTTCTCTGCGATGCAATCGCCGATCGTCTGCCGGAAATCGCGGAGGAAGCGGTTCGTCACCTCGCGGCCGTCGACGATCTTGCCCGCCAGCGCCGGCAGATAGTGCAGCATGTCGTATCCGCGGCGTTTCTGGAACTCCTCGCGGAAGCCGACCGTCCAGTTCGGCGAGCCGACTTCCCAACTGTCGTCGTGGAAATACTTGAGTGTCTTCGGGGCAAGGTCGCCTACGTCGGCCAGGACTTTGGCGGCCATCGACTCCCAGTGCAGATCCATGGCTTTCGGGCTCAAGAAGTCCAGCATGTGGCCGCCGCCGCCCGGGCTGCACGTGGAAACCACCATCCCGGTCAAGGTATGGCCGATCCGAAGGATCGTCCAGTTCCCGGATGGCACGTCCCACTGGAGTTTCCCGGCTGCATCCATCTTGCCCGACAGGTCGATGATCTCACGACTCCGGACGTCTGCGCGCTCGCCCGGGTACTCGTCGTCCAGGATGCCAAACGAGCCGAGCCCCAGGCAGTCATAAGCGGCCTTGTATCTCCAGTTCTTCAGCCCGCTCCCGCCGGCGGTGAACTTCTCCCCCTTTTTCAAGAGCGCCACCTTGCTCACCTGGACGTTGAACGTAGTGTAGGATCCGGTAATCAGGAGTCGGAAGAAGCGGGCGGCTGTCTCGTCGAACGTGACGGTAGTGGTCACCCCGTCGGCGACGGAGAAACGCGCTACCGACTTGAACGTCTTGCCGTCGGTCGACGCCTGCAATTGGCACTCGCGCGGCCCATAGGCTTTGCGAGGCACAAGCACCAGCGAGCTGGCCACCAGCGGTTCGGGAAACTCGAACAAGAGCCACTCCGGCCGGTCTTTCCTCGGCGCATCGCCCTCCTTGTAACCGTAGGATACCCAAAAGGAGTCCGGGGTCTGGTCCACCACGTTTTCCGGCGGGTAAGGCGGTTGGGACGAGCTGGCCGTGACCTTGGGCGGGGCCCGATGCGTGCTCCCCTCCTGGCCAGAAATCGAGCGGAAGGCTTGCACCGCGATGTCCCGATAGTAGCCGTTGGCAGGCCGGGGCAACTCCTTGGATAGGCGCGCCGGCCCGACAAGATGCGTTTCGGACCAGACGACCTTCTGACACGCGTGTTCCGGCGTGACCCATGGCCCGCCGGCATCCCAGCCGCTGCAGAGGTTCAAACTGATCTCGATCCCCCGGCGCTCGGCTTCCGTGACGGCGTGCTTGAGCAGTGCGCGCCACTGTTTGCCCATGAACTTCGGGCCTGCGGGCATCGGGCCCGCTTCGCCGCCGGCATCGAACACCAGAGCACCTCGAATCCCTTTGGCCTTCATCTCCTCCAAATCGCGAGTAATGCCCGCCTGCGTGACGCGGCTGTTGAGCCACCACCAAAACACCCGCGGCCTGGCCGAGTCCGGCGGAGTCGCGAATCCTTGGGTCAGGTCATCCGCCGCCGGCGCCAGGCCACAGCAGAACAACCCGAACAACCCTACCAGCCCGACCAGTGTCATTGGGCTCTTGAACATAAGTCTGTCTCTCCTGGTTTTGCCTGGATTCGTGTTGCCTCCACGGCGGCGAGTTGGCGGGCGACCGTGGTAGGCAACAACAGGATAGCACCCTTGCGGATGGCACGCCAGCACGCCACTCCTTGTGCATGCTCGGACGAGCCTATGCCCAACAAGGGGATCTACCGACCGCGAGCCTCTTGCAACGGGCGTTTTGTCGAGACATAATTCCCCCTGTTATCGGCCTTCCCGAGAATGCGGCCATCGCATTGGGCAAGGGAGGAGTCCGCACCATGGTCTGTATGGGACGCACCAAGTTGAGCGGCGCCGGCGCGCCGCCGGGAGGAATTGTCATGAGATACGCCCTGCTTTTCGTGGCCATCACCGCGGTATCGTGGTTCCAGTACGACGGCGCGGGCGTCTGCGTTGCGGCAGAGAAGGCCCCGCCGCAGGGCCTCGCTCTGGCGGCAAGAGACACGATCTTCCTGCGCGAGGAGGCCGGCGAGCTGCGGCAGGTGCTCCACGTGTCGGTCCTCGGCGACTGGGAGAAGCGAGGCACCTTCCGGGTCGAGGCGGGTGGGAAGAGCTTCCAACTCGATGCGGAGAAGCTCCCGCTTGATGGGAATCACTACGTGATCGGAATCCCTCCAGTCGCGGCCGAGACCCCCGTCTCGATTGAGCTGCGGGCAGCCTCGGGGAAGATGGCAAAGGCGTCGACCAAGGTGCTGCCCCACCGGCGCTGGAGGGTCTACGTCGCGCTGAAGACCCACTACGACCTCGGCTACACGGAGCCGATCGACGACATGCTCAACCGGACGGCAGGTTCGATGCTCGACAGGGTATACGCGTTCCTCGAAGCGGCGAAAGACAATTCCGCCGATCACCGCTTCGTCTGGACGTACCCGACTTGGCTCATCGATCAAATCCGCTCGCGCAAGGACGCGAAGGGACAGCAGAAATTCGACGATTACCTCGCCCGCGGCGCGATCACCTGGCACGCCTTGCCCATCACGCTTCACTCCTACTTCTGCGGCCTGGAGGACATTGCCCGCGCGCTCTACCCGTCCAAGGAACTGGAACACCGTTACCAGAAACGGGTCGGGTGGGCCAAGCAGACCGACGTGCCGGGTCACACGCGGATCCTGCCGCAGATCCTCGCCCGCAGCGGCGTGCGGCTCCTGCAGATCGGGGCGAACAACGGCGTGCGCGGCGTCGAAGTCCCGTTGATCTTCTGGTGGGAGTCGCCCGACGGAAGCCGCGTGCTCACGCAGCTCACGCCCGGCTACGGCTGGGGCTGGGATGAGGCCCTCCTGATGCGGCTGGAGAAGGACCCGAACTATCCGTACGATGCTCACCTGGCCCTGTACGTCACCGGCGACAACCAGGGACCGGAGAACCTGGTCGAGGTTGCCCAGCGCGCCGAGAAGCTTGGCAAGCTCTACGCCTTCCCGAAGATCCAGATCGGCCAGGTCGAGGACTTCACCGACTGGATGGAGTCGCACCATCGCGACCGGATCCCGGTCCTGCGGACCGAACTGTCCGACTGGTGGATCCACGGGATCGCCAGCCAAGCGCAGGTGACCGCCCAGGCGCGCTGGGCCCGCGACGCCTTGACCTGGAGCGAGCGGTTCCACACGGCGGGCCTGCTGGCCGGGGTCATCCCTGCGGAAGCCTACCCGGCCCGCGATTTCCGCGAAGCGTATGCGCAGTCGCTCCTCTACAGCGAGCACACTTGGGGCATCGCCGGCTTCAAGCCGGAACCGAAGCCCAAGGCCGCCGACGACCTCGCCAAAAACCCGGCCTACGGGCCGATGAAGAAGTCCTGGCGGCTGAAAGGCGATTTCGCCCGCCGGGCGGCCGAGACCGCATCCAAGACGCTCGAAGACATCTTGCAGCGGATCGCGCTCCGGGCCGCGCCGGACGACGGCGGCATCGTGGTCTTCAACCCCATGGCCTGGCCGCGCACCGACGCCGTGAGTCTGGCTGCCGGCGATTTCCCGGATGCGGGCGCCTTCGTCCCGGTCGACGGCTCTGCACCGGCTTCTCCAGTCCAGCAGATCGGCGGCGACCGCGTTTTCATCGCGCAGAATGTCCCAGGCGTCGGCTACCGCGTCTACAAGCCGCTTGCCAGCGCCAAGCCCGCGCAGGTTTCCAAGGCACGCGTGCAGGCCATGGAAAGCCCGCGTTACCGAATCGCAATTCGCGAAGACGGTGAAATCTCGTCGATCGCCGACAAACAAACGGGCCTCGAGCTGCTCGATCCGAAGGCGCCGTTCCCTTTCAATCAGTACGTCTACGAAGGCTACGCGAAGATCGGGAAGGCCGGTTGGCACGAAAGCAAGTACAAGGGCAACGGCACCGGCAAGGTCGTCCCGCGCACAACCGACTGGTACGTCCAGTCGGGACCGGTCTGCGAAAGGCTCGTCGTCGAGGGCACGCTCGAAATCCCCAACTTCCCGGTCCAAGTCGGCGAGGTCGAGAAGGTCATCCGGGCCGTGACGCTTTGGCACGAGCTCGACCGGATCGACTGCGAGGTCCGGCTGATCGGCAAGAAGGAGAGCGCCATGATCGAGGCGGGCCACGTCGCCTTTCCGCTGGCGATCCCGGACTTCCGCTTCCGCATGGAACTGCTCGGCGCCGTGACGGACCCCGTCGCCGACGTCCTGGTCAAGGGAAATCGCGATACGTTTGCGGTCCAACGATGGGTGGACGTGTCGGGCCCCAAGGGCGGCGTGACGTGGGCAACCGTCGAAGCCCCGCTCGTCTCCGTCGGCGACATCCGGATCTTCTCGTGGGACGCCAACTACGTCCCGTCACGCTCTTACATCTACTCAAGCGCCCTGAACAACGGCTGGTCCACCAACTTCCAGGAGTTTCAAGGAGGTGACTTCACGTTCCGGTACGCCCTGCGGGGTCACGCAGGCACGGAGCCGGACGCGCGGTTCGGCTGGGAGGCGACGACCCCGCTCTTGGGACGTCCTGCGAAACCGGCCGAGCCGGCGCCCTCGCGACTTCCGCCTGCGGCCGGCTTCTTCGAGGTTTCTCCCGCCAACGTGGTCCTCGTCAATGCCAAACGCGCCGAGGACGGGCGTGGATTAGTGATCCGCCTGTTTGAGACGGGCGGCCGAAAGGTCGAGGCACGCGTGAAGTGCGGTTTACAGCCCGGCGCAAAGGCCGCCCTCGTCCGCCTGACGGAAGACCTGCCGGAAGGCGGAGGCAAGAGCCTCAGCGTCGACAAGGATACGATCCTTACCGAGATCGGGCCGTTCGAGATCCAGACCATCCGCGTTGGCCCGTAACCGCGCCGCACCCCGCGCGCAGGCGCTCTGCAGCTTTGTTGGGCTGAAGGTGAATGTCAACGACTTCGCCAACCGCGCGCCACGGTCGCTCGCCGACGGCGAAGTCCTGCAAACCGGCCGGCACCGGCTGCGATTTCTTTCGACCCCACATGTCCCGCACGCCTGGGATATCTGGATCCGACGGTTGACAACGGTTTCCTGCCGGACTAGTTTCAAGGCCGTTGTGCAGGATCAAGTTCCCCGCCGGTGACGGTGACCTGGGAGAACCACTTCTACGCGGTCGAGCTAGTCAGGAAGCACGGGAGGTGCTAGTGCCGCTTTCAGTTCAAGAGTTTCGCGTTTTGGAAAAAGTGGCCGTT
>CAYGZA010000110.1:0-17285 GCA_964354135.1 uncultured Planctomycetaceae bacterium
GGTCTCCAGAATGTTCCATTCCTGGCCGTTGTAGCTGGGGATCCAGTTGACGTACGGGCTGCCGCGGCCGCCCTGGTTCTCGCGGGCCAGGCAGTCGTAAGAGACGTTGAAGAAGTCGGTCTTGCCGCCGGTCAGGTCGATCCGCTTGGGCGGGGTGACCGAGTCGTGGCACTTGGTGCAATGCCGGTCGAGCACCGGCTGGACGATGCGGGAGTAATCGAAGCCCCCAATGCCCCATTCCGGCGGCTGGAGGTCCCTTGGCGGCGTGGAGTAAGCTAGTAGGGCAGGCGTCTCGCCTGCATTTCCTCGGGGCAGGCGAGACGCCTGCCCTACTGGGACATTGGGCCGCGAGGCCTGCAGGCGGTGCTCGTGGCAGCCGACGCACCCCTGCACTTCGCCCGGCATCAGGTGCGTGAAGCTCCGCATCCGCTGCACGGTCCGGCCTTCGGCGTCCAGGGCCATGAAGTAGAGCGGCGTCCCGGCCGGGACGCGGAAGCAGGCCGAGCCGTCGGGCTCGACCGGCACGTCGCCCAGCACGATCTTGCCGGCGTAGGTCGCCCCGCACGAGATCACCGGGAACTGGAACCCGAACGCCCGCAGGCTCGGGTCGATCCGCACCGTCTTGGGCATCTCGCGGACCACGCGGATCGTTTTCACTTCGCCGCGCCGGACGTAGGGCTCCAGGCCGTTGTAGATGTCCTGGACGAAGAGCGTGGCGTAACCGTCGGAATGCTCCGGGAGCATCGACGGGATGACGGGCGGCCGGAACCGCGGCCGGATCGGCTGCGCCGAGAAGTGCTGCATCCCGTTTTCCGGCGCCGGCAAGGCCACCGATTGGCACTCGCCCGAGAGCGTCCGCACCAGGACCGGCCCGCGGGCCGAGACCAGGAAGCGGGCGGAGTCCAACGGCAGGGGGCAACTATAGAGCTTGGCGCCCTCGAAGTTGCCGCAGCCTTCGTTGACCTTCGGCACGGGGACGTCGGGCGTGACGTTGACGATTGCGTCCTGGGCGTTGACGCCCCTGGAGCGGTCGATCACGCCGATGGCCCCGCGGGCCGGCCCGTTGTGGCCGGTCATCGTGCAGAGGATGCTCGTGCTGCCGGGGATCGAGCGGGCCTCCATGAACGTGGCCGGCGAGATCACGCGGTTCCCGAAGAAGCCCAAGAGGCCGGTGCCGTCGGGGTTGATCGTCCAGAGGCTCTGGATGGGAATGGCCGGCCGGTCCACGTATTCCCAGCGGCTATAGATGATCCGCCCGTCGTCGAGCACGACGGGGGTGAAGTCGTTGAGGTAATTGGCCGAGATGCGGCGGAGCCCTGAGCCGTCCGGGTTCATGCGGTGGAGGATGCCCACCGGGGCGTGCCAGCAGTAGGCGAACTGCGGGGCCCGGGTGCTCAGGAAGGCGATCCCGCCGTCGGGGAGCCAGCAGCCGTTGTAGTCGTGCCAGGGGCCCTTGGTGAGTTGCGTGAGTCCCGAGCCGTCCGCATGGATCGTCCAGAGGTGGTAGCCCTCGTCCTGCTTCTGCCGCCAACTGAAGAGGATCTTCGTGCCGTCGTAGGAGAGGTCGCAGTCGAGGATCTGGCCGGTGGGCGACTCGACCAGAAGCTGCGGCCTAGCCTTGGGGTCCTTGAGCGAGGCGACGTACAGCCCGCCGCCGGCCCGAAAGCCCTCGTAGTGATACGTGTAGACGTGCGTGGCGTCGATCTCGTGCCGCCGGATGACGACCGCCTTGTCCAGGTCGAACAGGAGCACGTCGCGTTCCAGTTGCTCCATGTCCTCCTGGACCTTTTCGAGCCGCTCCTCGGCCGCCGGGTCGTTGCCGCCCGCCTGGGCCTCGGCCAGGGACTTTTCCAGGGTTCCCAGCCAGGCAAGGTGCTCGCCGGCTTGGGCGTACTTCGGCCCGTGGAGGCCGATGAGCCGATCGATCAATGTCCGGACGTGCTTGGGGTCCGCCTTCTCGACCCACGGCATCTGGGACGCCACGCCGTTGGCCTGGGCGGTGAGCTTGGCGATTTCGCTCTTCGAGAGGCTCCGAGAGAATGCCTGGATTTCCAACGCGCCGGGGTTGAACCCGCCATGAGAGCTGACGAACTTGAAGGTGACCTTCGAGACCTGGCTCTTGGGGATTTGGACTCGCTGCGGGCCGTGGATCATCTGGAAGGCGCCCTTGGCGGCCGGCGTCTTGGAGTCGTCCAGGTAGACCTCGTAGTCCTTCCAGCACTCGTTGATGAACCAGGTGGTGCGGCCCCAGTAGACCAGCTCGGCCAGCTCGACCGGCTTGTCCCATTGGAGGCGGAACTCGGCCTGGTCGCCGGACTTGGCCTTCAGCACGCACCACGCGGCGCTGAGATCGGCCGCCGCGCTCCCCGCCGCCGGGATCTTGCCGTCGATGGCGAATTGGGCCAGGTATTGGGCGTTGTGCTCCGAGCTGGCCCATGCCTTGGCCTTCCGGGCGATGTTCTGCGGCGGGGCGGCGTGTGCCGTCGGCGCCAAGAGCCCAAAGAGACCGAGTCCTAGACTCACCATCGCAAGCAGACCCAGAGCGCGCGACGTCATGTCATCTCTCCCAACAAAACGCCTCTTGGAAACCACCTCGCGGCGGCAGTTCAACTCATCAACTTAACTCGTTATCTCGCGAGCAGCGCGTCCCATCCTAACCCAATCGGGGGAAGTCTGCAACCGGAAGGGTGTGGCGGTTTTTGTGGTGCAGCCGTCTCGGCTGCACGCCCCTTGCAGGCGGGACGCCTGCACCACAACAGATGAAGGTTGAGCCCGTGGTTCAGGAATCCTAAAGTGGCAGTTCATATTCCTCATGACCGGCTGTGTTGACCGCGCGGCCCGCCCAGTTTCATAATGGTGCTGTCGGAAAGGGGCGGCCGGAGCCGATGGAGGTGGATCCGTCGGCAGAATCGCATACATTGCACACCTCCAAGAAAGGAACGCCGCCGTGCAACGGTCCAAACTGCGTGCTCGTTTGCCGATGATCGCCGCCGTGCTGTTCTGGGCGATGGCCGGACTCGGAGTGCCGGGCGGCCGGTCCTCTCGGGCGGAAGACCTCGTTGGCGCGCGTGTAGGGAGCAAGAAAATGAGCGTCGAGAAGGAGCCTTTCGGGAAAACGCGGGACGGGAGCGGCGTGGACTTGTACACCTTGTCGAGCCCCGGCGGCATAACGGTCAAGGTGATGACCTTCGGGGCCACGCTGGTCTCGGTCCAGGTGCCGGACCGCGAGGGCGAGCGCGGTGAAGTGACGCTGAACATGGACTCGTTCGCCGAGTACGCCAAGGGGCATCCGTGCTTCGGCTCGATCTGCGGCCGCTACGCCAACCGGATCGCCGGGGGCAAGTTTACGCTCGACGGCGTCGAATACACCCTCGCCCGCAACAACGGGCCCAACCACCTCCACGGCGGACGCGTCGGCTTCGACAAGGTGAGCTGGGCGGCCGAGCCGGTCGAGGGCAAGGGTTCGGTGGGCGTGAAGCTCACTTACATAAGCCGCGACGGCGAAGAGGGCTATCCGGGCACGCTCACCGCCACCGTCACATACACGCTCACCGCCGATAACCAACTCAAGATGGACTACACCGCGGTGACCGATAAGCCGACGGTGCTCAACCTTACGAACCACGCGTACTGGAACCTGGCCGGCTCGGGCGACGTGCTGGGACACGAGCTACGGCTCCACGCCGACCGCTACTTGCCGGTCGATCCGGGCCTGATCCCGCTAGGCGAGCTGAAGCCCGTCCAGGGCACGCCCATGGATTTCACCAAGCCGATGACGATCGGCTCCCGCATCGGCCAGGTGCCGGGCGGGTACGACCACTGCTACGTGCTGAACAAGGGGAAGCCGGGCGAGCTTTCGCTGGCGGCCCGCCTATCCGATCCGAAGAGCGGCCGGGTGATGGAGGTTTTCACCACGCAGCCCGGCGTGCAGATCTACACGGCCAACGGCCTGAACATGAAGAAGCCCGGCGGCGTGGTCTACGGCAGGCACTACGGCGTGTGCCTGGAGACGCAGCACTTCCCCGATTCGCCCAACAAGCCGGACTTCCCCCCAACCGTGCTCCGCCCCGGCGAGACGTTTCGAGAGACGACCATTCACAAGTTCGGAGTCCAGAAGTAGCGTAGCGGCGGGGCTTGCCCCGCGATGGTTCCACGTGCAGCCGGCTCACCGGCGGCCTCAAGCAAGCCACTCGCGTTAACGTGCTTTGGAGTCGGACCGCCGTGGAAAGAATCCGCGCATACCACGCGATCATCACGGCCTATGGGTTCTGGCTTCCCAACGATCCCCGGGGATCGTGGTCGGACTGGATTCGCCAGTGGGAACTGCTGCGTTACGGGCCAGCAACGAAGGTGGCGACGCGCCGGTCTCTGGCGGCCCGCACGCACGATCCGCGTTTGCGCCAAGACGCCAAGTCCGCATTGCGCTATCCGCCGGTCTCCTTCAACGGGCGTCAGGCACTGGCAGTAGCGACCGGTTTCAAGCGCGCGATTGAGGAGTCCGGGTATGTCGTGCATGCGTGCTGCATCTTGCCGGAGCACGCTCACTTCGTGGTCGCCCGCCACGCTTACCGCATTGAACGGATTGTCGGACACTTGAAGGGACGCGCGACACAAGAACTGGCTGCCGAGGGCCTCCATCCGCTCTTCGACTACCGCCAGGCAAGTGGCGATATTCCGTCGCCGTGGGCTCGGAAGGGATGGTCGGTGTTCTTGCACACCGACGAAGAGATCCGGCGGGCGATTGACTACGTGCAGCGGAATCCGCTCAAGGAAAGAAAACGCCTCCAACGATGGTCATTCGTCGTGTCGTTCGACGCGCGGGAATCGACGCTGCGGTAGTGATCGCGCCGGCAATCGGAGAAGTGCGGCTGAAGCGCGGGGCAAGCCCCGCCGCTACGCATGGCTGTTCTATGCAGTCGGATACTCCCACGGCTTGCGGTATTCGCGCCTCAGGAGCTTGTTGGCCTCGGGATCGCCGACGCACTGTTCGTTCCGGCCGTCCCACTCGATGCCGCGGCCGAGCTTGTAGCTGAGCATCCCCAGCAGGGCGACGTTGGTCGAGTAGTGGACCTTCTCGATGTCGCAGACGGGCGTTCGGCCGGTCTCGATCGCACCCAAAAAGTCGGCCCAGAGTTCCTTGATGTTCTGGTCGTCCGGCTTGCCGAGCTGCGGGTCTTCGTGGATCGGCGGCTGGCGCGAATCCACCGGGTAGAAAGTCCATCCCTGCTGCCAAGCCATGTGGAAGGTGCCCTTCTCGCCGTAGAAGTAGCAGCCGACCGACTCGCCTTTCTCGGCGTTGTTGCCGGCGAACTGGCGGTGCTCCCAGGTCACGTCGAACCCGTCGAACTGGTAGGTGGCGAGCTGGTGATCGGGGGCGTCGCTGGTCTGCTCTTCCTTGGTGAGGATGGGCGGGCCCTTAATCGGGCGGCCGCCCACGGAAAAGACCTTCTTGGGGTATTTCTCCCCGGTGATCCAGAGGATCTGGTCCATCCAGTGAATGCCCCAATCGCCGAGCGTGCCGTTGGCGTAGTCGAGATAGCCGCGGAAGCCGCGGGGATGGATGGCGCCGCCCCACGGGTTGCCGGGGTCGCCGTTGAAGGGCCGCACCGGGGCCGGGCCGCACCAGAAGTCCCAGTCCAGGCCTTTGGGCGGATCGACGTTCTTGTGCGGGCGTTCCGGGCCGCCGCCGTAGTGGACGAACGCCCGAACCATGCCGATCTTCCCGAGCTTGCCGGAGCGGATGAACTCGCGGCCGCTCACGTTGTGCGGCGAAACGCGGCGGTGCGTCCCCACCTGGACCACGCGGCCGGTCGCCCGGGCGGCGTTGACCATCGCCCGGCCTTCCATGACGGTGTGCCCGATCGGCTTCTCGACGTACACGTGGGCCCCGGCCCTCACGGCGGCGATCATCGCAAGCGGATGCCAGTGGTCGGGCGTGCCGACGATCACGATTTCCGGCTTCTCCTTTTCCAGAAGCTCGCGGAAGTCGCCGTACTTTTTGGGCGTCCGGCCGGTGAGCTTCTCCACGTCGGCGACGGCCGGGTCGAGCTGGTTCCGGTCCACGTCGCACATCGCCACGACGCTCGACTGGCCCGCCTTGACGGCCACGCGGAGGATGTTCATGCCCCACCAGCCGGTCCCCACGAGGGCCGTCTTGTACTTCTTCTCCTTCTCGGCACCGCGGACGGCGGGCACGGCCACCGAAAGACCGGCCGCCGCCGAAGCCGCCAGAAACTCACGACGCGATAGACTCACGGCTGTTTCTCCTTTGAGTGAGAAAGAGGGGACGCAGCTCCTTATCCAGGGCTTTTCACATGCGGAAGTTGAAGGTCCGCGACAGGAACCGCCAGAGACGCTGGCCGAGGGTCTGCCAGCCGTCATGGTCCATGTAGACTTTCGCCCGGCCGCGGAGCCCAAGCTGCAGCAGGCCGCCGGAATTGTCCAAGGGCACCGATGCCTGATACGAGGGGTCCAAAGGCTCTTCCATTCCCGTCGCGGGATTGGTCTTGGTGGCGAGCTCGCCGCCGGCCTTGCCGGAGAGCCGCCGCGGGCTGACCTTCAGCTCACCCGGGGATATCTCGACGATTTCGCTCCAGAGGGTCTCCTGGGGGAACGAGTCGAGCTTCAGCGCCACCTTATGGCCCTTGCGGACGAAGGGCTTGTCGGCCTCGTGAATGACCAGAACGGCCTCCATGTCCTGCGGATTGCCCACCTGGCAGAAGAGAGTCCCTTCCTCCAGGTAGGTGCCCAGGTTCCTGTCGAGCAGGGGCGTCTCCGACCAACCGGGGAGCGGTCCCTCGGGGTCGCTGTGTTGCACGGTGATCGGCGGGGGCAAGACGACGCCGTCCGCGGTGGCCCGCAGCTTCAGCCGCTCGCGCTCGGCCTCCTTCTGCTTGATCTGCTGCTCTTGGGTCTCCAGATCGGACTGGACCTGGGGGATTTGCGCAGCGGCCTGGAGGTCCCTGTATTGTTGGCGCTTCAGGTTCTCCAATTGGCTCCGGAGTTGATCGCGGAGGGCATTGAGCTCCTCGATCTTCATTTCCAGGTCGGTGCTCGAGAGCACCGCCAGGATATCGTCCTTCCGGACGCGGTCTCCCGGCCGCACGCGGATCTTCTCCAGCTTCCCCGGCACGTCGACGTAGACGCCGGCGGCGTTGCGGGCCTGGACCTCCAAGGTCGCCAGCACGTGGTAGGGCAGCTTCAGGAAGAGGAATGCCGCGGCCGCCAATCCCAGCCCCGCCAACGAGCCGTACATGTGCGGTTTCTTCACTTTGTCCAGCCTCCCCGGTACGTAGAAGAACTTGCCCAACTGATACAGGGGCTGAATAAAGAGCCCGTAAAGCGCCGCCAGGATGATCGCCTGGCCGATGATCTTCAGCCCATAGGGCTCGAAGACCTTGTAAAGGAACCAGAGGATGGAAAACACGACCACCCAGCGGTAGACGGCCGCGGCGATGGAGTAAAGGGCGAAGAAGATCTGGCGCCGCTGCGGGAGGAAGGGGTCCTCGCTCGGCTCCAGGCCGAGGAACCACTGCCCCATCTTCCGGCTGAGGATCATGGTCGCCTTCTGCCGCAGGTTGGGGATTTCCGTCACGTCGGCGAGGATGTAGTAGCCGTCGTAGCGCAGGAGCGGGTTGCCGTTGAAGATGATCGTGCTGACGCTGGCGATGAACATGACGTTCAGGCAGATGTGATTCAGGAGCCCCGGCTCGCTGAACCACCAGATGAACGTGGCGATCGAGGCCAGCACGAGCTCGACGTACATCCCGGCGGCCCCGATGGCCGCCCGGTGCCACTTGTTGGGGAGCATCCAGGAGTCGGAGACGTTGCAGTAGAGGCAGGGAGTGAGCACGAGGATCATGACGCCCATCTCGTGGCACTCGCCGCCGAAGTGCGTACACGACAGGCCGTGCCCCAGCTCGTGGAGGACCTTGGTGACGGCCAGAGTGACGGCGATCAGGAAGGCGTTGGCGGGGGTGAAGAAACTCTGAAAGGTCGGCAGCTTGCCGAGAAACGTGTCGAACTCCACCAGGATCGTCAACAGCGCAACGAGCATCATCCCCAGGCAGACCGCCATGGCCAGAGGCGAGAAGAGCCACCGCACCGCGGGGTAGAGCCAATTGAGAAACCGCTCCGGGTCGACGCCCTTGAAGCGGATGCAGAGGACGTTGGCCAGGCTGGCGACCAGTTGCTGGCGCTTTTTCTCGCCGCGGCGCTTGAGGAGCTGGGGCCCTTGGCCCTGCACGCTGGCCAGCACCAGGCCGCTGCGGTGCAGCGTGCCCAGGAAGTTCTGGAGCTCGTCCAGCGTGATCTTCTGGGGCGGGAACTCGTCCTCGAACCGCTCCTTGATCTCGTCGAGGCTCGTCGCGCCGTCGAGCATGTTCAGGATGGCGTATTCTTCCTCCTGAAAGCGGAAGTAGTGGAGCCCCACCGGGTCCTTGACCACCCAATAGGTCTTCCCCTGATAGCGCTGGCGCTGTGCGGTCAGGTCCGGGCGCCGGCGGATATTCAGCGCCCGGGCGGAGCTGGACAACAGGCTGTCGGCGAGGGTGATCCGGGTCACGGGCGATTCAGGTCAATCTGCATTTCGGCCTTCATGCCGTCGCGGAGGATCCAGTGGCCGTTGTTCTTGCGGTTCTTGACTTCCGCCTTCACCACGGACTTTCTCAAGCTGTCGATCGTGTAGCCGGCGAAGATGACGGTGCCGTCGAAGGTCTCTTTAACGATCTGCCGGCCGCGCGGCACTTCGACGATCACCGTGACCGGCCGTCCTTCCACGTCCGCCGGCGCCAACCGGGTGGCGTCCATGCTGCCCTGCACCTCGACGACGTCGGTCTTGAGGATTTGGAGGATGGGGTCGCCGGGCTTGACCCACTCGCCGGCCTCGCGATGCCGCTTTTCGACGCGGCCGACGCAGGAAGAGCGGATCTCGCGGCGCCGGATGTCCACCTCGGCGGCCTCCAGCTCGGCCCGCCGCACGTCGGCCGTAATCGCCGCAAGAGCCAGCTTGTGCTCTTCCTGCTCGATGCTCAGTTTGGCCTCCTCGACCTTGAACCACAGCCGGCGGATCTCGTAGAGGGTGACGGCGCGCTGGTCGTAGTCGCGGGTCTCCTTGCCCTGCTTGTACTCGATTTCCGCGAGATCGAACCCCTTTTGGGAATAGCGGACGGCGACGTCGCTTGCGGCGTCCTTTTCGGCCGCCTGCAGCTTGTGAAAGGCCGCTTTCTTGGCCATTTGGGCCTGGCTGTCGTCGAGCATCGCCAGGAGGGTCTTATCGTAGACTTCCTGGCCCTCTTGGACCTTGAACTCCTTGATCTGCCCCGGTTCCTGGGCGGAGACCTCGATGGTCTTCAGCTTGACGTAGCAAGCCGTCGGCCACGAGGGATCTCTGGCCGGCTTGTCTTTGCCCTCGTCCGACGAAGCCGAGGGATCGCCGGCAATCAGGCTCCCCGCCGCGACGCCTGCGGCCCCCACCAGGACCGCAACCCACAGGATTCTTCTCGTCCGCATCGAAACACCCCTTTGAAGTGAAAACTCGAAGCACGAAATCCGAAATCCGAAACAAATCCAAAGGTCGAAATCCAAATGCACAAAACGGTCGGCCGTGTGTTTAGCATTTCCGTTTTTCGGTCATTGGGATTTGTTTCGGATTTAGGATTTCGAGTTTCGGCTTTCTTGCCGGACCGGGCTACTTCTAGAACCAACGGAACCACGTCTTCTGGATCCACGCGCCCAAGTCGTGGAACAGCACGTACCCCAGCGCCCGCCGCCCGCAGCCCACCTTGCCCGTGACCGATGTCCCCTGCTGGAGAAGCTCCTTCCCCAATTCGTCTTTATCGAAGTCCACCTTGATGAGCACGGTGACCCCTTCGTCCGCCCGGGGCTCGGCGGAGTACTCCATCTCGCGGATCCGGCCGTAGTGCGTGGTGCCCGGCTCGCCGTAGAGGATGAAGGGGACCTCCAGGCGGTCGTCGATGTCCGGCTGGCCGGTGAGCTGGCGGAGCCTTTCGATCCGCTCGCCGGCTGGGAGCTTGCTTAGCTCGGACTTCTGCTTCTCGAATTCCGCACCGGTGGCCGCCTTCAGCTTGGCGTCGACCTCTTCCAGGAGCTTGTTTTGGGCACGGCGGATGTGGCCGATGCGGTCCTCGGACATGTGCAGCTCGACTTCCCAGGCGCCTTTGGTCTTGGCGATCGTCAACAGCATCTGTCCCTTCTGGACCGGGCGGCCAATTAACCGATTTCTCGGGTCCCAGGTGATGACCTGACCGTCGTCCGGGCTCTTGACGACCAGCGCCTTCACCTGCGTGTCCAAGGACCTGTACTGGGTCTTGAGACTGCTGACCTGGGTCGCCAATTGCGTGCGCCTTGCCCGCAACTCGGCTAGCCTCTCGGGAGCCAACCCGCGGTCGACGAGCTGCTGCTCGGTGGCGTCTAGCGCGGCGGTTGCCTCGCGGAGCCTCCCTTCCACGTCCTGGAACGAATCCTGCAGCTTGTAGTTGCGGAGCCGGACCAGGATCTCCTTGTCCTTGACCCACTTGCCGTGGTCGACGAGCACTTCGGACACCTCGTCGGCGTCGGTCTGCGCCCAGACGTTGCGCTTGATGACCGGCTCGAGAGTCCCCTTGGACCGCAGCGCAAAGTCCGCCGGCACCACCGCCAGCGCAATCACCGCGCTCACGAGAAGCCCCAGCACGATGAGCACCTTGGGCAAATGGCGGGCCCGCGTCACCACGCGGCTCTTCCCCAACGCCCGCCACAGCGGCATGAGAAACAGGCTGTGGTGCTCCAAGGCGTTGGCCAGGGCCGCGGCGCTGTGCCGGCAGACGACGTCCACGCGCTGGCGCGTCTTGGGCTCGACGCGGCTGTCTTCGATCTGCTCGACGATCAAGGCGCCCGCCGGCGACGGAGATTCGAGCACCTCGCCGGGCTTCTCCCGCTCTTTTTCGATCAGCTCCGGACGGAAAAGCGGCAGGACCGCGACCATCTTGGTGTGGGTCTCGTCCACGTACTCTTGGACGGCGTCCTCGACCTGCGGGGCCATGTCCCGCGTGTCGCCGGTGTACCACATCGGCTCTTCGCTGGCGACCACCACCGTCGCGAGCTTGCCGAGCAGGCGGACCATGTTGGACCGCTTATCGACGAGGTCTTGCCCGCTGACGGCCTCGACGAAGCACCGCTTGCCCCGGCGCACGGCCACGCTGACGCGGTCGCACTCGATCAGGCGCCGGCCCTCGTTGGCGATGGTGTAGGCAGTCTCCCGGGGGTTGAGGCTTCCGTGGACCGAGCGGGAGAATTCTTCGAGTTGCGTCCAGAGGGCCTGGCGGTCGGAGAAGTGGCGGAGCTGGCGGCTCTTGAGAAAGTCGCCGGCCAGGTCGCACATCTGGGCCACGAACCGCAGGTATCCTTGCTGGATGGCGGCGCCGGGCTCGGGGCGCTGGAAGATCTCCATGACCCCGACGACCTCCAACTCGGTCCTCAGGACCCCAAGCACCAACAGGTAGTCGGTGGGGTTGAGACCTTGCTCGCCGTCCTC
Organism: uncultured Planctomycetaceae bacterium; assembly: GCA_964354135.1. GTDB lineage: Bacteria > Planctomycetota > Planctomycetia > Pirellulales > Thermoguttaceae > CAYGZA01. The sequence goes on from CAYGZA010000110.1 coordinate 11,534, forward strand.
CCCGCCCGTGTGAGGGGGCACCAGTATGGCCTCGCCGGTGGTCATGACCTTGTGGAGGAGCCGGCCGTGGCCCATCTGCTCCTGTTCGCCTTGCTCGGGCAGACGGGTCTCTTGGAGATTGACCTGGTACTGCAAGCCGAGCCGCCCCTGGTCACCCGTAGTCCAGACGCCCCCCCCAACAGCAGCCAATGCAGACACCACCCTGGGGAGCAATTCGGCGTAGAACTGGTCCGGGGCCATATCGGTCTTCGAGAACTGGGCAATCTCCTGGACCAGCGTACGGATCTGCCGCTTAGTCTGCTCGATCAACTGCGGGTCGTAGGCTTGGTCGCTGCTCATGCCGGATCTCGAAGGGGCTAGCCCCTACTCCCTTACTACATCGTACCTTGCGTCTGCGGGCAATGACCCTTCTTCCTTCATACCAGTCCCCACCGTTTCCGCAAGTACCATTCCCCCGTCAGCAAGCCCACCACGAGGGCAAGGAATGGCCACGTGTGGCTTGGCCGGCTCGTGTCTATTTCGTCGACCTCCAGTTCCTCGGTGCTCCTGGCAAGGCGGCGAATCAACTCTGGAAGCTCCTCCGGAAGCACGGGCTGGCCCTTGGTCATGGCCGCAAGGCTGTTCAGCAGGGTCGCATCCGCGGCGGCGTTGTCCAACTCAAGGTCCTGCTCGATCACCGAAAAACGCGCCTGGGTCGCGCCCAGGTCCTTTTCCCCCTGCCGAGCCGTAGCACGGATGGTGTAATCGCCGTCCTTCTGCGTGTCGCGGAAGTATCCCGTCGCCTGGCCGTCCCCCGCCACTAAGTCTATACGGCGTTCGGGGCCCCCTGGGAACTCGATTTCCGCTGCGTAGGCCACCCCCTTGATGGGGTCTCCGGTGGAGGTCTGCGTACCGAGGGTGAAGTCCACCCGTTGCCCCGGGTTGAACCGCCGCTGGGAGAGCTTGACCCAGACGCTTCCCTCCGCGGATTCCTCTTTGCGGGCCAGCCAGAGGATGGTTTGGCGCCAGAAGCGTTTGTGGGCGGACTCGAATCCGTGCATCCACCAACGCCAGGTGGAGTCGCCGGCAAAGGCCATCACGCGCCCCTTGCCCCACTGGCTGCCGATCAGGATCGGGTGGTCCTGTTGATCCACGGCGAGGATCGAGGCCCCCCGCCCTTCGACCAGCTTATTTGCACCATCCAGAGGGGGAAGTTGCTTCCAGACCGCGGCACTTTCCTGCTTGCTCCCGGCCAGCATCAGGCTGTAATGATCCTGCCCCACGTCCGTGGGCCGCATTTTGAGCGGGCCCGGCCAGTGGAGGTCGGTGCGGATCGGACCGTCGGGAGGCTGGCGTTCCAGGCGGTCCATTTGGACGGGCATGACTTCGGCCAACGGCGTGTCCCAATAGCCGCCCGCGCCGAAGCTGTGGACGCCCCCGAGCATCATCAGGCCCGCCCCCTTGCCCACCGCCTCGGCCAGAGCGGTCATCTCTTCCCTGGTGAAGGCCGTGGAGTCGATGTCCCCGAGGATGTACACGTCGCACTTGCCGGGCTGGAAAAGCTCCGCGAGGTCCTGGGGCCGGGTCTGCGGGGCGGCGAGATTCAGGTTGCGGAGGTCCACGCGGATGTCGGGCGATGCCCCCAGCGAGTCGATCGCCAGGAACTTCTGCTCGACGCGGGGAGGAAAGCGTTCCAGGTAGAGCACGCGGATACCGCCCTTGAGCACGTTGACGAAGGTGCTCAGCCGGTTGTTGGTGGTGACCATCTCGCCGGGTTGGGGCACGACCTCCAAGGTGAGCTTGATCTCCCCGGGGTTCTCCGGAACGTAGACGAAGCGGATGGGAATCATGGCGCCGTCGGTTTGGGCCTTGACGCTCTGCTGGGCCACGACCTCCATCTTGCCCCGCGAGGTCTCCGCCCAAAGCTGCACCGGCATCTCGCGGTTGACGAATCCGTCCACGCGGACCTGGCCGGTGACGACCAGTTGCGTCTTGACGAAGACCAGTGGATCGGCCAGAAGCTCGGTCACGGCCGCGTCCTGCACCTGCCCCAGTCCGCGCGGCTGCCCGAAGCGGACGGCATAGATCGGAGAGCCGAGGTCCCGAAGGCCCCTGGCGGCGGTCTGCGGCAGGACGTCGCGCGGGGGATAGGCCCGCTGGGCGCCGTCGCTCAGCAACACGACCCCCAGCAGGCGTTTGCCGGCCTCCCGGTCGAGGACCGACTTGAGGACAAAGCCGATCGCCGTTTGCCCGCCGTCCGGGCCATCGCCCAGGGCGATTTGGCCGCGCGCGACTTCGGCCGGATGGGGCTCGGCGTCGAACGTGTAGGCCCTCAGCTCGAAGTCGGCGGCCAGCTCGCGCAGGGCCGCGGCCGATTCCCCCAGCGCGTCGGTCATGGCCTGGAAGCGGGTCTTACCGTTGGCCTCGTCGCCCACCGACATGCTCCGCGACTTGTCGGCCAGGACCACCAGCGTGGCCGACTGTTTCCTCACCTTGGTGTAAACCACGGCCGGCCGCAGCATGGCCAGCACCACCAGGACGATCACCCCCGCCCGCAGGCCCACCAACGCCCAGCGGCGTGCGCCGGTGGTCTTTGCGCGGGCCGGCCCCAGCGCCAAGAGCGCCAAGAGCACCAAGGCCGCGGCCGCCACCGCCAGGTAGCTCTCGCCGCCAACGGGATGGAAGGACCAGTCAATCATGGGAGAAATGATGAATGATGAGGGATGAAAGAAGGGATGAGGGATGAAGGATGAAGGATGAAAGGGGGTGGGATGGTCGCGCAGTCCATCGAGACGCCGTGGTCTTCGTGCCGAATCGCGTTGGCGACCAGACCGGGAGTGCATCGCGACGCAATTCGTAAAACAAAGCCCATGTCATGCGCTTCCTTCATCCCTCATCCCTCATCCTTCATCCCTCTTTGTAGAACCGGTTCGCCGCCACGTGCTCCAGCCCGAGGATCAAGGCCACTGCCAGGATCAATCCCGGAAACAGGTCCCACAGGTCCCCCGAGCCGAAGTCCAGCTCGATCTCGTCCCGGGTGCGGGCCAGGCGGTGCGGGACCGGTCCGAACAGTGGGCCCAGCTCGCCCGCGGAGATCCGCTCCAGCCGGGTCTGCCCGGCGGCCAGATTGACGCTGAAGCCCCGGTCCACGCCTTCGGCGGTCCCGCCCGCCTGCACCCGGTAGTTGCCCGGCTGGTCGGTGGCCGCGACCGCCAACTCGTGCTTCTTCAAGTCGGGCGCGACGCGGACCTCCGTGCCGTCCGGCGCGGTCAGCACGTAGGTCTGATACGCGTCCTGGGGATTCAGTTGCAGCACGGCGGGATTGCCGGCGACGAAGTTCAGCGCCTGGTCCGTGCTGCCGACCAGGTAGAGAAACGTACACTGGGCGAGCACCGGAAACGGCCATTCGCCGACGGCCGTCAGCCGGTTCCACGGCTTGCGGTTGGGGTCGTCGGACACCGGCGTGGTCATCGTCACGATCCGCCCCTTGCCCAGCGGGCGGTCCAAGATGGCCGGGCCGTCGTCGCTGAACCGGACCACGACGTGGACTCCGGCGGGCGGCTCGGTCAGTTGCCAGTACCGATACACGGGGAGGCGGAACCAGGGGATCGAGCCCGCGCGGTTGCGAAGCGGGGCAAGGATCGGGTGCTCGTAAGTCTGCGGCGAGAGCGAGAGGCCGTTGTCGTCGGACTTGGCCTGGCGCACGAGCTTGCCGGCCAGGAGGTCTTGCGCGGGCCCTTGGTTGAAGGATTCTAGGGCCTGGCCGTCGGCATTCCGCCCGAGGAAGACCGCCAGTCCGCGGCCGGCCGCCACGAAATCGCCCAGCTTCGCCCAAACGGCCGCCTCCAGCGGCTTCGGATCCAAGAGGGCAACCGCCGAGAATGGCTCCAGGTTGAGCCCGGCCAGCTCGTTCTGCGCGACCACCGTGCAGTCGAAGCGGGCTTGGCCCCTTTGGCGGTACAGTTCGGGGGCCAAGGCTTGGGTCAGGAAGAGGGCGTACTGGCCAACCGGCTTGGGGGCGGCAATCAGGACCCGCCACGCCGGCTTGACCTCGACGGTGAAAAACCGGCGGTCGTCGGGCGCCAGTCCGTCTTCGCCCAGGATCTGCACGTACCCCTGGTGCGTCCCCGGGGTCAGGTCGCCGATCGAGAAGTCGATCGGCTGGACTCCGTTGGGCTCCACGCCGGCGGTCCGCTCGCCGCGCTTCTGCGGATGCCGTTGCGCGGGATCGGCGGGATCGGGCTCCAAGAGGTACAGCGCCACGGTCCGCTCCACGGTCCGCTTCCCGCCCGGGCCCACCGCCGATAGCTCCGTCTCCACGCGCAGGCTGCTCCGGCTGGAGAGGATCTCCCCGGAGAGCCGCAGGTCGCCCAGGGCGAAATTGGTGGGCCGCTCGACCCCCACGTCGATCAGGCACGTGCCCACGTCGGGGGCCTTCTCGTGCTGCTTTTGCAGCTCCCCGGCGGCCTCGGCCGGCCAGGCCACCTGGGCCAGGTCGGTGAAGACGTAGACCTGCTTGCGGGCCAGATTGCTTGAGGCGAGGAGTTCATAGGCCGCGGCGATCGTCTGGGGGAGCGGCTGTCCGTAGGCTGCGGTTTCGAGCGTGCGGACGCGGTGTCTGGCGGCCCCGAGATCGACCTGGAAGGCCGCGGTGCCGGGGCGGCTGTCCAACACGGCCACCTGGCTTTGCGGGGGAAGCTGGGCCCAAAGCCACAAGGCGGTCTCTTTGGCTGCTTCCAGACGCGTGCGGTTCTCGCTGCGGTACTCCATGCGCATCGAGGTGTCGAACACCAAGGCCACGGCGGCCGGCTCCCCTTGCTCCCCGAGCACGCCGCCGGACAGGCCCGTGCGCACGCTCGGCCCGGAAAGCGCGAAGGCCGCCAGGGCGATCAGGGCCATGCGCAATGCCAGGAGGATCAGGTGGCGGAGCCGCAATTGGCGGCGGTTCATCTCGTGGCGCCGGGCCACGAAGCGCAGGGCGGGGAACTCGAACTGCTTGGGCTTGCGGCGCATGGCCAGATGGAGCACGACCGGCACGGCGGCCGCGCAAGCGCCCCACAGAAGTCCTGCGTTCAGAAAGGTCCACATGGCCGCAAGGGGCAATGATGAATAATGAGTGATGAATGATGAATGACGAATGACGAAAACCAAATGACGAAAGAAGCACGAAGGCCGAAGCACGAAGACCATTCGAGCTTCGTGCTTTGGTTTTCCTTCGTCATTTGGCTCTCGTCATTCGTCATTCGTCAATATCGTCCATGCCGGCGCCCGAGGTACTCGGTCAGGGCCTTGTCGAACTGCATGCTCGTATCCAGCGGCACGTAATCGATCCTCGCCTGGGCGCACTCCCGGCGGAAGGTGTCGCGGAACTCCCCCAGCTCGGCCAGGTAATCGGCGCGGAAGCCGCCCGCGTCGATGGGCAGCCTCTGGTGCGTCTCCGGCTCCTCCAGCTCGACCAGCCCGTCGAAGGGGAACCGCACCTCGGCCTCGTCCAGCACGTGGAAGAGGATCACGTCGTGGCCGCGGTGGCGCAGCCGGTGCAGGGCCTGCAATGTCGGCTCCGGCTCTCCCAGCAGGTCGGAGAAGATCATCACCAGGCTGGCGTGGCGGAGCATGGCGGCGATCTGCGTGAGGCTCCGGGCAATGTCGGTCTTGCCCTGCGGCTTCAGATTGGCCAGAAGCGACAGCACGGTCCCCAAGTGGCTCCGCCGCGACTTCGGCGCCAGGCTGTTGCGGATCTTCTCGTCGAAGGTGAACAGGCCCACCGGGTCCT
>CAYGZA010000111.1:0-17283 GCA_964354135.1 uncultured Planctomycetaceae bacterium
TGAAATCGAGATCGTCGGCGTATCGTCTTTAGAGCCGCAGGCTTGCCGAAGGCTCCAGGATTGTTGGCCACGGGCCCTCTTGGGAGCCCGCCCGACGCAATGTTGACCAGGGCCTTGTCAAGCCGAGTCTCTGCGCCGCACAACGGGTGGAAAGGCCGCAGATTCCGCGACGCAACACGTTGGCCAGCCAAGGGTTCATGGCCCAGGTCGCCCCAGATTCACAAGAGGCGAAATTGCCGCCCAAAACGCGTTCTCGCGTTTCGCCGCAAGTCCTTGCCACGTAAGCACTTCATGGCGGTTTCCAGGGGAATCGTTGATCATGCCTACACAGGCTGGTACGCCATGCCCCATAAGATAGCCACTTAAGTCCTTATCCGACAAAGGATTACGATTTGGCCGTCTCTGGCCCAAAACGTGCCAAACGCCTCATATTGTCCACAATGCGATTTTGGCCACTTCCGAGGAGCCCGCGGGCCCGAGGGTGGTCAACAAGGGTACCGAGCAGAGGGCCAAGGGCAGTAGGCAGAGGGCCACGTTGTACGGGGTGTTGATGGAGTCGTATCGCACGGAGCGTGATCCGCGGCAGCGGGTGGTGGCCTACCTGGGGCAGCTCGACGAGCGCGGCCGGCGGAGCGCCGGCCGAATTGTCTCACCGGCGCTTCGGCCAATCGGGCTGCTCATCGCGGTAACTGAGATCCAGCAAGTCCATCGGGTGCATCACCAACAGCGGCAGCCTCTTCTGGCGGACCTCGCGGCCGATTTGCAGCAGGCAGCCCGCGTTCGAGGCCAGCACGATCCGGGCCCCCGTGCCGAGGACGTTGTCGAGCTTCCGGCGCATGAGTCGCTGCGCCATCTTCGGCTGGTTGAGATTGTACGTGCCGGCGGAGCCGCAGCAGAGTTCCGTCTCCGGCAGTTCCTTGAGCTCCAGGCCGGGGATCAGCGACAAGAGGCGCCGCGGGGCCTCGCGGACCTTCTGGGCATGGCCCAGATGGCAGGCGTCGTGATACGTGGCGACCGCCTCGATCCGGCCGCTCGGGCGGGCCGCGCCGAGCTGGTCGAGGAACTCGTTGACGTCGCGGACCTTGGCGGCAAACCGGGCCCGGGCCTCTTGCCGCTCGTCCTGCCAGTGAAGGCCGTATTCCTTGAGCATCGCCCCGCAGCCGCCGTGATTGACGATCACGGCGTCGGTCTCCTCCAGGTCGAAGGCGGCGACGTTGGCGTCGGCCAGCTTCCGGGCCCCCTCGCTGGAGCCGGCGTGGAAGTGGATCGCCCCGCAGCAGCCTTGCCCCGGCGGGATGAGCACGTCGCAGCCGTTTTGCTGCAAGACCCGCAGCGTGGCCCAATGGGTGTGGCGGAACATGGCGTCGGCCACGCAGCCGACGAAGAACGCGACCCGGGCCCGTCGCCGGCCGATCCCCGGAAGGAACTTCGGCAGCTTGGGCCCCTGAGGGACCGGCGGGCCAACCAGCGTGACCATCCGTCCCAGCCGGCCGGGGATCAGCTTCAATAGCCCCAGCCGCTCCGCCATGCCGTAGAGCCCCAGCCGCTGCGCCAGCCGCACCGGGGCCATTGCCCGGCGGATGCGGTTGGCATACGGGAAGAGCCGGAAGAGGATCAGCTCGCGGAACCAGTCGAACCGCCTGGCGAGGCTCTCATCGGCCTCCTGGACCGCCAGCCGGAAGGGCTCGATCAGCCGGCCGTAGTGGACGCCCGACGGACAGGCCGTCTCGCAGGAGCGGCAATCGAGGCACAGCTCCAGGTGCCGCTGCACTCGGTCGTCCAGATCCAGTTTCCCCTCGGCGATCAGCCGCATGAGATACACGCGGCCGCGAGGGCTGTCGTTCTCGTCGCCCAGCTCCGTGTACGTCGGGCAGGCCGACGTACACAGCCCGCAATGGACGCACTCCAGAAACAGCCCGAAATCGATCCCCGCGCCGGGATTCTTCCGGTGCGGGTCTCCGCTGGGGCCGTTCTGGGCGGGAGGGTTCACGTCGTTCATCGCGGTGGGGGAGGAAAAACGAAACGGCCGCGGTTGAGGATTCCCTTGGGGTCGAACTGGTCCTTGATCGTCTGCATCACGGCATGCGCCGGCCGCGGCGGGCCCCAGATCGTCTGCCGGCCGAGGGCCGCGCCGCCGGGCTGCCTCAAGACCACCAACGAGCCGCCGCTCGACGCAAGCTTGGGCCGCAGCCGCCGGTCGAGCACGGCCGCCGCCTCGTCGGGCTTGAGGTGCAGCCTGGCGCAGATCATGCCGCCGCCCGCATGGGCCAAAAGCGAAGCCTGCGCGTCGATTTCGAGCACGCCCTTGATCGCCTCGACCACCGAGCCCGGCAGGACGTGAATCTGCACCACCAGAGGTCCCTCGCCGTTGCCGCTGCCGTCTTGCACGGGGAACTCGGTCAGCCGTTCCCAGAACGGGTCGGCCCGCCCCCCACGGAGCGTCGCCCCGGGAGTCACCCCAGCTTGCCGGAGCTCCTCGTGGAGCCGGCCCACCATCCATTCCACCTCGGCCAGCGTCCCTTCCAGGCCGACCACCAGGCGGAGCGCAGCCGATTCGGGCCAAGGGCCCAGCAGGGGATCATCCTTCCAGGCCGGGCCGGCGAGGATCTCGATCGCCGAGGGCAGAACCTGCGTGGACACCAAGGCGGCCAGGAGCCGCTCGGCGGCGTCGAAATCGGCCGCGTCGCAGGCCACCAGGGCCGAGGTCTCCGGGAGCGGCTTGACCATCAGCGTGACCTGGGTGATCACCCCAAGCGTGCCGAGGGAGCCGGTCAGGAGTCGGCAGAGGTCGTAGCCGGCGGCGTTCTTCACCACCCGGCCGCCGCCCGAGAAGACCCTCCCCGTCCCGTCGACCGCGCGGAGCCCGAGGACGTAGTCGCGGATCGTCCCCCAGCGATACTGACGCGGCCCGATCGGGCAAGCCGCCACGATCCCGCCCACGGTGGCGTGCTCGGGGCAGGGCACGTCGACCGGCAGCCGCTGCCCTTCCGCCGCCAATCGCTTGGCCAGCGCGGCGATGGTCACGCCGGCCTCGACCGTGATCGTGAGGTCCCGGGCGGGATAGTCCACAACGCGTTTCATCGCGGACAGGGAGAGGCCCGAACCCGGCTCGGCGGGACGCACCCCGTAGTCCAGGTTCGTGCCGCCGCCGATGGGATACACGGGCGTGCCGGCCTCACAGGCCCCCCGGACCGCATCCACGACGGCGGCCTGATCGGCCGGTCGCAGGATTTCGGTGAGCGGCAAGGGGACGCGGGTTTCGTTCATCATGGTTCTCGCCAAGCCGCAACGAGCTATTTCGCTCCGCAAGCGGCCACGGGCAGCAGTTTCCCCGGGTTGAGGCAGTTGGAGGGATTCATCGCGCTACGGACTCGGGCCATCGCCGCCAGATCGGCCGCGGAGAAAAGCCGATCCATCAGCGCGATCTTCTCCACCCCGATCCCGTGTTCCGCCGTCACGCTGCCGCCCAACCGGATGCACTCGTCCAAGAGTTCGCTGCCGGCTGCCATTGCCCGGGCCACTTGCCCGCGGTCGCGATCGTCGAAAAGGAGGATTGGGTGGACGTTGCCGTCGCCGGCGTGGGCGACGTTGACAATCCGCACGCCGTGCTTCTGACCGATCTCTACGATAGTCCGGAGGATGTGCGGCAGCCTGGTCCGCGGCACCACGCCGTCCTGAACGCAGTAGCTCGGGCTGAGCCGGCCCACCGCCCCGACGGCCATCTTGCGGCACTTCCAGAGCAGCTCCCGCTCCTTGGCGTCGGCGGCTTGGAGCACCTCGCGGGCGTGCCACTTGCGGCAAATCTGCACGACCCGCTCTTGCTGCTCGTCGAGCCCGGCGCGGAGGCCGTCCAGCTCGATGACCAGGATCGCCTCAGCGTCCAGCGGGAAGCCGAAGTGGTAGGCTTCCTCGACTGCGGCGACGATGCCGCGGTCCATCAGCTCCATGGCGGCGGGGATCATGCCGGCGCCGATGATGTCGCTGACGGCGTTGGTCGCATCGTCCACCGTGGAGAAGATCGCCCGCATCGTGCGGTAGTCCTGCGGATTGGGCGTGAGCCGGACCCAGACCTTGGTGACGATGGCCAAGGTGCCCTCGCTGCCGACCAGGACGCCGACCAGGTCCAGCCCGGCCGGGTCGTGTACGGGGCCAAGCTCGACGATCGAGCCGTCGCCCAGGACCGCCTCCAGGCCCAGCACGTGGTTGACGGTCACGCCGTACTTAAGGGTGTGCGGGCCGCCGGCGTTGGTGGCCACGTTGCCGCCGATGGTCGAGGCCCCTTGGCTGGACGGATCGGGGGCGAAGTGGTAGCCGGTGCCCGCCAGGGCGCGGCTCAACTGGAGGTTCAGCACTCCGGCCTCCACCAGGGCGAAGCGGTTGCGGAGGTCGATCTGGAGGATTTGCTTCATCCGCGTGAGCATGACCACCACGCCGCCGCCGATCGGGAGGCAACCGCCGGCGAGACTCGTCCCGGCCCCGCGCGGCACCAGGGGAACGCCATGGCGATTGCACAGCTTGACGACCTCGGCGACCTCGCGGACCGAGCGGGGGAAAACCACCACGTCGGGCCGGCCCTTCTCGATCGTGTAGCCGTCGCACTCGTAGACCACCAGGTCCGAGGGGGCCGAAAGCACGCCGTCCGTCCCCAGGCGCCGCCGCAGGTCTTTGACGAGTGATCGCGAAGTGAGCGTGGTCATGGGTCACTATTATAAGGGGCAAGAGACGAGGGGCGAGAGACAAGCACCACCGACCGGAGAAAAAGCCTGCTGCGAAGACAAGTTTCTACCGTCTCAGTTGTCGCCCCAGTCTCTTCTCGACGCTGGCGACCTTGGAGTCGAGGCGGCCGACGCGTCCCTTGCGGTAGTCGATCTTGATGCTGCACTCGATCCGGCTGCACTCGGCGGCCATCGCCTCGAAGCAGCGCCGGACGACCTCCATCACCCGGTCGTACTCGCCTTCCAGGAGAGTGCCCATGGCGTGGCAGCGGTAGTCCAACCCGCTGGCGTCGATGATCGCCAGGCTCCGGGCAACGTACTGGCTGACGCTTTCGCCCTTGTCGAGCGGGAACATGCTGAATTCAAGCACGAGCATAAGGAGACTCCCTTGGGACATGGATCCGGGGGGAGCCAGGTACCCTCGCAACCCCAGACCGGGCTCCACCTTAGCCGTCATTATACCGCCTCGTTACGACGCTCCGCGTCGTAACGCAAGCCGAGGACGCTCCGCGTCCTCGCAGTCGTGCAACCGTATCGTTCGCAACGAGTTCGGTCAAAGGGCCGCAGAGCGGCCCAGGCAGTGCGTTCCCACGCGGAGCGTGGGAACGAGACGTTGCGGACGGGCTCGACGAATGCTTACCGTGAGATCGCATTAAGTGCTTGGGGCCAAAGGACTTGTGCCGATGACAATCGGCTCTGGTTTCGGGGCTGCGAAAACGGTACAGTACGCCCCCGGTCCGGGATTTGGCCGGACCGGGTGTGCCACGGTTCCATCGGGGTCCGTTCGGTTTTCCCGAGGTTGTCCATTCATTCGCACGGAGAACGATAGTCGCCATGTCGCGGCGTTTCGGCTTGGTTGCTCTGGTGATGGCAGTCGGACTCATCGGCGGTCCGGTGCCCGTGGCTTGGGGGCAGATCCTCGCGATGCCCCTGTCCGGGGCTGCCGGCGGCCCACCATTCGGCTACGCTCCCGGGCCGCCGCTGGCCCCGGGCGAGATTGGAGTGATCCCGGAATCGGGGCCGACTCTGGTCGATCCCGGGACGGGAGAGCCGTTCGGCGCCGGCGGCCTCTACCGTCCCAGGTTGCGCCGCGGCCTCGGGCCAACCGCAGAGGACGAGTGGGACTGGGAGCTACTGCCCACCGGGTTGGTCTATCGTTCGTACCTGGCCGGGGGGCGGGAGCCTCGCCTCGGAGCCCAATTCGTTCACAAGCGGAGCCAAGGCTGGCTCTTGGACGCCACCGCCGGCGGCCGCGTCGGGCTCTTGCGCTACGGCACCCGGGACCCCTTGAAACCCGAGGGGTGGCAGGTGGATTTTGAGGGGGCCGCCTTCCCGCGGATCACTATCGACGATCGCTTGGACCTCGTGGCGACGGATTATCGCTACGGCGTGCCGCTCAGTTTCCGCCGCGGCATGGTCGAGTCCAAGTTCGGCTACTATCATCTCAGCTCGCACTTGTCCGACGAGTTCTTCTTGGTACACCGGGGGGCTGTCGGCAACCGCTACTCCCGGGATACACTGGTTTGGGGCCTCGGGCTGCGGCCGACCGACGCCTTGCGGCTCTATGCCGAGGCAGGCTGGGCGTTCCGCTCGAAGGGGCCGAGCGAGCCCTGGGAATTCCAGTTCGGGATCGACTTCAGCCCGGTGGAGGCGACCGGCTGCCGGGGGGCCCCGTTCCTGGCCCTCAACGGCCGCATCCGCGAGGAGGTCGACTTCGGCGGCAACATGACGCTCCAGGCCGGATGGCAGTGGCGGGGGCAGTCAGGACAGCTCCTGCGGGCCGGCTTCCACTACTTCAACGGCAAGAGCGACCAGGCCCAGTTCCTCAACGAGCACGAAGAGCAGATCGGCATGGGAATCTGGTATGACTACTGAACGGAGTCCCCCGACCCGGTTTGGCAGCCCCCACCGAGCACCATGAGACGCTTTCTCTCCGATTACCGCCTGTTCTTGCGGGAATTCTGGAACCACTATCACACGACGGGGGCGATTCTCCCCAGCGGGCGCCGGCTGGCTGCGGCCCTGGCCCGCCACGTCGGCAAAGGTGAAAGGCCGCAACGGGTCCTGGAGGTCGGGCCGGGAACCGGGGCGGTCACCCGGCGGATCGCCGCCCTCCTGCGGCCCGAAGATCGCCTCGACCTGGTCGAGCTGAATGAGAGCTTCGTCCGCAGGCTTCGGGAATGCCTGGCCCGCGAACCCCTCTTCCAGCCGATCGCCGATCGGACGCGGGTGTTGCACTGTGCGGTGGAAGAGCTTCCGGTGGAGCCGACCTACGACGCGATCGTCTCCGGACTGCCGCTGAACAATTTCTCGCCCCTCCTGGTCGAGCGAATCCTCAGGGGCCTGGCCGGCTTGCTGAAGCCGGGGGGGGCCTTGTCGTTCTTCGAGTACATCGCGATCCGTCGCGCCAAAACGCTCTTGAGCGGCGGTGCCGAGCGGGAGCGGCTTCGCGGAGTGGGCCGGGCGATGCGGGCGGTGCTCGACGGCCACGAGTTCCGCCGCGATTGGGTCTGGCTCAACGTCCCGCCGGCCTGGGTCCACCACGTTCGGTTCGACTGAAGGGCGACGGGGACGGCCAACTTGCCCCTTCCGGCAGCATCAGCTATAATTGCGCAAGTTATTGATTTGCGGCACGTTACGCTTTTCCTTGCAGCATTCCGGCCCCGGCCGTCTCGACGGGAGGCCGCCATCCAGGAGCGTTGGGCATGTATCGAGTTGTCTCAGGGGTATGGCTGATCCTCCTTATTTTGGGCGGTTCGTTCGTGGCCGTGTTGGCGGCAGACCCTCCAAAACCGCCGAAGGAGGACGTTTACGAGCTTCAGCGTCTTCTGGTGGACACTCTCGATCAGGTAGAGCGGAACTACGTCCGCGAGGTGAATCGGCGAAAACTGGTCGAGGCGGCCATCAAGGGAATCCTCTCGGAGTTGGACCCGTACTCCAGCTACATCAATCCCGAGGAGATGACCAAGTTCCGCGAGATGGTGGAGAGCGAGCTGGAGGGAATCGGGGTCCAAGTGGAGGTGGACCGCGGCCAGTTGAAGGTGATCAGCCCCCTGGTGGGAACGCCCGCGTATCGGGCCGGGATCATCGCCGGCGACCGCATCGTGGAGATCGACGGCAAGAGCACCGATGGCATCTCGATCGACGAAGCCGTCCGCCGGCTGAAAGGGAAGGTGGGGACGCAGGTGACGCTCACGGTGGTTCACCCGGGTCGAAGCGCCAGGGAGTCGGTCACCGTCACCCGCCAGGCGATCCACGTGGAAACGGTCTTGGGGGAACATCGAAAAGCCGACAATACCTGGGACTACCTCTTGGATTCCCAGAAGCGGATCGCATACGTCCGCCTGAATGCCTTCAGCCGCGATACGGCCCAGGAGCTCCGCAAGGTGCTCACCGAGCTGCAAGAGGACAAGATCCGCGGCCTCGTTCTGGACCTGCGGTTCAATCCCGGAGGGCTGTTGAACTCGGCCGTCGAGGTGAGCGACCTGTTTGTGGCCCAGGGCCGGATCGTCAGCACGGCGGGCCGCAACAGTCCGGAGCGCGTCTGGGAAGCCCACAAGGAAGGGACCTTCGAGGGCTTCCCGATCGCGGTCTTGATCAATCGTTATTCGGCCAGCGCCAGCGAGATCGTGGCCGCGTGCCTGCAGGACCACAAGCGTGCCGCGATCGTGGGGGAGCGCACGTGGGGAAAAGGGAGCGTGCAGAACGTGATCCCGTTGGGGGATTTCTCGCGGGGGCCGGACGGGGACCCGAAGGAAGGCCGCCCCGAGCAGCCCAGCGCGCTGAAGCTCACCACGGCCGGTTACCGGCGGCCCAACGGCAAGAACATCGATCGCGCCCCCGACGCCAAGGAGAACGACGAATGGGGCGTGACGCCCGATGCGGGCCACGAGCTGAAGCTGGACGACCAGGAGATGCTCGCGCTCATCGTGGACCGTCGGCAGCGGGACATCGTCAAGCCGCGGGAGGCGGAGCAGTTGGCCGTAGCGGGGCCCGCGGCGCCGAAATCGCCGCCCCAAGCACCGCCGACGCCGCCGCAAGCGCCGACGACGCAAACGCCGACGCTGCCAAAAGCGTCGCCCGCCGGCAAGAGCCCCGAGCCCGCCAAGCCGGCAGCCCCGAAGGCCGGCCAGGAATCGCCCAAGCCGGAGGGGAAGAAGCCCGAGACCGGCCCGCCGCCACTGGCTCCGAGCCCCGGCAGTGCCGGCCCCCCGCCCAAAGAAGCCGTCGCCGCCACCCCCGCGGCAAAGCCCGCCGAGCCGGCAGCGTTTGCGGACCGGCAGTTGGAGATGGCCCTCAGGTACCTGAGCGGCGAGCTGGCCCGGGCGAACTGAACCCGACCCCTTCAAGTAGTCGGTGCTCCAGCACGATGAACCTCCTGACGCTGGAAACCACCTGCGACGAGACCGCCGCCGCCATCGTCACCGACCGGCTCGAGGTGTTGAGCTCGGTGGTGGCCTCGCAGGACGAGCTGCACGAGCGATTCGGCGGCGTGGTGCCGGAGATCGCTTCCCGGGCGCACGTGGAACGCATCCTCCCGGTGATCGACGAGACCCTTCGCCGCGCCGGGCTGCGGCTGGAGGATCTGGACGCGGTGGCCGTGGCCAACACGCCGGGCCTGGCCGGGTCGCTCCTGGTGGGGCTGGCCGCGGCCAAGGCCCTTTGCGTCGCGCTGGACATCCCTTTGATCGCGGTCAACCACCTTCAGGCGCACGTCTATGCGTGCCGCTTGGCCAGCGGAGAGGAGGTCTTCCCCTGCGTAGGGCTGATCGTCAGCGGGGGGCACACGAGCCTCTACCGGTGCCGCGGACCGCTCGATTTCGAGCTCCTGGGCGCGACGATCGACGACGCCGCCGGCGAGGCCTTCGACAAGGTGGCCAGCATGTTGGGGCTCGGGTATCCCGGCGGGCCGTCGATCCAGCGGGCCGCCGAAGGAGGCAACCCCCGGGCGTACCGGTTTCCCCGGGCGTTTCTCCACGATCCGGAGCGGCTAGATTTCAGCTTCAGCGGCCTGAAGACGGCGGTCCGCTACACGATCGCGGGTCCCGGCCGCCCCGATTTCCAGAACGTCCGGCTCAGCCCGCGGCAGGTGGCCGACCTGGCTGCCGCCTTCCAGGAGGCCGTCGTCGATTGCCTGGTGGGGAAGGCCGTCCTGGCCCTGGAGCGAACGGGGATGAAGACCTTGTGCGTGGGCGGAGGGGTTGCGGCGAATGCCCGGCTCCGCGCCCGGCTGGACGAGGCATCCCGCCGCGGCGGCTTCCGCTTGTACGTGGCCGCCTTGTCCCTCTGCACCGACAACGCCGTGATGGGCGCGATTGCCGTGGAGCGATTGCGGGCCGGGTGCTTTGAGCCGCTGGACTTGGACGTGCTGCCTTCGTAGCACAGGCATCTTGCCTGCGTCCCGGGGTCACAGCTGGAAGCCTGTGCTACTGCGGATCAGAAGAACCCGCCACCACCGCCGAAGCCGCCGCCACCGCCGCCGAAGCCGCCACCGCCGCCGAAGCCGCCACCGCCTCCGAACTGGCCGCCAAAACCCTGGCCTCCCGTCCCACCTTGGCCTGTACCGCTTTGTCCGGTCACATAGTTGTAGGTGAACACCTGGCCAATTGCGCTAAAGGTAGGGGACGGGGTAACCCGGACATAACGCCGGTCGGCAGAGACTACCGCCATGGCACTCATCATGGCGCCCTCCGGCAGTGGAACGACGATCGGCTGGTAACCGACCGCGCCCCGGCCGACGAAGGGGAACCACAGGTTGCCGCCCGCCCCGCCGCCGCCACCATTGTTGTACTGGGAGAGGGCATAGCCGGCCGCGGCCCGGGGATCGACCGCCCCGGCCAACTGCTGGGTCAGAAACTGCTGCCGCAGGGAGAGGTGAGGAAGGACCGCATTGGCGACCTGGCGCTCGTGGAGCGGCTCGGCGCGCCGGCCCTCCTGGAGATCGAACTGGACCGCCGTCGCGTCCTTGTCGAGGACGAGCGACTTCGATTGCCGTGCTGCCTTATCGGTCAGGAAGTGGGTGTACAACTCGACTTTCACCCGGTTCGCCGTCACGTCTCCCCATACGCGGCGGATCGAGGCCTTGTAGGTGCCGCTAAAGCCCCTGGGGCAAACGTAGATCTCGCTGGAGGCCCCGGTGCTCTCCTTGCCCAGTTGCCTGGGCACGTTTCCGAGAATCACGCCGCCGCTGGTGGTCCGGGGGTCGTTGGCGGAGCAGACCGTGCCGGCGGGCTCGAGGACCAATACGTCGATGTCGGCAGTGCCGGTCCAGGACACCACCAACACGCAGTCGCGGGCGACCGCCTCGTCCAGGGCGGCCCGGAAACGCTTCGCCTCGTCAACGCGTTTCTCCGCTTCCAGCTTGTCGAGCGTCGCCTTCGCGATCCGCACGCCCTTCTGCCATACTTCCTGCTGCTCGATGGGCCAAGCCTGACTGAGAATGCCGACCGTGGTCCACTGGATCCCCTCCAGATCGTCGATCTTCTCGGCGACGCGGAGCCCTTGGACGTACGGCTCGGGGCGCAGCGGCTCGAGCCGGGCAACCTGCCGATAGACCTGCAAGGCCCGCTTCTCCAGGCCGATCCGCTCCAGGTACCGGCCGAGGTAGAGCAAGTCGAGGGTGTTGTCGACGAAATCGACCGCCGACATGACGGCCCGCTCGACCTCCTCGGCGGGCCGGCCGGCGGCCTGCATGGCCAGGGACATCGCCTCGTACATCCACGGCTGGGCGTGTTTCTCGCGCAGGGCCGCCTTGGTCAAAGCGATGACCTGATCGTAGTCCTTGGCCGCCCAGAGGCCGCGGACCGTCTCGCGGACGTCGGCAGGCGCCTCCCGGTGCTTGGCGAAGTGCTTTTCCCAGGCGGCTTCCAGATCGGCGCCTTTAGGGACGCCGAGCACGATCTTCCGGGGCTGGCGCGCGGCTGCCGGCTGGGTCTGGGGCTCGACCCTCGCGGTAGCCTGCCGAGGCTGGGTCGGGGTCGTTGTGGCGGCGGTCCCTTCGGGAGTGAGGTTCAGGTCGTCCGCGACGGCGAAGGCGCGGAAGCCGTTGCGACCACCGGGATTAGGCAAGAGGTTTTGCAGGTTCGGCGGGAGGTTGAACATGCCGCCGCCCATGCCGCCCATGCCCATACCGCCCATGCCACCGCCCATGCCACCCATGCCCATGCCGCCCATGCCACCCATTCCGCCCATGCCACCCATCATACCTCCCATGCCGCCCATGCCGCCCATCATTCCCATGCCGCCCATGCCCATCATCCCTGACTGGACCGGCATCACCAGGTCGGCAACCGGGTAGACCTTGGTAAGGAGTTTGCTATTGGCCTCCTCCTTGCTGGTGATCATCAGCACTTCGTCGGCGATGACGAACGTCAAATCGGGGTTCAGGTCCTTGAGCAACAGCTTCAATGCCGATTTCAGGGTGACGCCCTTGAGCGTCTTGTTGACGGGCGTGTCGGACTGGACGTTCAGATCGGTCAGGGCGGTCTGATCCAGTTGGATGTTGATGCCGTGAACCCTCTGGAGAAACTCGATCACCTCGGAGAGCGGCATTTCCGAGAACTCGAGATCGGTGGGGGACTTCAGCGCCTCGGCGATCGCCTGCTCCCTGGACCCACGCTTGGCCAAGTCCATCGAGCTGTATTCCTTGATCCGCCTTTCGCTGAGTATTCTCCATATCTCGGCGTCCGGATAGAGGATCGGCGGATCGCCCGAGAACGGCATGTAGGCCATCTCGACCTGTGCGAGGGTATCGACAATCGCCTTTTGCCGGGCCACGCGGAGCGCCATATCCTCCTCGGCGTAACGGATCATCCGCGCCGTGTTGACGGCCAACAGGGGCACGGCGTTGGGGACCGGGTCCCCGGCGTCCAGCTTCTTCGCCTCCTCGGCGACCTGCTCCTCCGCGATGCGGTACCGGCCCTCTTTCATCAAGGAGTCAAACCGCTCCATGAGCTGCGTGATCTTCTGCTGCTTCCTGAGGAGGTTGTCGTTGATCGTCTTGAGCTCGGTGGCCTGCGCCAAGAGTTGCTGCTGCCGCTGGCGGTGCTCCTCGGTCTCAATCCGCCGGCGATCGGCCTCCCGCAGCGCCACCTCGATCTCGCTCCTGAGCTGGCTGCGGACGTCCGGATCGAGCTCGGTCGCCCGCTTCACGCCCTCCAACTCCAGTTTCAGGTCCCGGATCGCCCCGTCCGGCTCCGTGGACATCCTTGAACGCGCCTGGTTGATCGTGCTGAGCACCTCGGCCCGGATCTTCTGCGTGATCAATCTCCGTTGGGCGTCCACCCTTCCGACGAACTCGCCGTTGGGGGCAGGTGGGGCCTCTTTCGGGCCTACCAGGCTCAGATCCGCGGAGGCAGCCGCTTTGCCGTTCTTGCCGCTGGCGGGCCGCTTGGCCGCTTCGGCGAGGACGGCGCCGGCCGTCTCGTCGTCGGGATTCTGGGCGAGGGCCTCGCGGGCCAGCTTCTCGGCGCCGGGTAGATCGCCCACCCTGAGCGCCTGGACCGCCAGTTGCGTCAGGCCCTGGGCCCCGGCAGTAATCGCCCGCTCGGCCTGTTTGAGGCTCGCGCTGGAAACCAAGGGGAGGGCCAAGCCGCCGCTGGGCCGGGCCATCGCCACCAGACGCGGCAGATAGCCGTTCTCTTCGCTCGAGGCGGCCGCCGCGAGCTTCCAGGAAAGGACCTGCGGCCCCGCCGAAGTCTCGACCGAAATCTGAACGTCGAAGGGCGCCGCCCCCTTGAGCGTTCCGATCACCACGCTATCCCGATCGGCCCGCAGGGGCGGAATCCGCTTGGGAAGGACCTCGGTGAAGGCGGCCGGCCAGGTGGCGCTCTTGGGCCAGAGGACCGCGCCCCGGGCCGTGCCGGCCAGATTCTTTCCCGCCTTGGCGGAATCGAGTTTCAGGCCGTCGAAAACCTGCCCGCCGGTGTGGGCCGCCAGCGCGCCGAGCAACTGCTCGTCGACCCGCGCTCCCACGCCCAGGCTGCTCACCGGAATCCGCTTGTCGACCAGCGAGCCGACCAGCTTCTCGAATTTCTCGGGCCCGAGGAGGTTTGCCTTGCTCATCCCGTCCCCGATGTACACCACCGCCCGACCGGCGCCGGCGCCGGGGGCGTAGCTTGCGGCCGCGGCGCTTAGGGCCTTTTCCATGTCCGTGGCGCCCAGAGGCTCGCGGCGCTGGAGTTTCCCGAGGGCATCCGCCATTTCAGCACTGCCCGGCGCGACGAAATCCGGGGTCATCGGCACGGCGTTCAGGTCGACCGCCATCAGGTGAACCCGGTCCTGGGGCCCGACGCTCTTCAAGAGCGAATCCAAAGCCTCCAAGGCCCTGGTGCGGTACTCGCCGGTTTGCGCGGCCGAAGTGTTCACGAGCACCACGATGTCGTGGCGCTGGGGCGCCGGAACGCTGGCCGTGGGCTTCAGCGTCAAGGCGAAGTAGCTGGTGCCGTCGGCTTGGGTGTAGACGGCCAACCGGGCTGCCTCCGAGCCCGGCTCCGCACTGAAAGTCGGGGCGACCGCCACCGCTGCCGCCAGCATGGCCAGGGCCACCGGCAAAAGACGAACGGGAAAGCACTTAGACATGTGTCGAGTCTCCAACACGATACAACCCGGGCGTGGGAGCGGCCGTGTTCCGAGGCGACTGCCCCGTGCCCGCACGGAATCGTCGGGGATTTTTGGCACTCTCTTGGTACGCTCATTTTATTCCAGGGGGCCATGGTTTGCCAACCAAAAACCCCGCGATTCGCCGGAATGCGGGAGGCTGCAGGATGCCCCAGGCCGCCCGCGGCAAACCGCCGCGGTCCCTGGCCAAGAAAACGACCCGAGCGGGCGATCCCCGCTCGGGTCGCAAAGTAATTCAGGACAAGCACTTAGAGCGTCTCCTCAAACCTCCTGTCCTTTGGAGGGAGAACCGGGCAAGAGCAGCCGCCGCGGCTGCTCATCCCAACCGCCGAACCTCCCTCGCGTCAACCGGCCCGACGTGGCTCGCCTGACCCAAGACCACACCCCTCGGTAACATGCCTCTTTCGGGGAAAGCTACAACTGGGCCCTCCCGCTGGGAACGGCCGCCTGACCCGCGTCCGATCCGGTCACCAGCGAGAGCCAATTCGTCCGAGAGAACTCCAGGGAAGCGTTCAGCGCCGCATCGCCGAGTTGTTGCACGGTCCCCAGAATCGCTGCCTTGAGGGCCTCGAAAAGCCGTTCCGCGGTCGGCGTCGCCTGCTCGCCCGCGGCGCTTTGTTGGGCCGCGGCCGGTGGGTCGTCCGGCTCCGCGTAGGCATCGGCCGTCAGGTTGCGGTCGCCCTCGACCGTCTCGGTATCGCGGGCGAGCCGGCCGGCCTCCCTCGCGCGGACCGCGTCCTGGGCGTAGTAATCGAAGCGGTCGTACTCGACGGGATCGACGTAGAAGAAGGAACGCGGCTCGTCGACCATCAGCCGCCCGATTGCCTCACCGGGCTCGCCCTCATACCGGGCGCGGAAACGGTACGTGGCCTCCAATTCGTCCAGCAGGCGGTCTGCGTTATCGGCCTCTGGAGAGTCGCCGCCGACCGAGTCCGGGGTTTCCGGCTGCGGCTTCCCGTAATACATTTCCGGGTGGACGTGCTCGTAGCCGAAGTCCTTTCCGAAGGGGCTCTCAACGCCTTCGCCGGATGCTCCCTGCCCGGCGGCCGGCTGGTTCTCCGTGGTTGCCTGCTCGCCGGCGGGTTGAGCCGCGGGCTGGGCTTCCGATTCCCGATAGGCGTACTCCTCGTCCGGATAAGCGAACGAGTAGCCGAGATAACTTGGCTCCTTGACCTCATTCTTCGCTTCGGTCTGTGGAACAACCGGCTCCTGGCCGGAAGGCAAGGCGTCGGGGAGGGCGTACTCATATCCGTACTTGTGGCCATAGCGATAGCCGTATTTGCAGCCGAAGCCGGGCTGCCAGGGCCCTTGGTCGTACGAAGTGTCGTGCGACATTGGCGCGGGCATGGAGTCGTCCTCTGCGGCCGGCTTCGGAGCGTCGGTCTGGGGCATCTCGGCTGTCCCTTCGCGGCTCACTTCGACCGCCTCGTCGTCCGCGTCCTCGTCCTCGTCATCCTCATCCTCATCGTCACCATCCTTATCGTCACCATCCTCATCATCGGCGTCCTGCTCGACGGTTCCTTCCTCCTCGTCCTTGACCGTTTCCTTGTCTTCGCCCTCGGCGACGCCGGCCAAGTCCTCCATCTCCTCGTCTGCGTTGGCGGTCTTCTGGGTGTCGTTCTCGTCGGCGTTTTCCTCGGCAGCCTCACAGTCGGCATCTTGGGCGGGCTGTTCTACGGCCGCGCCGCCTTCGGACCGGTGTTGGTCGTCGGGATACTCGGGGTATTCGTAACGGTACGTGGGCGACTGCGAGTTCGATGAATCCTGGGCCGCCAACTCGTCGCCCGGGATAGGACCGTCGTCGAAATGGTCCGGCGTCTCTCCGCCGGTGAATTCCGTTGCGGATGCCGGTTGGAGGTCTTCCGACGGCTGCGTGGAAGCCGGGGGCGTTGGATCCAAGCCCGCCGCTATTCCGCCGTGGCCGTCGCCCGGCCCGAGCGCCGCCACTGCCCCGCCCAGTACAGCCAGCAAAACGGACAACGCAAATCGAGAGCATTTCATTTTCCTGGATCCTCCCGCGCTGAGCCCCGACCGAGCCAAATCGAACCTGCCGTGCTGCGAGATTGCTTCGCCCAAAGTGCGTCAGCGGATACCGTATCGGTGAAAAAAGTTTGGGGGCATTAGGTAAACACAGGACCTTCGGCAGAATGGCGAGCTTTGCTGTTTTGATTGAATGACGGACTTGAAATGGTCTGGCCAATCTTGCCGGAATGATGCCGCTCGAACCGATTCGAGTTTTGCCAGATGGATCGATTATCATCGCGGCGGGTGAAAAAATGGGATGTCGACGAAGACTTTTCCGGCTGGACCGCCGAGCCCGGAACGGCCGGAAGCGTCTCGCGACGCTCCTGGAAGCTCGCATTCGGTACTGGCGAGTCACCATGCGCCCTTTGCCTGGTTCCCGCACCTTCTCCCGGCGGATCCTTTTTGTCGCCGACAGCAATGCCGAATGCCGTCCAACAAGAACCACTCTTGCTCATGCGGTCCCCGTCTGGCACGCTGTCAGGTCGGCAAGGTGGCCCGTCGGGGCCCTGCGGCCTCCCCGGGGGCCAAGCCGGCGCATAAGATGGGAGGCAGCTCGCGCTGGCTACGGGTAAAGTGGTTGCCAACGGTCACGGAGTTGTCCCACTCGGGGGGATCGGGTCTATCGCCATGAAGAAAACGCTTCTGTTGTGTCTGGTGTCTGCCGTTCTCGGGGGCATTGCCTCGTGGGCGATTACCCACTCGCCCGACAGCGGTTCCGGATGGGAAAGCGTCGCGGCCGCGCAGCCGTTCGGCAGGGATTCAGGGGCCGGTTTGCAGCCGGTGCCCGCACCCGATCGTCCGCCGGAACCGGTCCTCGGCTTGGACTCGCCGGTCCGCCTCCCCGCTGCCCCCGCTTCCGACCTCGACGAGCTTAGGCAGCCCGCAGGAAATAATCTACCCGGGTTTGGGATGGATCAGGAGGCTC
>CAYGZA010000112.1:0-17250 GCA_964354135.1 uncultured Planctomycetaceae bacterium
TCGGGGTCAATCGGGGCGCTTTGTGCGCCAACTGCACCGGATTTCGCAGCGCTTTCGAGGGCCGGATTGCGTAACTCGTTATTGGGCAAACCGTTAGGCAAATCGGTTCGAATCCCTCCCTCTCCGCTCGACGCGACCCCATGCCCTGCAAAGACTTATCGCATGGACCTGCAACGAGCCGCAAGGCGTGGCAGGGTATCTGGTTGGGACAATCCAATCGCGAGTGGTTTGGGGAAGGGTAATCTACCCTTCCTACTTCCGATCTTCTCCCCAGCCCTCGGCGGCTCCTGCCGAGCCGGGAAGAAAACGCGAGTTTGGCGACCAGAGATGCGGCTCGGCAGGAGCCTCGCCTTCCCGGAATCGTGAAACCTGTCTAGTCGAGCCACACACGTGGGTTGCGGGGTCGGGTGGCGCCGGCGTCTGGCCGGTGCCACGGCCAAGCACGGGCAAGATGCCCGTGCCACCCGCCGGTCCTACGGGAGCGGCGGGATCATCCAGGAGAAGACGTGGGCCTGGAGCATGGTGAGGATGCCGATCATCGCGGCCAGCACGACGCTGTGGAGGAAGACGAACCGCAGGATTTGCCCCTCGTGGCCGGGCTGCTCGGTGGCCACGGCGGCCACGACGATGCTCTGGGCGTCGATCATCTTGCCCATCACCCCGCCCGTGCTGTTGGAGGCCACAATGAGGATCGGGTTGAGCCCCAACTGCTCCGCGGTGATCTTCTGGAGACTCCCAAAAAGGGCATTGGCCGAGGTATCCGAGCCGGTCAGGGCCACGCCCAGCCAGCCGAGCAAGGGCGCAAAGAACGGATACAGCCACCGGCCCGTGTGCGTGAAGGCCAGGCCCAAGGTAGCGTCGGAGCCGCAGTACTTGGTCGTGTACGCCAGGGCCAACATGCAGGCGATGGTGAAGACCGCCCAACGGACGCGGAACAACGTCTGGCCGAACTGCCGCGCGAAAACCCCAAGCGGGATCCGCAGCCAGACGGCGGAAAGCACCGCCGCCAGAAAGATCCCCGTGCCGGTCGTGGAAAGCCAATTGAGCTCGTAGACCGCCTTCTCCGGCTCGGCCGCCGGGGCCGACTCGTCGGCCAGCTTGGCCACGCGGCCCGACCGGTAAACCAGCTTGTGCAGCCCCGGGACTTCGACGGAGACGTTGCTGATCCCCTCCAGGAAGTTGGGCCGCTCGGCGGTCCCGCCGTTGAGGACTTCTTTCCACGGCGTCCAGCCCCAAAGGAAGACCATCACCGAGAGCATCACCCACGGGGTCCACGCGTAGGCGATCTGCCTTCGCTCGAGGGGTGGATCGGTCGCCGCGTCCCGGTGGGACTGTTCGCCGGGGAATCGCCAGATCTCGCGGGGCTGCCAGTATCGCAAAAAAACGGCCAGCGCGACCATCGAGCCCACGCCGCCGAGGACGTCCACAAGGCCCGGACCGTGGAAATTCGAGATCCAGAACTGGATGGCCGCGAAGCTGCCGCCGCAGACGAGGATCGCCGGCCAGCAGCCCTTCACCCCCTTCCACCCGGACATCACCGCGACGAGCCACGCCGGCATGATCAGCGAGAAGAAGGGCAATTGGCGGCCGGCCATCTGCGACAGCGCAAACTCGTCGATGCCGGAGACCTTGGCCAGGGTGATGATCGGCGTGCCCAGGGCCCCGAAGGCGACCGGCGAGGTGTTGGCG
Organism: uncultured Planctomycetaceae bacterium; assembly: GCA_964354135.1. Classification (GTDB taxonomy): domain Bacteria; phylum Planctomycetota; class Planctomycetia; order Pirellulales; family Thermoguttaceae; genus CAYGZA01. Next base: position 1,690 of record CAYGZA010000112.1, read on the forward strand.
ATCAAGGCCATCCCGGCGGCATACAGTGGGCTGAACCCCAGGCCGATCAAGAGGGCGGCGGAGATCGCCACCGGAGTGCCGAAGCCCGCGGCACCCTCCAGGAAGGTCCCGAAGGAAAAGGCGATCAAGAGGGCCTGCATTCGCCGATCGGGCGAAATCGCGGCCACGGAGCGCTTGATTATCTCAAACTGCCCGGAGCGAACCGTGAGGTGATAGAGGAAGACCGCGCTGAGCACGATCCAGCCGATCGGCAGGAGCCCGAAACAGGCCCCGTAGCCGGCCGCGGCTGTGGCCGAAGCGGCCGGCATGCGATAGACGCCAATCGCAATCAACAGTGCTGAGGCAAGTCCTGCAAGGGCCGCAAACGGGGCCGACAATCCGCGGACCAGCAGCCCGAGGAGCAAGAGGATCGGCACGGCCGACACAAGAGTCGACAGCCAGAACCAGCCCAGCGGATCATAGTTTTGCACCCACGCCGATTCCATAGCCGGCCTCCGTCACCAGATGCACGGCGGGGATTATATCGGCATCGCAGGCGCTGCACCAGAGCGGCCTTGGGCGGCGCCGGCGCCTTAGGTGCCGGTATCACCCGGTCGCCCCCGTCCCTCTACTCCGTCTCCGTTCCTTCGATCACTTCCAGCAGGCGGCGATGGACTTCGTGCCATTGCGCGGAGTCTTCCAGCTTGCGACTCTGCTGGTCGGTCACGTAGAACACGTCGACCACCTGGTCCAGAAAAGTGCCGATCTTGGCCCGCCAGACGCAGAGCCCCAGCTCGAAGATCGTCCGGGCGATGGCATAGAGCAGCCCGCGGCGATCGAAGGTGAAGATGTCGAGAATCGTGTAGCCGGCGGAAGTCGTGTTGTCGATCAGCACGCGGCTCGGGACGTGGCCCACGGTCGGGCGGCCGGCGCCGCCGGGGGTCCAGATACGGCGGAACGTCGGCGACTTGTCGGGGTCCAAGAGCGACTCGGCCAGGACGCGGTTGACCCGTTCGAGGCGTTCCGGCGGAGGCTCGCCGGCGTAGTCCGGGTCGTGGACCCAGAAGCGGTCCAGCACGAGCCCGTCGGCCAGGGTATTGATCTGTGCGGAGAGGATTTCCAGACCCTGGCTGGAGAGGGCCCCGGTGAGTTTGTGAAAGATGCCCGGGGCGACCTCCTCGCGGGTCACCACGGTGAACTGCACGGTGTGGGTCTCGGGCTGATAACGCCCCTGGGCGTTCACCGTGCCTGGAGGGAGCCCGGCCAGGAGTTGGAGGTCGGCGGCGATCTGTCGCGGCTCGTTGGTGATGAGATAGGCGTCGGGGAGGGCCGCGACCTGCCGGTCGCCCCAGCCCGGCTCGCCGCCGGGAGAAAGCCACGTCTTGACCGCCTGGCGCCGGCTCTCCAGATACTCCTCGCGGCTGGTGGCCGGGCTCTCCCCGGCCAAGTGCTGCATCGTGCGGTGGTAGAGGTCCGTCACAACCTCGGCCTTCCAGCCGGTCCAGGTGTCCGGACCCACGGCGGCCAGGTCCGCGGCCGTGAGGACGTAGAGCATCCGCAGCAGCTCGGGCGAGCCGACCTCGACGGCGAAGTCGACGATCAACTGCTCGTCGCTCGTATCGCGGCGGAAGGCGAGGTGGTTCATCACGAGGTGCTTGTGGACGAGGAACTTGAGGGCCTCCGTCTCCTCCGGGTCCAGCCCCAGCCGCGCCGCGGTCTCGCCGGCGATCCGCAGGCCGACCTCGCGGTGATCCTCCGGATGACCCTTGCCCACGTCGTGGAGCAGCAGGGCCAGATGAAGGACTCGCTTGCGGGGAATCGCGCGATAGACCCGGCCGAACGGACCTTCGTCCGAAAGGAACTCCGTTGCCTGCTCCACGGCCCGCAGGCAGTGCTCGTCGATGGTGTACTTGTGGTACTGGTTGAATTGCAGCAGCCCGCGGGCATGGGCGAAGACCGGAACGAAGCGCTCCAGGAGATCAACTTCGTGCAGGCCGCGGAGCAAGGGTCCCAAGCGTCCGGGGTGATCGAGCAGGGCGAGGAAGCGTGCCGCGGCCTCGGCGGGAGGGGGCTCGTCCGCGGGCAAGCGGGCGACCTCGCGGCGGACCGCTTCCCAGGTCTCCGGGGAAATCTCCTTGTCGTAGAGGCTCGCCAGCTCCATCAGTCGCACGATGGCGCTCAGGCTGCCGCGCATCTGCCGCAGGGCCTTGCGGCCGGCGACAAGGTGCGTCGGACCGACCAAGAAGCCGCCGTCCAGCCGACGGCCGAAGACGGCGGTCCACACGCGCCTGCGCCTGCGGGACCGGGCCTTCCTGAGGAAGCGAGCCGCCAGGTGGCTGACCTGCTCGGTGTGGCGGAAGTAGTCGCGCATGAACTTTTCCACCGGCAGCATCCCCGCCGCCGCCTCGTAGCCACGGGCCGCCGCAATGCGGAGCTGCTCGCCGCGGTCGAGCACGTCGCCCGCCTTGCCCGCATGGAAGTGCAGCTCGTTGCGGAGGCGGAGGAGGAATTCCGCGGCCTGCCGGAGCCTCTCAAGATCACCGGCCGAAAGGACCCCCAGCCGGCAAAGCTCGTCGGGCTCGGGCGTGCCGTAGCGGGCCGCGCCGGTCCAGCGCACCAGTTGGATGTCGCGCAGCCCGCCCGGGGACCGCTTGACGTTCGGCTCCAGGAGATACACCGTCTCGCCGAACCGGAGGCGCTCTTCGACGCGGGCCTGCTCGATGGCCGCCAAGAGCGCGGGGGCGTTCCGGCGGAGCCGGCGCCCGAACCGCTCGCGGAAGCGATGGAAAAGCGCGGCACTGCCGGCCAGCAATCGCGACTCCATCAGGGAGCTGCAGATCGTGGCGTCCTGGCAGGCGAGCTGAACGGCTTCGGCAGCGGTGCGGACGCTGTGCCCCATCACGAGCCCGGCGTCGAACACGTCGCACAGCAGGCGCTCCATCAGCCGGCTCACGCCCTCCAGCCGGTCCGAGGCGTGGAGGATCATCAGGTCTACGTCGGAGCAGGGCGCCAGGTCGCGGCGGCCGTAGCCGCCGTGGGCCACCAGGGCGATCCGGCGGCGAAGCGGTGCAGCCCCGGCCGGCTCCTGCCCGGCCAAGGCCGCTTCGTACAACTGGAGAACCACCTCGTCCCGCAGGTCCGCTATCGCCGCACACAACTCGACGCCCGGGCAACCCTCCTCGTGCCGTCGCTTGAGCCGCTCGTGCCCTTCGGCCAGGCGATTCCTCGCAGCCAGAACGTCGGGACGCAGCCGGGACACGGTCAGATCGCGTCTTGGTTGAGCTCGCCGGTGCGAATCCGTACGGTTTGCGCCAGTTCACTGACGAAGATCTTGCCGTCACCGACCTGGCCGGTGCGGGCGGAACGGACGATGGCGTCGACCACGCGATCCACGTCCTCGTCCCGCACGACGGCCTCGATCTTGATTTTGGGCACGAAGTCGACCGTGTACTCCGTTCCGCGGTACATCTCCGTGTGCCCTTTCTGGCGGCCGAAACCGCGGACCTCGGTGACGGTCATGCCCTGGACCCGCTGTTCGGTCAGGGCGTTCTTGACCTCTTCCAGCTTGAAGTGCCGGATGACGGCTTCGACCTTCTTCATCAGCGGGGACTCCTTGACCCAATGCCGCCCGGCCCTGCGGAAGCCGCGGCCCGGGCAGCTACTACGGACTCTCTTACCCTAACGGTTGCGGCGAACCTTGTCCAGCCTGCCGGCAAGCAGTGGCACGCCGCCTCTTCCTGCTTCATCATTCATCGTTCCGCATACATCATTCTCAGATGAAGATGTATCCTTCTTCGCCGTGTTGGCTGAGGTCGAGGCCCTGGATCTCGTCCTCGTGGGAAACCCGCAGTCCCATCACTGCGTCGAGCACCTTCAAGATAATGAAGGTGGCCGCGGCGGCCAAGATCCAGGTGATCGCGACGGCCGCGATCTGGGCGGCCAGGAGCTTTCCCCCTTCGAGCAGCCCGAGCCGAGCGCCCTTGTCGATGCTGAAGGTGGCTCCCGTTGCCCGGGTGGCGAAGACTCCGGTCAGCAGGGCCCCCAACGTGCCGCCGACGCCATGTACGCCGAAGGCGTCCAGGGCGTCGTCGTAGCCGAACCGCGACTTCAGCGCCGTGCAGGCCCAAAAACAGACCAACCCGACCGCCACGCCCATCAACAAGGCCGGCATGGGCGTCACGTAGCCGGCAGCCGGCGTGATGCAGACCAGGCCGGCCACCACGCCCGAGCAAGTGCCCAGGACCGTCGGTTTGCCCCGGGTGACCCATTCGGCCCCTGCCCAGGTCAGTCCGGCCGCGGCCGCGGCGAAGTGCGTGGCGCAGAACGCGCTGGCGGCCAGCCCGTTGGCCGCCAAGGCACTCCCGGCATTGAAGCCGAACCAGCCGACCCAGAGCATGGTCGCGCCGATCGCGGTATAGGTGAGGTTGTGGGGCGGCATCGGCTCGCTCCGGAAGCCGATCCGCTTGCCGATCAACAACGCGCAGACCAGGGCCGAGACGCCCGAGCTGATGTGGACCACCGTCCCGCCGGCGAAATCGAGCGCCCCGCCCAACAAGCCGTGCTTCGACCCGTAGCCCAAGAGCCCGCCGCCCCAAACCCAATGGGCCAGCGGGATGTAGACCAAGGTGCCCCAAAGGACCATGAACACCACCATCGTGCTGAACTTCATCCGCTCCGCGAACGCCCCGCAGATCAGGGCCGGCGTGATGATGAAGAACATGAGCTGGAAGAGCATGTGGGTCATCACCGGCACGGTGAGCCCGGGATAAAGCGGGATGTCCGGCTGGCCGTCTTTCCACACGGCCTCGGCGTTCCTCATGAACAGGTAGCGGAGGTCGCCGATCCACTTGGTGGGCTCGTTCGGGTCACTTCCGAAAGCCAGGGTGTATCCGTAGAGTGCCCAAATCACGGTCATGAGGCTCATCAGAAAGACGCACTGCATCATCACGCTCAGGACGTTCTTCTTGCGGACCAAGCCGCTATAGAAGAGGGCCAGCCCGGGGCCCGTCATCATCAGGACCAAGGCGGAGCTGGTAAGCATCCAGGCGTTGTCGCCGGTGTCGAGCTTCGGGGCCTCCGGGGCGGGAGCGGCCGCGGGTTCCCCAGCGGAGGCAGGTGCCGGAGCCGCTTTGGGATTCTCGTCGCCAACCGCATAACACGAAGACGCCCGAAGACAAAGCGATGCGGTCAAAACGCCGAGGATCGCAGCCGCCAGCCAAGAGTGTCGCATGGGTACCCCCATATTCCGCACCCCTTCCTCGGGACTGAGGAACGATTTCAGGAGAAGCTGCCGCGCACCCTGGAGGGGCGGGCGATTTGCTCCTCAGCAGGCGGACAGGGTGCGCCGGCAGACAAGTATCACAGCATGAACGAAGGCAAAGCAAGCGTCGTGCCAATCCGTCGGGCAGAGACGCTCGCCAGCGAGCCAATCCACTACGGGGCGAAGCAGTTACAAGAAATCGACGGGACCGGTTCGCCGCCAAAGGTCAGACCGGGCGCGCCACGTCTGCACGAGTAGGGCGCACGTCGTGACTCAAAAGTGGGCATCTCGCTACAAGCAGGTGCAGACCACAGCCGCCCACAAAAGGCGGTGTGGCACTATATCGAAAGCAGGGATTTCCTGGCGCCGGGCCAACCGGGACGGGGCGCTCAATCATTAGCGGGCGAGGGCTTGCGCCACACCACATCCGCCTGGCCGGACTGGGCGCTGGCGAATCGGGCAAGCACGAACAAGAGGTCCCCCAGGCGGTTGAGATAGGCCAACAGGCTCAGGGAAATCGGCTCGTCGCCACGGCGGATCAGCGCGACCAAGCGGCGCTCCGCCCGGCGGCACACCGCACGGCCCAGGTGCAGCATCGCAGCGGCCCGCACACCCCCCGGAATGACGAACTGATCGAGCGGCGGAAGCCCTTCCTCCAACGCGTCGATTTCCTCCTCCAAAGCCCGGACGTGCCCCGGTCCGATCCACCGGGTCCCGCGGGCCGCCGGGTCTGGGGTGGCCAGTTCCGCGCCAAGCTCGAACAGCTCGTTTTGGACCCGCCGCAGGATCCTATCGACCGGCTCCGGAAGCGGCTCGGCGCGGGCCAATCCTAGCACCGCGTTGAGCTCGTCGACCGTGCCGTAGGTCTCGACGCGTGGGATGTCCTTTCCCACGCGGGGGCCGGCAAAGAGCCCCGTCTCTCCCAAATCTCCCGTGCGGGTGTAGGTCTTCATAGGCCGCCCTTTCTCGCGAAACCGACCTTGGCGCCGTAGTGCTACTTGGGGACCTTCAGCTTCGGCAGGACCTGCCGGAGCTTCTGTTTTCCCTCGGAAGTTACGTTGGTGAGGTTGACGTTCAGGATCCTAAGGCTCGTCAGACCCGCGAGGTGCTCCAAGCCGGCGTCGGCGATTTTCGTGCCTTCGAGATTGAGATTCGTGAGGTTGGCGAGCCCCTTGAGATGCACCAAGCCCTGATCGGTGATTGCCGTCTCCTTGAGGCTGAGCCACTGGAGCTTGGTGAGCCCCTCCAGATGGGCCAGCCCGGCGTCGGTGATCTTGGTTTGCCAGAGGTCGAGGCGCTCCAGGTCGCGGAAGTTGGCCACGTGGGCCAGCCCGGCGTCGTTGGTCAGGGTCTCGCTGAGGTCCAGGAGGTCCTTGAGGTTGAGCCCCTTCAGGGCTCCCAGCCCGGAGCCGTCGATCGCCAGACCGCGCAGCTTCAGCCGGCGGAGGTTGGTGAGCCCCGCAAGGGACTTCAGGCCCTCGTCGGTGACCTTGGAGCAGCGGAAGATGTCGAGTTCCTCCAGGTCCTTGAAGGCCGCGAGCTTCGCCGCGCCGGCATTGGTAATCGAAGAGGCATCCTCAATGGCCAACGAGCGGAGCTTGGTCATCCCCAGAAGGTGATCCAGCCCGGCGTCGGTGAGGTAAAAGTTACGCAGCTTCAAGGCCCGCATACTGACCAGCCCCTTGAGGTGGGCAAGACCTGCATCGCCCATCTGGACGTTCCCGCGGAGGTCCAGGGCCCGCAAGTTGGTCAGGTCCTTGAGGTAAACCAGGCCCTCGTCGGTGAACCCGTTGTAAAGGAGGCCCAGGTTCTGCAGCTTTGGCATCTTCTTCATGTGCGCCAGGGCGGAATCCCGCAGGTGCGTGCTCCGTCGCAGGCCGAGGGTCTGAAGGTTGGGCAGTGCGGCCAGGTCCACAAGGGCCCGTTCGGTGATCTCCGTATTGTGCAGGTCCAGATCCTTCAGCTCCCTCAAGCTGGTCAGGTGCTTGACGCCGGAGTCGTGGATCTCGCCGCCGAAGAGCTTCAGCTTCTCGACGCTGCCGAGCAGGGCGATTCTCTTCAGGTCCTCGTCGGTGGCCTGGCCGTTGGAGATGTCCACCTCGATGATCTGTTTCTGGTCCCCGTAGGTGACCGTGCCGTCCAGATCTTCGATTCGCGCCACCAGGGCCTTGACCGCAGCGGGCTCCAACTGGGGCGCAGCGACGACCCTCGCGGCCCTGGGCCGGGACTTGCCCGCCGGCTTCTGCTTCGACTCCCCCATCGCTCCCGCGGCCGCCCATGAAAGCACAGCCGCCATCGTCCAAAGTCTCGCCAGTCTCATGAGCCTATGTCTCCGTCTCCAAGACGATCCACCTGGAACCGAGCGTTCTTCGTAGACCTACTAGCCTACCGAACGAACAACCGGGAAGCAAACCCCGTGGAGCCCGCACTTTCACCATACTTAGCATCCTTCGCAGATTACAGAGGGCTCCTCGCTTGCTGCCAGCGCACCTCAACGCCCAGTGACGCACCCGCCAGATTGCTCCAGCATCCCTCCACCGAATTGGTGCCGATTACCATACCCCAGAGTGGATGCAATCGGTGCGCTTCGACGGGCCTCGCGCATCGACGGGGCCTCGCCCCGGCCGGCTGGAAACTTGCAGGCTGCTTTGGCAAACGATATCGTATACGATCAGATTCCCTTGAGGGACGGCAGTCTTCCTGCAACTGGTATCCGAACTCCAAAGGAGCCCACGTGATGCTCAAACGAACGAATCGACGGCAATTCTTGCGAGCCACCGCCGCCACCGGGATCGGCTTTTGGGTGGCCGGGGGCGTGCGCCCCGCGGTAAGTCAGTCTCCCAACGAGAAAGTCGCCTTCGCCTGTGTCGGAGTGAAGGGAAAGGGAGAAAGCGACTCGGGAGATGCGGGACGCCTCGGCGAGGTTGTGGCCATCTGCGATGTGGATGAGGACCGGCTCAACGGAGCCGCTGCCGGGTTCGGCAAGGCCAAGAAGTACTTCGACTTCCGCAAGATGCTCGAGGAAATGGAGAAGCAAATCGACGCGGTCACCGTCAGCACGCCGGATCATTGCCATGCCGTGGCGGCCGTGACGGCCATGAGGATGGGCAAACACTGCTTCGTCCAGAAACCGCTGACCCACACGATCCACGAGGCCCGCACGATGGGTGAGGTGGCCCGCGAGAAGAAGGTCGCCACCCAGATGGGGAACCAGTTTACGGCCTACCCGCCGCTTCGGAAGGCGGCCGCCATGTTGCGCGCAGGGGTCGTTGGGACCGTCAAGGAAGTCCACGTCTGGACGAACCGCCCGATCTGGGACCAGGGCATCCCGCGTCCCAAGGAGGAACCGGTCCCCAAGAACGTGAAATGGGAGTTGTGGCTCGGGCCGGCCCCGTTCCGGCCTTACGGGAAAGGTTATCACCCGTTCGGTTGGCGCGGCTGGTGGGATTTCGGGACCGGGGCCCTGGGCGACATGGCCTGCCACACGGTGAACATGCCCTTCATGGGCCTGGATCTTCGGAACCCGACCACCGTTCAGGCCACCACCTCCGGGCACAACAAGGAGAGTTACCCCAACTGGTCGATCATCAAGTTTGAGTTCCCGGCGACCGACAAACGGCCGGGTCTGGTCTTCTGGTGGTACGACGGCAAGAAGCGGCCTTCCAGGGACCTCCTGGATCAGGAACTGCTCCCGGAGGATGAAAACGGCAAGAAGCGGCCCATGGATGGCAGCGGCTGCTTGATCGTCGGCGAGAAGGGGAAGATGTACAACCCCGGGGACTATGCCGAGAAGGGTACGTACCTCTCCTCGGGCCTCACCGAGCCGAAGGTCGAGTTCCCGGAGTCGCCGGGGCACTTCGAGGAGTGGGTACGGGCGATCAAGGGCGGCCCACCGGCAATGTCGAACTTCCCGGACTACGCCGGCCCGTTGGTGGAGACGATCCTCTTGGGCAATCTGGCCGTCTGGGCCGCCGCTGAGCCCGGCGAGGGCAAGAAGATCGAGTGGGACGCCAAGAACCTCAAGGCCACGAATGCCCCGGAGGTCGCCTCGGTGATCCGGGCCGAGTATCGCCAGGGCTATTCGTTGTAGGAACGGTTCGGCCGCAACGGTGTTTCCAATCGCGGGCAATCGACCCCGAGCGTCGGTTGCCCGCGGCTGTTTCTTGGGTGCGAAGGGCCGCAGCGGGAGAACCCCGAGCCGGGCTGGGAACGCGCGAGGCTTCGGTGAGCGGGGAGAGACAAGAAGGAGTGAAAAATCTGGAGGCTTTTGCAGAATCTGACGAATAGGCGTATTGACTTTGTTTGAAACAAACGATAATAGATAGCAAGTACGCGGAAGCTAGAGTGAGTTGGACCAGTCAAAGGACGTTCTTAGAAGAGTGACAATGCGGGGGCCGACGGCACAATCGCAATGGCAGGCTCCGGATTGCGTGGCCGGATCAGGACGGCCGGTCACCGGGGCTCCCGCTTTCCGCGTAACGGAGTCGTCTGTTCTCCCTGTACCCGCCCCGAGCCGGCTCCGGCTCACCGTTGCCCGAGAGGGCCCGCGCTGGCGGCCTACCTCGTGTGGGTACACTTGAAGGATTCTGCAATGATGAAGTTCGGTGGAGACGCCCCCTCAGCAACCCTTTCGATCGAGGAAGAGCCTTCCGATGTCCCGCTAGGTAGTCCCGTTTTATCTGTCTTGTCGCCTGTCGGCCGGATCTCTTCTCGCCGCATGGCCGCCGGGCGAACCATCCCTCTCTCCCCCTGCCCATCCCCCCTCGTCCGCCGCTACCGTGGCACTCCCCAAACGCGCGCCTTCCGGAGGACGTTCTTCCCTCGCGCCACGGACCAAGAGTGGAATGACTGGCGATGGCAGTCCCGCAACCGCATCCGGACCCTCGCCCAATTGGAGGCGATGCTGGTCCTGACCGATCGGGAGCGGGAGGCCCTCGTCCAAGGCGGCTCGATGCTCCCGATGGGCATCACCCCCTATTACATGAGCCTCATTTCCCGGGACGATCCGGATCAGCCGCTCCGCCGCACCGTGGTGCCGACGGTCAGCGAGTTCTGCCGGACTCGGGGCGAGGCTGACGACCCCCTGGGGGAAGACGACCACAGCCCGGTGCCGGGGCTCGTACACCGTTACCCCGACCGCGTGCTGCTCTTGGTCTTGGACTACTGCTCCACGTACTGCCGCTACTGTACCCGCTCGCGGGTGGTCGGCCACGGGGAGATCCTTCCCGTGGAAGCACGTCTGGAGAAGGCGATCGAGTACATCCGGCAGACCCCGACCATCCGCGACGTGCTGCTCTCCGGCGGCGATCCGCTGGCCCTGACTGAGGAGCGGCTGGACTGGATTCTCACCCGAGTGCGGGAGATCCCGCACGTCGAATTCATCCGCCTGGGGACCAAGATGCCGGCCGTGCTGCCGCAGCGGATCACGCCGCAGCTTTGCCGGGTGCTCCGCAAGTTCCACCCCCTGTGGATGAGCCTGCACTTCACGCACCCCGACGAATGCACCCCCGAGGCCGCTTGCGCCTGCGGCCGCCTGGCGGACGCGGGCATCCCGCTGGGCTCCCAGACGGTGCTCCTCAAGGGCGTCAATGACAGCGTGGAGACGATGAAGGAGCTGGTCCACCGGCTGCTCTTGATGCGGGTCCGGCCATACTACCTCTACCAGTGCGACCCGATCTCCGGCTCCGCCCATTTCCGTACCTCGGTGGCGAAGGGGCTGGAGATCATCGAGGGACTGCGCGGACACACCACGGGATACGCCGTGCCCACGTACGTGATCGACGCCCCCGGCGGCGGCGGGAAGATCCCGCTCCAGCCGAACTACGTCGTCGGGCGAGACGGCGACTTCCTCCTGCTGCGAAACTACGAAAACCAGACGTTTCGCTATCCGGACCCGGTGGCTACTGAGTATTGAGTACGCGGTACTCAGTGGGTGCAACGTCCAGATTCCGCTTTCCCGGAGTATCAGCCGGTCGGAGGATTTCTTTCCCGATGCACATCGGTTTGACTTACGATTTGCGTGCGGAATACCTTGCCGCCGGCTACGGCGAGGAGGAGACGGCGGAGTTCGACCGGCCCGACACGATCGAGGCCATCGAAGACGCCCTGCGGACCCTCGGCCACGAGCCGGACCGGATCGGCAATGCCTGGCGGTTGGTCGAGCGCCTGGCCCGGGGCGACCGCTGGGACCTGGTGTTCAACATCGCCGAGGGGCTCTACGGCATCGGCCGCGAGGCCCAGGTCCCCGCCATCCTCGACGTATACCAGGTTCCTTACACGTTCTCCGACCCGCTGGTGATGTCCCTTTCTCTGCACAAGGGGATGGCCAAGGCAGTGGTTCGCGACGCCGGGATCCCCACGCCCGATTTCGCGGTGGTCGAGCGGCCGGCGGACCTGGACGGCGTGGACCTGCGCTACCCGCTTTTCGCCAAGCCCGTGGCCGAGGGGACGGGCAAGGGGATCGGGCCGGGCTCCAAGATCGGCGACGCGGCATCGCTCCGGCGGGTCTGTCGGGACCTCTTGGAGCGCTACCGGCAGCCGGTGCTGGTAGAGACCTACTTGCCGGGCCGCGAGATGACCGTCGGCCTCTGGGGCACCGGTCCCAAGGCCGAGGTGCTGGGCACTTTGGAGATCGTGCTCAACCCCGGTGCTGAGCCCGAGGCGTATTCCTACGTCAACAAGGAGCGCTGCGAGGAATTGGTCGAGTACCGGCTGGTCTCGGCCGACTCGGACCCGGAGGTCCGCCGGGCGGAAGGACTCGCCCTGGCCGTCTGGCGGACACTGGGGTGCCGCGACGCCGGCCGCGTCGACCTGCGATCCGACGCCCGCGGCCAGCCCCATTTCCTGGAGGTGAACCCGCTGGCCGGGCTCCACCCCTTCCATTCCGACCTCCCCATGCTCTGCACGGCCCTGGGGATTCCCTACGTGAAGCTGATCGAGCGGATCGTCCAGTCGGCGACGGAGCGGGCGGGGCAGAAGCCGCGGCCCGGACTGGCGGCTGTGGGGAGTCCTTGACCATGCACGTGGCGATCCTGCACAACGCGGTATCGCCCGACGACTCTCCCGCCGATCGGGACGTGCTGGTCCAAGCGGAGGCCGTGTCCCGGGCCCTGGAGGTCCTTGGGCACACCTGGGAGTGCATCCCCTGCACCCTCGATCTGCAACAGACGCACCGGCAGCTTGAGGAGCGGCGGCCGGACGTGGTCTTCAACCTCGTTGAGTCGCTCGGCGGCTCGGATGCCCTGGCACATCTTGTCCCGGCGGTGCTGGACGTGATCGGCATTCCGTACACCGGGGCCCCCACGGACGCCCTTTTCCTCACCAACCACAAGCTCCTGGCCAAGCAGCGGCTCCGCGGCGCGGGTTTGCCGACCCCCGATTGGGTCTGCCACGACTCCGGGCGCCACGAGCCGGACTCCCCCCACCGACCAGCCGAGGGATTTCGCCCGGACTGCGGCTACGTGGTCAAAGCCGTGTGCGAACATGCTTCCTTTGGACTGGAGGAAGACGCCCTGGTGCAGGCGGAGGACAAAGCGGCTCTCCAGACGCGGCTTGCTGCCCAGGCGGCCCGCTTGGAACGTCCCTGTTTCGCGGAGCGCTACATCGAAGGGCGGGAGTTCAACCTCTCACTGCTGGCGGCCCGCGAAGGGCCGGAAGCCCTGCCCCCGGCAGAGATCGACTTCTCGGCCTTCCCCAGCGACAAGCCCCGGCTGGTCGGCTGCCGGGCCAAATGGGACGAGGCCTCGTTCGAGTTCCAGCACACGCCCCGCCGGTTCGACTTCCCCGCGTCCGACCAGCCGCTTCTGGACCGGCTCCGCGGGCTGGCGCGGAAGTGCTGGGACCTGTTTGGGCTTCGCGGGTACGCCCGGGTCGATTTCCGCGTCGATGCGGCGGGCAAGCCCTGGGTCCTGGAAATCAACGCCAACCCGTGTTTGTCGCCGGACGCCGGATTTGCCGCCGCACTCGACCGGGCGGGAATCCGCTTTCCGGAGGGGATTGCACGAATCCTGGCCGATCTGTAGGAAGGTGTTCTCAGAAGATGCACTTGGCGTGCTTGACGGACCGGCTCTCAGCAGTCAGCGATCAGCTTTCAGATCGTAAGGGGCCACCGTGGAACGTGTTATGGAACCTCTTCCCCAACCCACGGGGGCGCGTTCCGTGGCCGATAGCCGATAGCCGATAGCTGATAGCTGATAGCTGATAGCTGATAGCTGATGGCTGAAAGCTGATGGCTGAAAGCTGATGGCTGAAAGCTCTCTCCAAACACGTCCCTACAAACGAGAGGACATGGGCGCAAAGTACGTCATTGGAATCGATCTCGGAACGACCAACAGCGTTTTGGCCTACACCCCGCTGGACGAAGCCGAGCCGCGGTTGGCGCTCATGCCGGTGCCGCAACTGGTGGCTGCGGGGACGGTCGAAGGGCGGACGCTGCTGCCCTCGTTCCTGTACCTCGCCGGCACCCATGAAGCCGGCAGCGGGGCCTTCGATTTGCCCTGGGCCGCCGGCCGGGACTTTGCGGTGGGCGAGCTTGCCCGGCGGCAGGCGGCCGAGGTCCCCGACCGGACGGTGGGTGCCGCGAAGAGTTGGCTTGCCCACAGCCGCGTCGACCGCCGGCAGGCGATCTTGCCCTGGAACGCACCCGCGGGCGTCCCCAAGGTCTCGCCCGTGGAGGCGTCGAGGCGATTCCTGGAGCACCTGATCGGCGCCTGGGATACGGCCTTTCCCGAGGCCCCGGCTTGCGAGCAGCTCGTCGTGCTTACGGTCCCGGCCTCCTTCGACGCCAGTGCCCGGGAGCTGACTCGTGAGGCGGCCCTGGCCGCGGGACTGCCCGAGGACATGGTCCTTCTCGAAGAACCGCAGGCGGCGGTTTATGCCTGGCTGGCCGACGTTGGGAAGCGTTGGCGGCGGCACCTGACCCTGGACGACAGGCTCCTGGTCTGCGACCTCGGCGGCGGGACGACCGACCTGACCCTCGTCGGCGTCACCGCGGAGAAAGGGGACTTGGTGCTGGAGCGGATGGCCGTCGGCAACCACCTGCTGGTCGGCGGCGACAACATGGACTTGGCCCTGGCCCACTGGGTCGCCGGACGGTTCGCCGAGCGGGGCGTGAAGCTCGATCCGTGGCAGTCGGTCGCCCTCTGGCATTCCTGCCGCGCGGCCAAAGAGGCCCTCCTGACCCCCGGCGGCCCGGACAAGCACACTATCGCGGTCCTCGGCCGCGGCAGCCGGCTGATCGGCGGCTCCGTCTCCGTCGAGGTGGACCGGAACGAAGTGGCCGAGCTTCTGATCGACGGCTTCTTTCCCCGCGCGGCGATTGCCGATAAGCCGGCGCGGCGGCGGGTCTCCGGCTTCCACGAGATCGGCCTGCCGTTCGAGTCGGACACCGCGGTCACGCGCCACCTGGCGGCCTTCCTACGGTCGCACGGGCCCGAGCCGGGTGCCTCGGCGCAGCCGACCCACGTGCTCTTCAACGGCGGCGTGTTCAAGGCCGAGGCCCTGCGGCAGCGGCTCTTGGAGGTGCTCGGCAGTTGGTGCCCCAAGGGCCAACCGCCGCGATCCCTGCTGGGGACCCCGGACCTGGATCATGCCGTCGCCCGCGGTGCTGCCTACTACGGTTGGGCCAAACGTCGCGGCGGGATCCGCATCCGCGGCGGCACGGCCCGAGCATACTACGTGGGCATCGAGACGGCGGGCCTGGCCGTGCCCGGAGCCACGCGGCCGCTGCGGGCGCTTTGCGTCGTGCCCATCGGGATGGAGGAAGGGACCGAAGCCGACATCCCTTCCGATGAGATTGGCCTGGTGGTGGGCGAGCCGGCGGTGTTCCGCTTCTTCAGCTCCTCGACCCGGAAGCAGGACCGCCCCGGCGACCTCGTGACGCACTGGAGCGAAGACGAGCTCGCCGAGACCGACTCGCTGGAGGCCACGCTCCCCGCCGCCGACGCCGTCGAGGAAAACTACGTGCCGGTGAAGTTCCAGTCCCGGGTGACGGAGTTGGGGATGTTCGAGCTCTGGTGCGTCGGCACCAAGACGGGCCGCCGCTGGAAGCTCGAATTCAGCGTCCGCGACGACACGGGCTGATCCTCAGCCAAACGCTGCGCGTCCCCCGTGCCGTGGGACGTTGGACCGTTGGACGCGGCCGGCATGGACAAGTAGCCAAGCCGGGGGGACCGTGGTATCCTGAACGGCGACCGTTGGAGGCGCTCGTGGGCTGAGAGTCTTCGGCGGATGCGGCAGGAGGGAGTTCCCGTCATAAAGTGCTGACGCGACACAACTTAGAATACTCGGGCGGCTAGCTCAGTTGGTTAGAGCGCTATCCTCAC
>CAYGZA010000113.1:0-1996 GCA_964354135.1 uncultured Planctomycetaceae bacterium
TATGGAGTCGGTGGTTATGACTATTTGAACGGTATTGGGGTTAGGGGTTAGGGGCTAGTTGCTTGTTCTCCAGACTCCAATCCCTAGCCCCCAGCCCCTAGCCCCTGACCCCTAGTCCCTGTACTCAAACGACACCACCGCCCGGCCGCCGGAGCCGCGATAATCCCGCACGAAGCCCCTCGCATTCCGCGATCCGGTCTTCTTGACGCTCACCGTCCGCCACCGCGGCGACCGCCGGCAATGGGCAATCAGGGCCGGATGGCTGGCGGTGACGCTCACCCGGCAGCCCTCGCTTCGGTGCAGCTCCGCCACCGCCTCGGCCACCGCCATGCCGATGCCGATCCCCTGGAAATCGGGGAGCGTCACGATCCGGCTCACGCGCCAGTGTCCCTTGCGGCCGATCATCGCGACCATCGCACAGAATGCCACCGGCACGCCCTTCCAAAGCGCCAGGAAGCACCGTGCCGCCGGGCTCAGGCGCCCGCTCAAATAGTGATGGCGCGCAAACAGCCGCCACGCACCGCGCCGGCAACGAAAGACCTCAAGCTCGATCGGCGGTCGCTGAAGGCACCTCCGGTCGAACGTCGACGAGGCCATGTCGATAATCCAATCCGGCGCGAGCCACTGCGTCACGTCGTAGTGGCAGGCCACCGCCACGAAGCGGCAGGGGATTCGGCCCCCGCGGATGCCCTTGGCGATCGCCGCCGAGGCGATCCGCGCCACGTTGCGGTCCACCACGCTGGTGAACTCGTCAAAGGCGACAATGGGAAGCCCCAATGACCAAGGACCAATGACCAAAGGAGCCTTGTTCGTAGAGTCTTGGTCATTGGTCATTGGTGCTTGGCCATTGGTCATTGTTTCTTGGTCATTGGTCATTGCCCCCGCCAGTGCCCGGGCCAGGTCGCACCGGAACTGTTCCCCCGTGCTCAGCACGCGGTACGGCTTGATCCAGCTCGGCGGCGAGCTGAAGCCCACGGCCGTAAACAGGCCCGTGACCTGCTTGATCGGCAGCTCGCCCAGGCAGTCGACCACCGCCTTGTCCTCCGGCCACTGGTGCCGCCTGTAGACTCGATCGCCGAACAACCGTCCGGCGATCGTGCTCTTGCCGCTTCCCGAGGGGCCGACGATCAGCCCGATCCGCCAGTCGTCGCCCAGCTCCGGCATTTCGACTGAGAACCGCTCCGTGGCCCGCTCTTGCACCGGCACGTCGAACATCCCCGCCACCTGCTGGACGCGGAAGGAATCGTAGATCGGGCAAGTGACGGTCACGTCAACCAGGGGCATGAAGTCTCTCCAGACAGGGGCTGGAGGTTAGGGGCTAGGGGCTAGTGATCAGAGACTCCTGAACCCTGAACCCTAATCCCTCGTCCCTCGCCCCTACAACGTAAGCAACCGGCACGGCAATCCCTCCGCCGTCAGCCGCTCGAAAACCTCCTTCTGGTGCGCCTCGTCGCGGCACTCGATCACGACCTGGAAGGAGTCCGGGATCGGCACCTCGCGGGTCGACTGGCCGGCCGATTCCTCTTCCGGCACCGGCTCCGGCGCGGCAAGCATCTCGTCGAGGAACTTCCGAAGCGCCTCGTTCTCCGTGTCCACCTGCGCGAGCAGATCGGCCAGCGCGTTCTGGTCCGATTCGGCCAGCTCGCCCAGCGGGTCGTGCAGGGCCAAGAGCTTGGCCGCCTCCCGCTCGTCGAGATCCAGCACGAGCACGGGCACTTCCTGATCCGGCGTGATCTCCGCGCGGAGGTGGCCGTCGACGAGCTCCAGCGAGCCGTCGGGGAGCTCGCGGGCCAAGAGCGCGTCGGCGTAGCCGATCTCCGCCAACACGCCGCGCAGGGCGTCGTGCTGGGCCTGCGGGTGGCGCCGCCAGTTCTTGGGGTGCGGCCGCAACTGGCTCGCCCTCACGCGCCGAAACTCCTTGATGCGATCGCGTATCTGCATGGCTCACCTCAGGAAATGACCAAGCACCAATGACCAGTCGGTGACCGGGCCTTGG
>CAYGZA010000113.1:2096-17224 GCA_964354135.1 uncultured Planctomycetaceae bacterium
TCATTGGGCCTTGGTCATTGGGCCTTGGTCATTGGGCCTTGGTCATTGGGCCTTGGTCATTGGGCCTTGACGCTATTAGATCTCCCTCAGCCGGTCGCCGAGATCGGCAATCTGGACCTCGTGGGCCCCCAGGCGGGACTCGTGCTGGATGCACATCTCCAGCCGCTCCTGATGGGCGCCGGCCAGCTTCTCCAGCTTTTCGCACAGTGCGGCCACCTGGCTGGCGATCACCGCCAGCTTGGCATGGACTGCAACCAGCCATGGGACCAAGGCCGCCAGCGCCGAAATCAAGACCCCGCCCAGGGTGATCCAATCATGGGTCGTCATGGTGGTTCGGCGCCTCGTCTTGACTACGTTGCTTTCCCGCTTCCCGTCGCGGCGGGATTCGGCGGCTGGGGGTGCTCGCGGTTCGAGCTGGCGACCGGCCCGCGAGGCTCTTCCGACGGCCGGACTCCGTGCGGGATCGGCACGCGGTTGGAGTCCCCGCCGAACGACTCGCACATGTCGAACATCTCCCCCAGCGAGGCATAGAGCATCAGCGACTCCCGCGGCGTGATCCGGTACGTGGCGAAGCGACTGTCCAACCGCGTCGCCTCCACGATGTGCTGGTCCAACGCGGTGACGAACATCCGCGCGTCGACGTTCCGCAAGTCCACCGTGCTCAGTGCGGGGATGTTCGGATCGGAGCCGTCCAGCAGGTAGGGCAAATCGAATTCCCGCCCCGACGGCCGCGACACCTCATCGCCCATCGGGCTCTTGTCGTTCATTTCCTCGGGCAGCGTGACCTTCAGGTCGCGGGCCCGCTCCTCCAGGGTCTTGATGTCGATCTTCTGCGGGTTGTGGGTGATCTTGCGGCGCAAGAGGTCGAGCCGCAGCAGGTGCTCTCTGATGAAGTCGTTGGTCGCCGTGTCCCAGCCGCTCTGCTGGCCGAACTCGCCGTTCTGCAGAATCTGCCCGCGGAACAGCAGGCAATGCCCGACGTAGGTGTGGACCGAGCGGTTGCGGAACCGCGTGACGGCATCCTCGAACGTGTCGTGTCCCGCGATGGTCATGATGAAGTCCTCCTGGTTTCAGTGGAATGAGCAGGCTTATGTGCCCTTGCTCGCGTGTCGTTTGAAGTCAGACTCCCGAATCCGGGCCGGGGGGCCGAACTTCCCGGCGCCGAACGTGTGCCGGGGCTCGCCGTAGTATCGTTGCGGAGGGCCCAGTACTCCTCGTCCTCTGCCTCTTGCTTACTGCCTGCCGCCCTCCGTCTGCCTTTCCCCTGGGGGTTCCGCCGGCAGCGGCGCTTCGCTGTGGATCCGATAAAACCGCCTTGCGACCCGCTCGCGCAGGCCCCTTGCCCAGCGGGCCAGGCCCGCGTCGCTGGACTCTTCGGTGCGGCGAAGTTCCTCATCGTACTCGCGGCCCAGCGTGGCGTCGGCGACCGGGCTGCGGCCGGATAGGGCATACACCCCTGCCAGTTGTTTGGCGTATTGGTCGTAGGTCGCCGGTTTGGCGCGCTCCGCGCCGGGGCGGCCCGCAGCATCCCGCTTCCGCCGCACCGCCCGGCGCTTCAGGATTCCTGCCGCCAGCCGGATGCCGAGGATCAGGGCCAGCGAGGGCGGGGCCGTCCAGCCTAGCGCTCCCAACGCCACCGGTAACACCTTCTCCAAGAGCCCCGGGGCCGCTTCGCCGACGATTCCGCCGGCCACCTCCCGCACCAACGTCCGCAGGTTCTCTGCTCCCACGGCCGCTTCGATCTTTCCGATCCGCTCGCCGAGCACTTGCCCCTGGCTCTCCAACCGGCCGCGGATTTCCTCCAGCAGGCTGCCCGACCCCGGCGGCCGGCTCTCAAAGGGCGGCGCCGTGTCCGGTGGCGACGCCCCCGGCGGCACCGGGCGCAAGGGCGCGGGTCGCCTTCCCGGCGCGAGCAGCCCGGCCAGGAACCTGCGGATCCGCCCGCAATACGTCCCTTCCACGGTCCGCCCGTCCGTACCCCAGACCACCGCGACCAGTTCCCCGCGTCCGTTGAACACCGGTCCGCCCGAGTCTCCCTCGCGTGCGGCGCCGGAGAGGGTGAGCGTCTCGTGCGTCGTGCCTGCTAGGGTTCGGGCGTATCCCAAGGCACGGCCCTGGTTGCACCCGTAGCGGCCGTCGGGGCCGAACCCGCAGCTCTGCAAGAGGTCGCCCGGCTGCGGCGGGGTTTCGGCGATGGTCGCCGGCGCCGCTGCGGGCTCGGCAATCTCGACCGCCGCCAGGTCCCACGCGCCGTCGATGGCCATCACCCGGGCCGCGTGCCGCCGACCGTCGCGAAACAAGACGCTCACCTCACCGGTCCCTTGGCGGAACAGATGGGCGCAAGAGAGCACGAGCCCGCGGCCATCGCCCTTTTGGACGAGTGTCCCCGAGCCGTACGAGGTGCCCCCCGACCCCGCGTTCGCAATCCGAACGACGGCCGCATGGGGCGCGTTTTCCGGCCGGCAGCTTCCGTCGGCACACTGGGCCAGGACCGTGCCGGCCCAAACGAGCAGCCACCCGCCGGCGGCCGAAAGACCGCCGGCAGCACGCCGCAAACGGCAAGTCGTGGACGAGGTCATGGCGTCAGCGTGAATCGGTAGCGATAGAACGGGCTTCGTGCCAGGTCCGCCGGCTCGGTGAAGCGATCGGCCAGATGGGGCACCGGGTCGATGCCGCCGCCGCGCCGGTCGGCCATGACGCAGGCATGGCTGCAAAACGGCGGCCTTCGGTCCCGCGCGCGGTCATCCAGGTCGGCGCGGACGAACCAGCGGACCACCGGCAAGTGCAAAAGCGCGGTGGTAACCAAACCGCGGTACCCGTAGTCGCACCCGGTCAGGCGGCGCATGAACCGCACCGCCCCCTTGCGGTCGTATTCCGGCCAGCGGTTGTCGGGGTTGACTTCGTAGACGTCGATCCGCCCGGGATGGCGCTCCACTTGGCTGGAAAGCGTCACGGCCCGGCCCCCGACCAGTTGCCGGATCTCCAGGCAGAAGAGGTCCTCGTCCCACCAGGCGGCCTTGGCGGCATGAGTGTGAAGCCCCCGCCCGGCGATCGAGACCACGCTCCGGCGGCGGAACAACAAGAGCTCGCTGTCCGCGATCCGGCTGCGGACCTCGCCGTACCGCGCCAGGTGCAGGCCGTTCTGAGTTGTCATGATGCGTTTTCCCAGCCAAAGCCCACGGGCTGCACCCCCACCAAAGCCCACGGGCTGCGCCCCGTGGGCTCATTCTCGTCGCACCGCTACGGCAGCGATTCTTGCCGCTCCTCCTCCGGCGGTCCTTCCCGCAGCCGCCGGGCACGGACCTCCTCGTAACGCAGGCGATGCTCGCCGGCCAATTCGAGCCGCAGGGGCTCCTCGCGCCGGGCCGGGGGCCGCTTCCACCGCGGCGACGCGGTCCGCGCCCGCACGCGGCACAGCCGGCAGGGCATTTGCACCAGTCCGCCGCAGCCCGCGCATCGCCGCAGCGGCCCGGAAGGCGGCTGGCCAAGGCCGTCGTCTTCCCGGGACCGGGCGTCCCGGTCGCGCCGCTTCCCGTGCGCGATCGCCCCCACCGTGCCGCGGCTAACGCCCGTCGTCCGGGCGATCTTCCGCATGCTCCATTTCCTTTCGGCCAAGAGCCGGCGGATGGTATCGACGAGCACGGGGTCGAGCATCGTGGCCTCGGCTATAATGGATTCACCACGGGGGCACGGAGAGCACGAAGCCGGAACGGGGAGAAAAAAGAGCCCGCCGCCGGAGTCCTTTCCGGTGACGGGCTCTTTGGATGCCTTGACGGCTCTATGGATACCCTTCAGTCAGAATCCACCATAGAGAGCCGGTGGCCAGATTTCAAGACGGGTTTTTGGGCCGCGCGCCAAGGAGCTGCTCCAATTGTGCCACCGTGCGCTGGAGTTCCTCGACCAGCGGATCGGCCCCGGCCCGTTTCAGAACCTCGACCACGCTGCGGTGGTACCAGAGAGTGCCGTCGCGCCCTCCCTTGAATTGCCCCCAAAGCGATTCTCCCCGCGCGTAATAGCCGGACACGAGCGAGCGGACGTTGTCCAGCTTGTCGCAGGCTGAGACCAGGCGAATCGAGGGCGAGGCTTCCCGCAAACGGGCCAGATACCCCTCTTTGCGCTCGCGCCACGGCGGCTTGGGCCACTCGGCCGTGTCGGAGCAGCCCGCGACGATCTCCGCCACCCGCGGGCCGAAGCGGCCGCGGATCTCTTCCAGAGTTCGCGTCCCGCCTTGGTCTTCCACCGCGTCGTGCAGTAGCGCAGCGATCGCCTCGTCTTCGTCGGCGCCGTATTCCAAAGCGATCCCGGCGACTCGAAGCAGGTGTGAAAGATAGGGTGCGCCGGAGAGCTTGCGCTTCTGCGTGCGGTGCAGCCTGGCGGCGTAGACCAACGCGTCGCAGAAGCGATCGGAAAGCTCCATCGGGTCCCTCGTCACCGTGTGCCGGAAGTTCGCGGAAGCCGTGCCTCGATGGATCGGGGGCGTTGCGGCGTTTGCGGCCAGACGCCTACCGCCCGCCCGCCACGTGGCCCGCCTCTCCTCCTTCAAACGCGCTGAACTCGGCCCAAACCGGCAGGTGGTCGGAGACGTCGACCGCTTCGAGCAGCGTGAGGTTGAGTTCCCGCATCAGGTCCAGCACGCCCGAGCGATAGGTGAACTCAACCGTCGCGCGGCGATCGAAAAGGATGTTGTCGACCTGTCGGCTCCCCCGCGTCGTGGTCGGAGTGCCGGAGACAGCGCAAGTGAGATTCGGCAATTGCCGGAGCGGGCCGAGCTGCGCGTCGTCGACGCCCAGGGTGCCGAGCAGGATAATGTCGTCCTCGTTCCGCCCGTCGTCGCGGACCGCGCGGAACACCTTGGCCAACAATTCCAGCTCCACGTCAACCCGGTCGGAGGGCGTCTGCACGCTAATCAGCGTGAAGGTGAATGCCTCGCCTTCCGCGGGCCCCCGGGCCCGAAACGACGCCACCAGGGGCGGATAGCGGAACCGCCCCGAGCGGTTCTCCACGGAGGTCACGGTGCTCCGGTCGATCTGGACGGTGTCGCCGTCGAACAGATACGCCGCGTATTGCTGCACGACCTCGCGGCCCACGTGCGGCGGGACGGCGAAATCGTAGTGCCGCCCCTGGGCGTTCACCTGCTCCACCAGGCGGACCAAGAGCGATTGGTCCCGGGCCTGGACGTCCTGAAGGGCCACCACGTCGAACCGCCGGACGATCTGCACCAGGGAGCCGAGCACCTGCTGCTTGCTCAGCTTGGCGTTATCGAGCGGGGCGAAATTGGCCGCGGCGATGCGGACGGTTTTCTGCGACGACGAGGGGAGCGCCGACGCCCCCGCCGCTCGCGCCGGTCCTGCCCCGGCCGAGCCGCCCTTGCGCGGCTCCAGGGAAATCTTCTCCCAGCCCTGAATCCGGTAGTTCGAGAAGAAATACCAGGCGCCGACGCCCAATCCGATCAACACCAGCAAACGGAACGGCTTGAACATGACCCCCTCCGTGCTACGAGCGGCCCGAGCCCGCGCGCCGCGCAGGCTCCTCACCGCAGACTTGAAGACTTCCGAAGTCTCAAAGAATTCGGAAGTCTGCGAAGTCCTCAAGAAAGTCCTGGCTGCAAGGTAACCCAAGCCCGAGAATCACTCCAGGGCAATTCCGCGGTGTCGTCTCCCCATTAAGAGGGGATTCTGCTGGTTTACCTTCGGGCTTCCCGGATCAGATGCCCCAATTCGGGAAGGATCAGCTTCTCCATGGCAAGCCGGACTCCCCCCCGAGAGCCGGGCATGGTCAACAGGACCTTCCGCCCCAGCAGGCCCCCGGTCGCCCGGCTGAGCATGGCGGCTGCCCCGATCTCCTGGTAGCTGAGCATCCGGAACAACTCCCCGTATCCCGGAAGCGGCTTAGTGAGCAAGCCGCTGACGGTCTCGAAGGTGTTGTCCCGGCTTCCCAGGCCGGTCCCGCCGGTCATGAGAATGGCGTCGACCGTCGGATCGTCGCGGAGCGCTTCGAGGAGGGCCCGCATGGGCTCCGGGTCGTCGCGAACAATGAGCCGTTGGACGACCTGGTGTCCGGCCGCAGCCAGGAGGTCAACGATCGTCTGGCCGCCCGAGTCGGTCTGGAGGGTCCGGGTGTCGCTGACGGTGATCACCGCGCAGCAGACCGTTCGGGGAGCTTCAGCGCGATGTTGGTCGGATACCTGGCTCATCGGGGTCGTCTCCGGCGGGTCGCCAAGGCCCCTGCCGGACTCGCCTCCCCGGGGGGATTTCGGTTGCCGATCCGGCGGCATCGTCCGTATACTAGAGTAAAGTGTCGGCCCCCACAACCGGAACTCTCTCGGTGGAAACGGACTTCCGAAGGCCCAAGGACCTCGGGAGTCTGCGGGCCGCCCGCATTCTTGGGACACTCTTGGCACAGGGGATGGCCGTGAAGCGAGCCTGGTCGGTTTGCGCGGCAATCGTCGCCGTCATTGGGGCCTGGTCAAGCCCGGTGAAAGGCGAGACGTTCCTCCTTTCGCAAGGCGGCCGGATCGTCGGCGAGCTGCAAAACCCCGACCAGTTGCCGCGCGAGAACTACGTCGTCAAGACCGCCAACGGCAGCCTCGTGACCCTGGCCCGCGCCCAGGTCAAGCAGGTGGTGCGCCAGCGGCCCGCCGAGATCGAATACGAGAAGATCCGCTCCCGCTACCCCGACACGGTCGAGGGACAATGGGAGTTGGCCGAGTGGTGCCGCGAGCAGACACTCCTGTCGCAGCGGAAGACGCACCTGGAGCGGGTCATCGCGCTGGACCCTGAGCACGTCCGGGCCCGCCGCGCCCTGGGCTACAGCTTCGTCGACGGGAAATGGATGACCCAGAAGGAAGTGATGACCAAGCGGGGATACCAGTACTACAAGGGCCGCTGGCGGCTCCCGCAGGAAATCGCCATTGTCGAGGAGCGGCGGGAGGTCGACACCGTCGAGAAGCAATGGGTGCAGAAGATCGACCGCTGGCTGGGCTGGCTCCAAAGCGACAGGGCAGAGATTGCCCGGAAGAGCCTCCTGGAAATCGAGGATCCCCTGGCGGTCAAAGGGCTGGCGGCCCGGCTTCAGGACCACGCCAACCCCGAGGTGCGGGCTCTTCTGGTTCAAGCCCTGGCGCGGCTGGGCACCATCGATGCCACCCAGGCCCTGGCCGCCTGCTCGCTCGAAGACCCCGTAGAGGAGGTCCGGCTGAGCTGCTTGGACCATCTGAAGAAAAAGAAGGACCCCGCCGTGGTTGATTTCTACGTCGGCAAGCTCAGCAACAAGAAAAGCAGTAGCGCCGTCATCAACCGCGCGGCCCTGGGCCTGAAGGAGATGGGGGATCCTTCGGCCGTCAGCTCGCTGATCGACGTCCTGATCACGGTCCACAAGACCAAGCTGCCCGGAAACCAGCCCGGCCAGATCGGCGCGAGCTTCGGCCAAGGACCCGGGGGGGGAGGCATGGGGCTTTCTGCCGGTGGCGGCCCGAAAGTGATCTACCAGCCGGTCAACAACCGGGCCGTCCTCGACGCGCTGGTCGCGCTTACGGGCGTCAATTTCGACTTCGACGTCGGCGCCTGGAAGTCCTGGTACGCGGGCCAGAAGAAGCGGGATACGATCGACGCCCGCCGCGGGTGAGCCCTGGGATTGTGCCCGGCTGCTTCCCCCGCAGGCTGTTTCTTCCTCCGCAGGCTACTTCTTCCGCAGCCGGTAGAGCAGCCGGGCAACCCAGGTCGTCCGGCCTTCGATCACCGCGCTGGAGGCCACGCGATCCTCCAGGTTCGGGCGGAGGATCGTCAGCACCAAGAGCGGCAGGTACCAGGCCATGAACAGCCCGCCCTCATAGGCAATGCAAAACTGGCTCCCCAGCATCACCGCAGCCGAGCAGCTCAAGAGGGTGCCGAGGTTTTTCTGCGGAGGCCACAGCCCGAGGCCCCCGCAAATCACCGCAAACACTGCGAGCACCGGGATCCGCACCGCCCAGCCGTAGTCGCGCCAACTGTAGTCGCGCCAGAAGCCGGAGCTGCAGTCCTGCGAGAGGAGCGTCCCGCCGAGCATCTGCCGCCACTGGGCGCGAAACGCCTCGAAGTTCTCCGAAAACACGAAGATCAAGAGCACCAGCAGTAGCGCAAGCGAGAAGGCCGTTCCGATCAGGTAGCGGGTCAGCCCCCGCCGCCAATAGAAGCCCAGCCAAAGGGGAAAGAGAAAGAGCGGGTAGAAGACCAGCCCGCCGGCCAGCCCCAAGAGGATCCCGGCCGGCAAAGGCCGCCGGTACGCGGCCACCGCCCAAACCAGGAGGGCCGCCGGGATCACGTGGTCGATGCGCCCGGTCATCTGGCCCGCGTACGGCAGCAACAGGTACAGCGAGGCCGCCGCCACGCCCATCTGGATGCTGTCGAAATGGCGGTAGCCGACGGCCACGATCCCGAACACCAAGGCCAGGATCGCGGTGATGGCCACGGTCCGCGCGACGGCGATCTGGGCCCAGGAGGGCGGATACTCCCAATAAACGCGCTCCTTCTCTCTTGCTTCCGAGATCGTGTTGCAGAACGTGGCCAAGTGATGGAAAGGCGCGTAGCCGGGGCTCCGCGCCAAGGCGGTCTCCTGCGTCGGCAGGACGTGCTCCAACCGATCCGGCGGCTTGTTGGCCAGCACGTTGGCCGCGAGAAAGACCAAAAGCGCCGCCCCGGTGAACGTCAGCCCGCTGGCGTTGAGGTTCGGCTCCAGCATCGGCCGGCGAACCATCACAGGATCCATGAACAGCCGGAGAACGAACAACCCCCCCACGACGAACAGCCATGCGTAGCCGAACTGGGTGAGCCCCTGGCCCGTCTGCACGTCTCCTTGCTCGATCTTCTCCAGGCCGTAAAACACCGACAGCAGCCCGGGCGAGAACGCGATCAGACCCAGCAGATCCAGGTTCCGCACGCTCCAGAAGCGGTGGAACTTGAAAAAGATCCCAAGGGTCAAGAGCGCCGACAGATAAGCCCAGGTCGTCGGCTTGAGTTCGTATTGAAAGAGGATTTCCTGCATCGGCTTTCGCCCCCGCAAGCCAACCGGATGGTGGGGCGGTAAGAGCTGTAGCCCCCAAGATACTCGGGCTGGGCCGCGTTGCAAGCCCCCACCTCCGGGCCGCACGGGTTTCCCAATGGGGTTTCAAGATCACGGGAGGGCGGTCACGCCGGCGCATCGCTGCCCAGCCGGTTCCTCGCCTGCGCAGCCCACGGACTTTCCGGGGCCAGTTCCAGGAATCCCCGCCAGTGCTTCTCAGCTTCCCCGCCTCGGCCCAACTCATCGAGCACCCGCGCTAAGTGGTAATGCGCATCGGCGTAGTCGGGATGGTAAGCCAGCGCCCCTTCCAAGGCTGCCACGGCAAGCTCGCGCCGGCCCGTCTCTGCCAGGACGCACCCGAGGTTCGCCCGGGCCTCGACATAGTCCTCATCCAACTCGATCGCCATGAAGTAGCGCTCCCGGGCCCCGCCGAGATCACCCTGGCGGTAGAGCAGCTCAGCCAGTTGGAAGCAGAATTCGGCGGTGGGGCCGCCGGCGGCCATGGCCGCGCGGTACATTTCCGCTGCCTCCTCCAATTGGCCCTGTTCCTCCATTTCCGCAGCCAGTCGGCCCAACTGCTCCGGCAAGACCGGCGCTGCTTGCCGCTCCTGCCGGGTCGCAGCCAGCGCCATGCGGACCACGGCGGCCGGCGGCTGCTCCTCGATGGGGGCCTCTGCCCGCTGAGTCGCGACCGACGCATAATCGAACCGCAACTGCCCGCCCGGCTCGATCAGCCCGTCCCCTTGCCGCAGCAGGAGTTCTTTCCCCTCGATGATTACCGACAACTGGGCCAGCGGCCTGCTCACGCCGGGCACGTACCGGGCCAGGGCCTCGAGCTTCTTCTCGATCGCCGCCGGCTTCATTCCCGCGGCCAACAACTGGGCCAGCCGCCGGGCCGTGACCACCTCCTGGACGTCGAAGTAGGGCAGCCGCCGCACCTCGCGCACGGGAACGATCAGACCGCGGCGATGCCAGCGGCGGATCACCGCTATCGGGACCCCGAGCAGCTCGGCGAGCATCGCCGGCGTGTAGAGCCGGTGGATGTCCTGCTGGAAGTCGACCAGCCCCAGCCGCTGCCACAACTGCGTCTCCGGGATGACCTCCAAGGAACCCTGCTCGACGGCCTGCCGCGTCGCCTCATCGAAGAGTTCCTCCGGCTCAATTCCCGCGGCCAGCGGCGACTCCCCCTCTCCAACCACGACCAGGTGTACCGACGGATCCGGCTTGTCGACCACAAGGGCGCCGTGTTGCCGCACGAGCTGCCCCGCGTCCCTCTTGGACATGCCGGCCAGCTTGCCCACAAACGCCACGCGCCGGCCTTGGAGGGACTGAGAGGCTCGGTCGTCGCAAGGGCTAGTCATTCCGTTCGTCGCCTGATCGGGCCTGGAAAGCGAGCCTGCCGCAACGGGCCGGCGCTCAGCGAAAAGCCCCGACTGCCGGGAGCATCACGTCCCCGGCGTCTTCGACCCGTAAACCGAACTGCCGGAGGCCGGCGGCTACGTCTTCTTCTTGGCCTCCGCCTTGGGCTGCTCCGGGCCGGTGGGACGCGGCGAGAGGTCCTTCTGCGAGCCGGCCGCCTTGCCTTCGGCCGGCGCGGCCGCCTTCTCGGCGTCCACCGGTCTGGGCATCGAATCGGACGAAAGGGCCGGCGCTTGATCCGCGGCGTCGGTCTTCTTGCGGGGCGCCGCGGGCGTCGGTTCATCGGACTTGAACGTGCCCGGGCTGGTGGCCGGCGCAGTCGCTCCCCCCGGCGGATACGCGACCGGCAGGCCGCAAGCATCCACCGGCACCTGATAGCAGACCACCCGCGGCACGTAGGAGGTGTAGCTCACCGGCACCCGCTTCTCGACCGTGTACGGAACGCGGACGGTGTCTTTGACCGGCACCATCCGGCAGACGCGAACCGGGTTCTGTTCCACTTTGTCTTCGTAGACGGTCTTGTAGGTGGTCACCGGAATCTTCTCGACCACTTCCTCGGGCACCATGCGGCAGACCTGATACGGGACCTTGTTCTCCACCCGCTCCACCACCGGCCGGCGGACCGTGTAGGGAACCTTGCGGACCACCTCTTGCGGCACCATGCGGCACACCTGGTACGGCACCCGCTCGCGGATCTGCTCCTGCTGATAGCCGGTCACCTGCACCGGCACCTCCTGGGGCACCATGCGGGTCACGTAGCTGGTCTGGGCCACGGTTTGCTGCACCGGGTTGGGATGATACACCTTCTCGACTTCCGTCCGGTAGCGCGGCACCCAATACAATCCCGCGCGCTGGTAAACCGCCGCTCCGGTCGCGGGGTCCATCGCCGTAGTGGCCGGCATCCAGGCCAGCCGGTTGCGGAAGATCGGCGGCTGGCGCATGACGATCTGATCGCTGAACGATCCCTGGTCCGAGTAATAGGTCTGGTAGGTCGTCACCGGCTCCTGGACCGGCATGTACTGCGTGTGAACGACCGTCTGCTGCACGGGGCGGAGGACCGTGCGGTATTGCTCGCGCTCTTGGGTCTCCCAGACCTGCTGCCAGGTGGTGGAGCGCTCTTCGCGCTCCGCGGTCTCTTCCGCGTAGCTGACGCGGTCGTAGCTCTCATCGCGGTATTGCGTTTCCCAGACCTGCCGCCAGACCGTGCGGCGCTCTTCCCGCTCCGCCGTCTCCGGCACCCGGTGCGCGACCTGGTAGCGGCGCTCGTAGACCTGGGTCTCCCAAACCGGCTCGTAGCGGGTCACTTCCCGCTCTTCGTACGCCGTCTCGTATTCGAGACGATAGGCCGTCACCTGCCGCGGCTCGTAGACGGTCTGATACGCCAGCCGATACGCCTGCACCGGCTGCGCCGCCACGACCTTGGCAACCGGCGACGAGCAACATTCCTGGGCCTGCGCCCCCGCGGCATACAACAGACCCACCAGCAGCAAGACCGGGACGAAAGCGCGATTGCTCATGTTGATTCCACCTCGCCGACCCTGCGGTCAGCAGCGCAAGACGAAGGCACGACGCTCCCTGCGGCTCCGCCGGCAGCCCTCGATACTCTCTGCCGCGGAGCGGAGATGCGTCTCTCTCAAAGAGTCTGGCAAATTCTTCGCCGCTCGGCAACCAGAAAAGTTTAACAACCGCCGGTTGCTTGGCCGTTAGTCAAGTCCGCACAAGAGGTTATGGAATCGAAAAAAGTCTGAAGTTTTCCGACGGCTCGGCCGACACTGTTTCGGCACTTCAGCCCCCCAGACGCGCCCCGGCCCGCACCGATAACCCAGATCGCACAATCGCCACAAAACGCAAACTCGCCGAGCGCAATAGCCCCCGCACCACGCCCCACGGGGCACTGTATACCGGTAAGGGTCATCCAGTTGACTCCACCTGGCCCAATATGTAGTGTTTACGGGTATGGAAGACTACCCGCGGACTGTTTTGGAGTTGGAGGACAGGTTTCCCACGGAGGAAGCCTGCCGGGAGTATTTCGTGCAAGTGCGTTGGCCGGACGGATTCGTCCGCCCACGCTGCCGGGACCGTGGAGGTTGGCCAGCCACGCGCGGCCGAATCATTTGGGTGCAACCGGCTTCGCTCTCGCGAAGGCGGAGCGTTCAAAGGGCTAGACTCCAGGTAGTGTTTTGGAGAATGCGTGCGTGCGGGTACAATCGCGCGGTCTCGTGCTTGATGCGGGCCGTGCCGGCCAGGTCCGCCGCCCGGTACGAGCACCAGTTGCACAGAAAACCGATGATTCGCGGCTCAAACGTGTCCTGACTCATGAGAGCGACATCCTCCCGAGAAAAACCAAGGACGCCAAGGCGGCCCTGGGCAGAGGGTTACGCAGGAACAGGCTGGGGCTTTCGCTTGGCGGGGCGGGGCTCCTCGGCCTTGGCGGGCTGTAGGGGGCGGGCGGGGAGTCTCGCGTCCCACAGCGCCCCTTCGATCTCGGCGAAGATCTGAGCGTCGGTGAAGTGGGCCCCGGTGATCACCCCGGCGGGGCAAGCGCTCACGCAGGTGCCGCAACCCTTGCACAACGCCGTGATCACGCGGCTGGCTTGCTTTTCCGCGTCGTATTCGATGGCGTTGAAGGGGCACAAGTTGTTGCACACCCGGCAGCCGGAGCAGCGATCCTCGTCGATCGAGGCCACGATGGGCTCGATCAACACCGTGCCCTTGGCGATCATTCCTGCAATGCGGGCAGCCGCCGCCGCTCCCTGGGCCACGGAAGCGGGAATGTCCTTGGGGCCTTGGCAGGCGCCGGCGACGAACACGCCGTCGGTCATCGTGGCGACCGGATCGAGCTTGGGGTGGCGCTCGGTGTACCAGCCGGCCGTGCCGCACGAGATGCCGCACTTCAGGCCCGTTTCCTTGGCATCGGCCTGCGGCTCCAGGGCGCCCATGAGAATCACCATGTCCACCGGGATGCGGCGCTGGCGGCCGACCAGCGTGTCCTCGACCTGGACGATGAGCTTTCCTTCCTCGGAAGGCTGCCGCCCGGCGTCGGTCACTTCGGCCACCTTGCCGCGGACGAAGATCATCCCTTCCTCCAAGAGCCGCTGGTAGAACTCCTCGTATCCCTTGAAGTTGGTCCGCATGTCGATGTAGAAGGCATAGACCTTGGCGCCGGTCTTTTCCAGCACCAGGTGCCCGAACTTCAGCGCTGCCATGCAGCAGACGCTCGAGCAGTACTCGTTGTGGTGTGCGTCGCGGCTGCCGACGCAGTGGACGATCGCCACCGATTCCGGCTCGGTCTTCCCGTCGCGCAGCACGATCTTGCCGTTGGTGGGCCCGGCCGCATTGCAGAGCCGCTCGAACTCCATGTTCGTGTAGACGTTCGCGAGCCGCCCGTAGCCGTACTGTGGAATGCGCTTGCAGTCGAAGAGCTTCCAGCCGGTCGCGATGACGATGTTGCCGACTTCCAGGTCGACAACCTGGTCCGCCTGATCGAAGTCGATCGCGCCGGTGGGGCACGTTTTCTCGCAAACGCGGCACTTCTGCCGCTGGAAGTAGATGCACGAGCCGGTGTCGATCACCGGCGTCCGGGGGACCGCTTGGGGAAAGGGCGTGTAGATGGACTTGCGGAGCCCCATGCCGACCTCGAAGCCGGTGTCGGGCACTTTGCTCGGGCACTTCTCGATGCAGATGCCGCAGCCGGTGCAGGCCGCGTCGTTGACGAAGCGGGCCTTCTTGCGGACCTTCACCTTGAAGTTGCCCACCGAGCCGCTCACTTCTTCCAGTTCCGCGTAGGTCAGCATGGTGACGTTTTCGTGCTGGCCCACTTCGGACATCTTGGGCGTGAGAATGCAGGCCGAGCAATCGAGCGTGGGGAAGGTCTTGTCGAACTGGGCCATGTGGCCGCCGATGCTCGGCTCGCGCTCAACCAGGTAGACGTGGTGGCCGGCGTCGGCCAATTCGAGCGTGGCCTGCAAGCCGGCGATGCCGCCGCCCACGACCAGCGTGGCGGGCTTGACCTTGACGTACATCGGCTCCAGCGGTTGCTGCTCGACGACCCGCCGAACCGCGGCCGAGACCAGGGCCTTGACCTTTTCGGTCGCCGCGGCCTTGTCCTTGGTGACCCAGGAGACGTGCTCGCGAACGTTGCACATGTGGAAGAGATAAGGATTCATGCCGGCGTTCTGGCACGCCCGGCGGAAGGTCTTCTCGTGCAGGTGCGGCGAGCAAGCGGCAACCACGACCCGGCTGAGGCCCTCCTTCTTGATGTCGTCCTCGATCATCTGTTGCCCCAGCGAGGAGCACATAAACTTGTAGTCCCGCGAGACGGCCACGTCCTTGAGGTTCGCGCCGGCCCACCGGGCGACCTCCTCGACGTCCACCGTCCCGGCGATGTTGCTCCCGCAGTGACAAACGTAAACGCCGACTTTCTCGGCCATGTTGATTCTCCCGTCAAATCCAAATGACTAATGACGAAAGTCAAATGTCGAAGGAATGACGAAGCACGAAGCCCGAAGAAGGGGGCCTGCCGCTCGCCGTTTCGTGCTTCGTCATTCGACATTCCTTCGTCATTTGTCCTTCGACATTCGACCTTGTCTTACTTCGCCTCCGCCTCCAGCGCCCCCAACTTCGCTTTAAGCACCGGCTTGGCGGCCACAAGCTCCTTGCCGAAGCCCAGCCGG
>CAYGZA010000114.1:0-17224 GCA_964354135.1 uncultured Planctomycetaceae bacterium
CCTCCGGGAGCAATTCTTGCGGTTCTTGGCACCCGAACATGGTATCATTCCTCCCTCGCCTCGGCAATAATTAGACCTGTCCCGTTTTGTCTGGCCGGCGCTTGGCCGGCCCCGCCGGCTCGTTGGCCGTCACCAAGAGGCGCAAGGTGTGAAAAAGGATCGCCACCGCCCCGATGACCGCCAAGACCTCCTTGACCTGGTCCCAAAGTCCGACCTCCCCACCGTTCGGCGGAGTTGTCTCCGGCACGGGGCCTGGAACGGCCGCCGGAACCCGGGTTTCCGGGGCAGTCGATGGCAAGCCCGGCGCCGTCGGCTCACTGGGCAGCGGAACGGCCTGCGAAACGGTTCTCCCGATGGCCGGGTTCTGTGCGGCCGGCAACGAGGCCAACGCAACCGGGGCCACCTGCTTCTGGGCCGGCGGAGTCCGGGACTCCACCCCGGTTTGCTGTGCCAGGAGCACTCCCGCGGGCTGGAGTCGCTGGAAATCGCTCATCGCCGAGGTCAGAAACCATCGCACCCGCCCGCAGTAGCTCCC
This sequence comes from uncultured Planctomycetaceae bacterium, assembly GCA_964354135.1. Lineage (GTDB taxonomy): Bacteria > Planctomycetota > Planctomycetia > Pirellulales > Thermoguttaceae > CAYGZA01. The sequence goes on from CAYGZA010000114.1 coordinate 536, forward strand.
GGTGGTTTCCCCGGCCGCGGAGCCGAACAGGACACCGGCCAGCTCCCCGCGGCTGTTGAAGATCGGTCCCCCCGAATCGCCGTTTCGGGCCGGTGCCGACAACTCGACCATCTCGAACGGCTGGCTCCACCCCGGCGAAACATACTGGGTGCAGCGTCCGGTGATCGTGCGATACGCCCCGCTGCCGTAGCCGGCGATGGTCAGCGGCTCGCCGGGCCGCGGCGGCGCCGTGGCCAGGGGGATCGGCTCCGCATTGGGCCGCCAAATCCCCAGCGCCGCCAGGTCCCAGTCGCGGTCGGTCTTCAGCAGCGTCGCCCCGCTGCGAAAGCCGTCGGGGAAAGCGACGACAATGGGGCCGGCTGCGTCGCGGACTACGTGCCAATTGGTCACCACGAGGCCGTGGCTCTGACCGACCGCCACCAGGGCTCCCGAGCCCATCGAGGTGCCGTCGCGATTCGGGACGATCACGCGGACCACCGCCGAATGGGGAGTGGTCTGCCAGAGCGCGGCCGCACCGGCAGGATTCCGCTGCCAGGGCGGATACGTTGGCGGCGGAACGCCTTGCCCCAGCGCCGCGGCCGCCGCAGCCAGCGCGATCGCCAGACCCAAGAGGGATTTCACGCCGGGGGTGACCTCACTTCAGAGCCAGGCTGCGGGCGGCCCGGCGCTGGGCCTCGATCTCGACGATCCTCCGCAGCAGCTCGCGGCGCAGCCTTTCCCACTCGGCCGTCTTGGCGGGTTGCGACTTGACCGATTGCATGGGCGCACCTATGCGGCGATGGGACGGCCGCCCTTGAGGTTCTCGTGGCGCTGGGGGAAGGCCTGGCCGCCGTTGTACTGTTGCTTCAGGCGGCGGAGCTCGACGCGGAAGGCGTTTTCCACGAGCTTGGTGAGCGTCAGCCGCGCGGGATAGCCGGCCAGGAAGACGGCGGCGTCGCGGGCTTCCTCGAGCAGGTCTACGGGCAGGTAAAGCGTCGCCCGGACCTTGGGCGGGACGACACTTCGGCGGCAAATCTTGACCATCGCTTCTCCTTGTCTCGTCTACGCACGTTTGCCGAAACGTCCTACGTTCCAATCACAACAACAATCTCGGACGCCGCCCCGGCGACTCGTGAAAGATCTGCCGCGAGACACTACTGCCGGCCAGTCGCACACTTGCGCTCGTTTCGACAAACCCAACGCAGCAGGCAGAGAAGGCCTGACCGCAAGACTTTCCGCCTACGCTACAGCTTTCCACGCCGGCCCTACAATGGGGAATGGCGTAAGTTATCGTCCTTGTACTTGCGTTTAGAAAACGCTCGACCGGCGGATCTCGGTCGAGGAGATGTCTTCGCGAAACTCGGAGGAGGGGATTTCCTGGCAGACCGCGCGGAGTCCGGGCGGCAGATCGAGGTCCGAGAGCCCCACGAAGCCGCTTTCCTCCCGGCGGCCGAAGACGAGGAACCGGCAGCCCCGGGCGACAATCCGCTCGATCGCCTTTTGGCAGGCGGCCGCGTCGCTGCCGTAGTAACAGGGATCGGCGATGCGGCGCAGGGTGTCGGCACCAACGACGAACGTCGCCCCCTGGAAAAGCCGCGACTTCTCCTCAAACGTGGCCGCCCGGGTGAGCCACACGGTCTGGTCGTGGCTGAACTGGGCCGTTCGCCGCTCAATCTCCAGATAGTCCAGCGGCGGCTTGTCCACGTTCAGGATCGAGATCTCGAACTCGACCGGCACGCCCAGACGCTCGGAAGCAATCCGGGCCATGCCGCGATGCCCGGCGTGAATCGGGTGGAACGCGCCGGGGAAGACCGCCCGGGCATGGCCTTCGGGCGACACCGCCGCACCTCCTTGCCGCACCACGTTCACGCGACCGGCAAGCAGGTCCTGCCACGATGTCGGGGCAACCACTCTCCGCTCGTCGAACCGTTCCTCTGCCAGGAGCGGCGGAGTGAGTCGTTCCTCCAGGCCGCAGGCTTCGGCCACGGCATTGAGCACCAGGCAGGCGACGAGCTGTTCTTCTTCCGCCCGGCCGCGGCGCCCCTTTTGCAGCTCCACCGACTGGCTGACGGTCATCGCGGCAGTCTGGATCGCCACGTGGGCCCGGTGCGGTCCGCGCTTCGGCCGGTCCGTGGCTAGGCTCGCCGTGCAGGCCACGCCGGCCAGTGGAAAAGGGGTCAGAACTCTTTTCTCTTTCTCTAAAAAGAGTTCTGACCCCTTTTCCGCGTAGAAGCGGCACGCGCGAAGGAACGCAGCCATGGCCATCGCCCGGGCTGTGGGCTCGGCACAGAAGAACTGATCGGGCCGGCCGCCCAGCCACTCGGTCATCGCCCCCTCAGAGTAGGGGACGCACGCCTCCAGGACGGTCCGCGATGCCCCCGGCACTTCCATCAACTGGGGAATTGCCCGGCTGCCCCCGCCGGCTACCGCTAAAACCAGCCGTGTGGGGGATGCGTGAATCCGTCGGACAAGCTCTTCAACCGAATAGGGCATGACCGGTCAACATACCGGGCGGGTGGCCGAGAGTAAATCGGCGTCCCGAACTCGTTGGCCTGTCCCAAGATCCTTTCGGCACCGGCGAATAGCGCCCCAGGGTGGCGTCACGGCCGGCCGACGCCACCGGTCGAGCAGTCAGAACCATTTGGATCAGGGCCCCCTGACAAAAAGGAGACTGGGTATGATTAAGAGACTGGTGCTTGGTGGTGTGGTAGTGGTCCTCGTTGGACTGCTGTTCTTGGGCCGCGATGCGGTCAGCTACGTCCGCACGTCGGTCGGGTGGATGAAGGACTCCGTCAAGAGCAGCGTGCCGGTGGAGTTCGAGATCGGACGGGCACGCCGAATGATCAAAGACCTGGAACCGGAAGTCCGCAAGAACGTCCATGCAATCGCCAAGGAGGAGGTGGAGGTCGAGAAGCTGCAAAAGCAGATTGCCGATACCGAGGCCCGGTTGGCCAAGGAGAAGCAGGAGATGCTGAAGCTGCACGCCGACGCGAAGTCGGGCAAGCAGTCGTTCGAGTACGCGGGCCGCACGTACAACGCGGAGCAGGTGCGGGCGGATCTGGCGACCCGCTTCGCGCGGTTCACCACGACCGAGGCCACGGCGAACAGTTGGAAGGAAACGCTGCGTGCCCGGCAGAAGAGCCTGGAAGCGGCCCAACTGAAGCTCAAGGGAATGCTCGACGCCCGGCGGCAGTTGCTCGTCGAGGTGGAGAACCTGGAGGCCCGCCGGCAGATGATCGCGGCGGCCCAAACGACCAGCAACTACAACTTCGACGACAGCCATCTCAGCCGCGTCAAGGAGCTGGTCGGCGACCTAGAGACCCGGCTCCAAGTGGCCGAGCGCCTGGTGAGCTCCGAGGGCTACTACCAGGGCGAAATCCCGGTCAGCCAACCGGCCCCCGGGAACATCCTCGAGCAGATCAGCGAGCACTTCGCCAAGGAGAAGGGCCAACCGGAGGTCAAGTCCCTGGCAAAAGGCAAATAGAAGGCAAATAGGAACGCCGGCAACCGATGCTCCTCCACGGTCGACGGACCGGGCCCCCATAGGCCCTGCCCGCTCGGCCCTTGGCCCGCAAACCGACGGTGTGGCAGAATGATCTGGTTCGCCTCCGATTCCCGGAAAGCCAGTCCCATGAACCGATCCCTTGGACCCGGCGACGACAGGTTCCTGTTGTGGGTGGACGGCATCGGGGGCTACTGGATTTGCCTTGGGGACGACGTGGTCTTGGGGCAGCCGGTGGCCTCCGGAAAAGTGGACGTTCCGATCCTTGGGGACGTCTCCGGCCGCCATGCCCGCATCCGGCGGGACGGGGAAGGATACCTGATCGAGGCGTTTCGCGAGGTGCGGGTCGAGGGCCGCCGCGTGGAGCAGGTGGCCCTATTGGCCGACGGCGCTAGGATCCAGTTGGGGCAGTCGGTGCGCCTGGCGTTCCGGCGGCCGCACGCCCTCAGCGCCACGGCCCGGCTCGATTTCCTCAGCCATCATCGCACGGAGCCTACGGTGGACGCGGTGATCCTGATGGCCGATTCGTGTGTCTTGGGGCCCAAGGCGTACAGCCACGTGGTATGCCGGGACTGGCCCGGCGAGGTGGTCTTGTACCGACGTGAAGGGGAGTTGTACTTGCGGTCGGCGGGGCCGTTGGAGATCGACGGCGCCCGCTGCCGGGAGTGCGGGCCGGTGAAGCGGGATTCCCGCGTGGTGGGGGCCCATTTTTCGCTGAGCCTGGAACCGCTGTAAGCGACTGTGCCTCCCTTGGGGGCCTTCGGCCGGCGGAGAGGGGGAAAGAAGACTCGTTCGTGTTACAATGGCAAAGTTGACGGCTCGCTGCGGCTCTTGCGGCCATGGCGGGCCGACAGGACTCCAACTCATGACACAACCGGTGGTCGCCGTGGAACCCAACGGTCGGAATGCCGCGAATTTTCGTCCCACCGAGGCCGGCGGCGCGCAGGCTGCGGCCCCAGGGGCTCGATTCACCTACCCCAGCGGATCCCAGCCTCTGGAGGGGTTTACGATCAAGCGGGGTGTCGGGCACGGGGGGTTCGGGGAAGTCTACTACGCCGTCAGCGACGGGGGCAAAGATGTGGCCCTGAAGCTGATCCGCCGCAATCTCGACGTCGAGCTCCGCGGCATCCGGCACTGCCTCAATCTGAAACACCCCAACCTCCTTGCGATCTACGATATCCGCCGCGACGACCACGGCGACAACTGGGTGGTCATGGAGTTCGTGACCGGCCAGTGCCTGGAAGAGGTGATCGCCGCCCATCCCTCGGGGTTGCCGCGGGAGCAGGCCGTTTCCTGGTTCTTCGGCATCGCGGCCGGCGTCGCCTGTCTGCACGACCACGGGATCGTCCACCGCGATCTGAAGCCGGGCAACATCTTCTGCGACGAGGGCATGGTCAAGCTCGGCGACTACGGACTGTCGAAGTTCATCTCGTGCAGCCGGCGGAGCGGGCAGACCGAGAGCGTCGGGACCGTCCACTACATGGCCCCCGAGATCGCCAACGGGCGCTACGGCAAGGAGATCGACGTCTATGCCCTGGGGATCATCCTCTACGAGATTCTCACCGGCCGCGTTCCGTTCGAGGGGGAGAGCGTGGGCGAGGTGCTGATGAAGCACCTCACGACCCCCCCCGACGTCTCCATGCTGGCGGAGCCGTTCCGCGGCGTGGTCGCCCGGGCGCTGGAGAAGGACCCCGCCAAGCGGTTCGCCTCGGTCGCTGAGATGCTCGCCGCACTGCCGCAGCCGGCGGAGTCGAAAACGCACTTCGGCCCGCTCCCTTCGGCCGCGGGAGGGCAGGACAAGGAGCCGGCTGCCTCGCAGAAGTGGGGCTTCGCGCGATCTCTGGCCGACGGCGTGGGAAACATCGAGCAGGAGCCCGTCTTCCGGGCGGCGCGCCAAGTCTGGCGACGCGGCTACGATGCGTGGAACGCCTCGCCGCTCAATACGCCCACCAAGATCGTTCTCCTGGCCGTCGTCGGGGTTATGCTGGTGGTGAGCGCGCCGGGGCTGTTCCCGTTAGCAGGGATGCTGCTTCTGGCCTATGCGTGCTACTTCACGATCCGCGCGGTCGTGCTGGCGCATCAGGCGAGGCATCCGCAAACGACGGGCCTGCCGGTCTCACCGCCGCAGCCCGCGCCTAGTGCGGCCGCTGCCCCGCAACCGGCAAGTCCCGCTCCGGCCGCTGCGGCGCAGCCCCAAACGTTTGCCCCCGAGCGGAACCCCAAGTGGCGTCACCGGCGTGCCGCCCGGCGGGAGCTGGCCCTGGAGGCCCTGGTGTTGAAGTCGCCGCGGGAGCGGGCAACCGAGCTGATCGGCTCGCTTGTGGGCGGGGGCGTGGTCGCCGCGACGATGGCCCTCGTGGTGCTGGTGCTCTACGGATTCCGCTCCAACGGCGGCAGTCCGGAGTTGTGGGCCTCCACCTGGTGGACGCAGTACATGTGGCTGGTGTTGGTGAGCGTCGCCGGGACTTGGGCGGTCCTGGTTCCGGCCAAGTTCTGGGAAGGGAGCCGGGGCGACGTGATGTTGCGGCGCTTCATCTTCATGGTGTTGGGGCTGGGCGTGGGGCTGGTGGCGTTTGGCGGGGCGGCCTTCCTGGCCGTTGACCTCCCTACCGATTCCAGCCTCCATACGTTTCATTTCCAGCGGCCGCGGATGTTGCTTGCCGCCGACGCCCTTTCGAACGTGAAGTACCACTTGGCGGCGTTCGCCACCCTCTTTGCCCTGCTCCGCTGGTGGCGGCAGGCCGACCCGCTCCGCTCCACGCGGCTGAGCCTGTGGTCCTTGGCGGTCTGTGGGTTGCTGGCCATGCTGTTTGCCGATTTCTGGGGCTTCCCGCAGCCGTGGCTTCCCATGGCCGCCTGCGCGATTTCCGTTTCCGTGCAATTGGCTAGTCCCTGGATGAATCCGTACCAACTGCGACCACGCAGCGTGGTCGAGCAATAAGATTGGGGGAACTGCGCTATGGCAGCCGGGGGAGACATGAGTTGGGCTTTCAAGCTGACCATACTCGTCGGGATCGGCGTGCTTGGGCTGGTGCTGCTCATCGGGCTACTGTCGCTCTTGGAGAACCCGAGGACGCGGACGTTCCTCGTGGTCCTCTTGGCGCTTCCCGTGTTGATCTTCGGCTCGCTGGCGGCCACGGCCTGGTTCGTCCGCTTCAGGACGGCGACGGATCGCGAGCAGGCCACCCTTTACGAAGAAGCTCGCGAAGCGATGCTCAGGACCCACACGGACGCAACCCAACCGGGGACCGGCGAGCTCACCGTGATTCTTCCGTCCGAAGGGGCCAGTTCCGCGACCCAGGGCAAGGGCTCGATCGCCTTGAGGCTCCGCGCCGACGTGCCCGGCGGGGCCGGCGCCGAGATGACCCTGAAGGCCAGCCGCATGCTCCACGCCGTCGGCAAGGCCATGATCGAGGCGGTCCGCGACTACGGCGCCGACCGGGCCGAAGAGATCCAGAACCGGCCCGTCGAGGTCATCTCGAGCGTGGCCAAGGCAAGCTTCCCCAGCCTCCGCGCGAAGGGCCCCGCACCGCCGAAGGCAGTCGAATCGCCCAAGACTGCGGTCGCCGGGAAGAGTGCGGCGGTCACGGAAACTGCCGAATCCACGAAGACCGCCTCCCCTGGCTCGGCCCGGCCCGCCTGGGTCGACAGGGGGCAGCGCGTTGAGGACGGCGTCTACCAGGTCGCCGTCGAGTCCGATCCCCGCCAGACCGCGTGGGAAAGCGACAGGGCCCTGGCCAAGAAAATCGAGGAGGCGGTCGACGAGTTTGCGGCCGTCTACCTGGGCGAGGAGGCCGCCTCCGAGGTCCGCTTGCCGCAGGACTACGTCGATGCCAAAGTCGTTCAGGAGCGCTGGTCGGAGAAGCGGAACACTTCCGTCGGGCAGATGATCGTCCTGCACGCCCTGCTGAAGTTCGACCGGGAGGTGAAGGACCGCATCGACCGGGTGCGGCGCGAGGCCCTGGCGGCCCGGCGGCTCTGGTACACCGGCGGCGGATTGGGCGGAGTCTTGCTGCTATTGTCCGTGGTGTACGGCTATCTGAAGATCGACCTGGCGACCCGCGGGGCCCATCGCCGGCGCCTCCGTGTAGCGGCTGCGGCGATCATCTTGGGGGCGATAGCCGCCGGGGCGGCGCTGCTGACCTCGTAGACCCCGACCGTTGGGGAGACGGTTTGCCGGACGGCCCCGAGCGATTATACTGGGGGCGTCCGGTTTCACGTCCCCCAGAGTCAGGATCGATGTCCGCCGCGAGCCAGTCCGACAGCTTGCTGGTTGAGCGGGTCCGCGCGGGAGAGCCCGAGGCATGGAACGAGCTGATTGCGCGGTTCGAGGGCCGGCTCTTGGCCTTCGTGGAAAGCCGCACGAAGCGCCGCTCCGCCGCCGAGGACCTGGTGCAGGAGGCGTTCGTCGGGTTCCTGACGAGCCTGCCGAACTACGACCCGCGGCGGCCGCTGGAGAGTTACCTCTTCTCCATCGCCGCCCACAAGCTGACCGATCATCTCCGCCGCGAGGGGCGCCGGCCGACGCTCCCCCTGGTGCCCGAGAGCGGCAGCAAGGCCAGCAGTTGGGAGCCGGCCGGTTCGGCCCGGCCCGCCAGCAGCATTCTCCGTAGCGGCGAGCGCCGCCACCTGGAAGAGAACGCTCTGGCCGCGGCGATAAGCCAGCAGATCGCCCGCTGGCAGGATCGCGGCGACTGGCTGAAGCTGAAGTGCGTGGAGTTGTTGTTCCTCCGCGGCTTGGCCAATAAGGACGTGGCCGCGAAGCTCGGGCTCTCCGAGCAGGCGGTGGCCAACTACAAGTTCGAGTTCATCGCCAAGCTCCGCGCCGCGGTCCGCAGCCAGGAGCTGCCGGAGGAAGTCTTCCCGGAGTTGTACGAGGAAAAAGAATGAGGAGCGCACCACGGAGACGCAGAGGGCTTAGAGTGGCTACTGCCGCGTGAGCGATCCATGAGCAGCCGATTCTCCCAATCCGAGCTCGAGGCGTTCCTGGACGAGGCGCTGCCGCCGGAGGACATGACGCGAATCGAGAAGGCCCTGCGCAGCGACCCGGCGCTGGCCACGCGCCTGGCCTCGATCAACGGCCGCCGGGACGCCGGCGTTCACACGCTGGGGGCCATCTGGCGGCGGCACCGCGCCAGTTGCCCGTCGCGGGAGCAGTTGGGCAGCTTCCTGCTGGGAGTCCTTCCCAAGGAATCGGCCGACTATGTCCGGTTCCACATCGAGGTCGTCGGCTGCCGTTTCTGCCAGGCCAACTGCCGCGATCTGGAGCATCAGCAAGCGGAAGCCGCCGAGGCGGTCCAATCCCGCCGCCGCAAGTACTTTCAATCCAGTGCCGGCTACTTGAGAAAACCCAAGGATTAGGGGCCGGGGATTGGGGGCTGGGCAGTGGAGTCGAACACCAGGTACCCGAACCCCTCGGGGATCACCTGGACGGCGGCCGGCGCGTTCCACGACTGGAATCCCGTCCGTGGCACGATCCTCTGGATGCCGATCGCCCAAACGGTCTTCAGGCCCGGCGGCTCCCCGGTCAACTGATCCCACCCGATGGCGGCCTCCGCGGTCCAGGCGCCGTCGCCGGAGTCGGCCGCCACAAACCAGCTCGGGTTCCAGGTGGCGTCCTCCCAGCAGTCCTCCGCGGTCCACCCGCGGGAATCGACCGCAAGGCGATAATAGGTGCTGAAATCGCGGTCGATGTCGAGGAGAAGCTCCACGCGATCGCGGGCCGACAGGTCGGCGTCCCGCGGGCGCGGTCCGGGCGTTGGCTCATAAGGACCGCCGGGGGCTTGCCGCGCGCGGATCGCCAGGTAGAGAAACTCGCGGTCGTAGGACAAGAGGACCTCCGCCGGCCACTCGGCATCGTCGTGGAGTGGACTCGCAAGTGCGGCGGGCTCGGCGGCCTTCCACGTCGGCTCATCCAGCCGGCCGTCCAGTCGCGGCCTTGCCGCCGCGGCACGGCAGTGGAGGACCGCTTTCGGCGGCGGCCCCTTCGGCGCGGCCAGCCATTGCTCGCCCTGGGCGCAGGCCCACCAGATGTCCCGCGCGATGCTCCGCCGCTGGCCGTCGTAGAACCGCTCGGCCGGATCGGGCTGCCCGCGGCGGCGGTTGGCGGCCGCCAGCGAGAAACCGATCGCCGGATCGGCAAACAGGTCCGGCCGCGTCTGCTGGAGCCGGCCGGCCAGGGCGACCGCCCGCTCCAGCCGCGTCTCGTGCCGCGATGCCTCCGGCCGGAGCAGCGACGCCTGCCGAACCGCCGTCGCCCGGGGGCCTTGCACCCGCCATGCCGCTTCGCCGCTGGCGTAGTACTGAACCAGCCAGCGGAGCGCGGGCCGGGCCAGCGGATGCTCCGGGTGGCGCTCGGCCAGTAGCTCCATGACTTCCGCGGCGGCTGGCCAGTGGCCGCTCCGGCGATACGTCTCGGCAAGCTGAAAGAGGATTTCGGCGGCGCCGTCCGGATCGAGGCCCCGTGTAAGCTCCTGCACCTGGGCCAACAGGGCCGCGCCGCTGCGAGGATCCTCTCCGCCGCGGGCCACGATCGCCTGCACGCTGCGGCGCTTCTGGGCGGTGCGGCGGATTAGCTCCATGCTTTCGCCCGAGGGCTCGACCCACGGCCGCCGGGCCTCCCCGCCCGGCCGGAGCGACGCGCCGCTGAAGAAGTCGCCGCGGCCCTCGTTCCCCGGCGATTCGTCAAACAGGACCTGAAAGGCGAGCGATTCCGGCCCCGGACGGAAGCGATCGTGTACGAGCCCGCGGGCATGCACGGCCAGATCCCCCAGCGAAGCTCCCAGGCGGTCCGCCAGTTGGGCCGCGGTCACCTGGGCAGCGCCGGCTACTCCGGGCGGCAGGGCCGCATAGGCGCGTTTTACCTGCCACGGCTCCAGCCCGACCGGGGCGATCTGCCGAGGATAAGCGGCCGAATCGGCTGCCTTGGAGACCGCCTGCAACACGGCCCGGTGGAGCAGCCGGCCGATGGAATCGTCGGGGCGCCCTGCGGCGTCCGAGGTGACAATCACCTCGGGGCGCCAGGTGCGGATCTGCCGCACCAGATGGAATTCCAACTCGTCCAGCCCGTGGCCGTGGTGGATCTGGTCCCAGACTCGGCGGACCTGGCTTTCCGGCACGGCGAGCCCCGGTTGCCGCAACGGGAACTGCCAGGCGGTCCGTGCGCCGCACGCCCCGACGCGGATCAGGGCCTCGTGGACGCGGTCGGCGAGCGAGACCTCGTCGCGCGGCGGGACTTCCACGTCGCGGCGGGCAATTATCTCCACGACGCCCAGGTACCCTTCGTTGCCGCAAAGGCGGACCAAGGGTTCCCAGGGGATGTCCTCCGGCTCGGCAAAAACGCCCAGGAGGGCGGCTCGCGAGCCGCCGGCCCGCTGGACCTTCCACGTTTGCCCGCCGTCGCCGGTGGCCAGGATCGTGCCGAACTGCCCCACGGCCCAGCCGTTCCGGTCGTCCGCGAACCAGAGGGCCGAGATCGGCGCGTTCTGGCCGGTCGAGGCGGCGGACCACGACCGGCCCGCGTCGGGCGTGAAGAAGACCCGCGTGCCCGGCGAGCCGGCGATCCAGCACTTCGGGCCGCGGACCTCCAGGGCGGCAAAATCGAAGTGATCGGGTGCCAGGGAGGTCAGGTCGCCCGGGGGCGGCTCCCAACCGGCGCCTTGGTTCGCCGTGCGCAAGATGAGTCCCCCTTGGCCGACGAGCCAGCCGCCGCTGGGCGGGGTTAACTTCAGCCGAGTCAGCCGGCGCGGCGCGAAATCGGGGACGTCCGCCGGCCGGATTGCGCCCGAGCGCACGGCGACGACCCCTCCGCTGCGGTCCGCCAAGGCGGCGATCTGGGGACCCAGGAAATCCCCGGCCACCCAGCCGGCGGTCCGCGGCCCGGCGAAGCAGCTCCAGCTTCGCCCGCCGGTATCCGTCGTGAAAATCCCCGACGGGAACATCGCCGAGGGCGCGCCGAGGGCCCAACCCTCGCGCGGGCTGAAGAAGCGGACCCGCTTCAGGACCGGCAGCAGCACTTTGGCGTCGCGATTCCAGTGCCGGCCGCCGTCCCGGGTGAAGAGGAGCACCCCGGTCCCGGTGTGCAGATAGGGATGCGAGTATCCGCCGGCCGCCCAGCCGGTTTCCGCGCCGAGGAACGAAACCGACTCCAGCCGGCACGAGACCCCGGACTCCTGGAGGCCCCAGTGCCGGCCCCCGTCTTCGGTGTACCGGATCGTTCCCCGATCGCCGACGGCCCAACCCCGGTCCTTGTCGATGAACGAGACGTCCCACAAGGCGGCGTCGGACCGCATGGCGTCGGAGGCCATCGGGTCGAGGACCGGCTCGGCGGCGCGGCCCTTGGCCTTCTCGGGCAGGTTGGGCTCGGCCAGCGCCGGAATCACCGCCGTCAAGGAAGCGGCCAGCGCCAACGTCCCCCAGCCGCTGCCGCGAACTCGTCCCTGAGCGGCTCGCATCTCCTCCTCCAGGCCGTCACCACGCCTTGCTCACGCCCGGCATCGCGATCGGGTAGTAGCCGTCGGCGTTGGCGACCAGCTTGACTGGCCCCTTGGTGCTCAGTGCCTGGCTGCACGCCCCCGTGCCGCGGTGGCCGCAGCCGATCAGGGCGATCTTGATCGTCTCCTGTCCGGCGGCATGGGCCCCGCGGGCGATGCTCAAGCCGCCGATCGTTGCGGCCGCCCCCGCCGCCTTGGTAGAGGTCTTCAAGAAACCCCAGCGGGAAGGCGTCTCGGTATTGGTTATGGTCTTACCTTGCTCGTTGGCGTGGTTGCCGATGACGTGGTTACTCCGTTGGTTGGCTCCTGCCGGGACCTGTGCGCGTCTTCGGGGAGGAACCGAGAGCATACCCCTTCCTGCCGACGGCTGCAATCATCATGCCGGAGAGAGGACCGCTTCGTCCCGGCTACGCCGACCATCCCGCGCGGTAGGGTGGGTTGACGTGCCGGTTCGCCTCCTCAGTGTTGGTGATCCGCACGGCTTGCGCATCCCACTCCAGCACGCGGCCCGTGCGCAAGGCGATCGTACCCAACAGCGCCACCTCGGTCATCTCACAGCCGAGATCCACCGGGCAGCTTGTGCGCGCGCCGCTCTTGCACGCCTGCGTCCATTCCCGGTAGTGGTCCTCGACCCGGGGCATGGTCGGCGGCGGGTCCGGAAAGTCGCGGAACTTCTCTTCCGCGAGCAGGATGCCCCCGCTGGGGCCCCGCGGCTTGCCGCCGCGCCGGAACGGGTTGCCGCCGTAGAAGCCGGCCAACAGCTTCCCCTTCTCGCCCACGAACAGAAGCCCGTCGTGCGGCAGCCCCAGGCTGCGGTCCAACTCGATCGGCCGGTGCGGCTTCATCCCTCCGTCGTACCAATGCATGCTCAGCGGCGGCAGCTCCCCTCGGGCCGGGAACTCCCAGGTGACCACGTTGGCGTTGCTTTCGCACTCCGGCGTCGAGGCCCGCTTGAAAAACCCCTCGTACCGCGTCGACGCGCACGCGTAGACCGCGCTCGGCGCCCCCAGCTTCAGCTCCCGGAAATAGACGTGCAGCGTGTGGCAGGCCATGTCGGCCACGTTCCCCGACCCGAAATCCCACCAGGCCCTCCAGCCCACCGGGTGATAGACCGGGTGATACGGCCGATACGGCGCCGGCCCGACCCACAGGTCCCAGTCCATGCCCGGCGGCGGCGCCGGGGTCTCCGTCGGCCGGGTCATCGAGCACGGGTACACCGGGTGCGAGCACCAGATGTGCAGCTCGCGGACCGGGCCGATCGCGCCCGAGGTCAAAAGCTCCGTGGTCCGCCGCGCCGGATCGCACGCCGACGACTGGACGCTCGACATCGTCACGAGCCCCTTGGCCCGGGCCAGCGCCTCCCGGACCCTCCGGGCCTCGCCGATCGTGTGCGTCAGCGGCTTGGCACAGTAGATGTGCTTTTGGAGCCGGATGGCGGTCATAAGGATGATGGTGTGGGTATGGTCCGGCGTAGCGATGATGAGGGCGTCGAAGTTCTTCGCCTCCTTGTCGAGCATCTTGCGGAAGTCGTGGTGCCGCGTGGCGGTCGGAAAGGCCTGGAACACCGCGGCCGAGCGCTGGTGGTCAAGGTCGCACAGGGCTACGATCCGCTCGCTCTTACACCCGGCAAGGTAAGCCTGGCCCATCCCGCCGATGCCCACGGCGGCGATCCTTAGGGTGTCGCTGGGGGCCTGCTGGCCCTGGCCGCCCAAGACGTGCCGGCCGACGACCAGCGGGACCGCCCCGCCCAGGGCCGCGGCACCGGCCGCCAACAGCCCGCGCCGCGACACGGCCGCCGAGCTTTCGCGCTGCGATACGTCTCCACCTTCCGACTGGTTCACTTCCGGCTTTCGTTCTCGCTTCATTTTCGAATTCTCCTTTTCATATCTAAACCGAGCCGTTTCCCAGCCCACGCGTCTATACCTGAGGATAGTATTGTCCGGCCCCTGAAGGGGCGGTGCAAGAGAGGTGGAACTCCCGATCGAGCGTCCCAGGCGGTCAACGCCTGGGCTAAGGAAAGACCGCTCTGCCGCGCCCCCAATCCGCCTCGCCAGCCACCGCGTCCGACCCCGAGGCCCCCGGTTTCCTGCACCCCCCGGCCGCAACCCCCTCAGCATGGGGCCTTCCTCTACCACAGACCGCCGACGCGCGGTATCATGCTCACGCAACGCGCGGCTGCTCCCAACTGCCAAGGGCTGTGGCCCTCCAGGTGGAGAAAGGTGTCAGGAACGGTTTCCGGGGACCGGCGAGCAAACAACGGTTCCTGACACCTTTTCCCTGCCGATCAACAAATCCGTCCACGGCATGCACCGTGACGCTTGATCGAGTCCGGATTATTGACGAAGGAGTCGCTCATGAGCAGCGAAGATGCATACTGGCGAACCCGTCCGGGTGGGCTAAGTTCGGTCGCGTTTACGTTCCCGACCGAACCCAGATCAGAAAAACAGACCGGCTATTACAACCTTGATTTCTTCATCGCAGTTACCAAGGATCCGGGCAATGCGCTCGATCAGTACCCGATTCCCCAAGATGTTAAAGGCCCGGACAGCGTGCTCGGCTACTACTGGGCGAATCAATTCGCTTTTATGGGCGGCCGTGACAATGGCGTGGATGGCTACATTGGTATTCAAACGGTCGGCAACATCAGCACCTTTGATCCTGCGAATCCGAATGCGCCTGACCCAAGCCGATCTGTAAAGAAGACCAAGATTGCGATCTTCTCGATCTGGGATGCTCTCGATGGTAGGCCAGGCCCTGCCAACAGCTATTGCGCACCGTTTTGTCACGAGGGGAGCGGATGGAGCTGCAGAGTCGAGTATCCGTGGAGGGAAGGCGTGAAGTATTGCCTCAGGATTTGGGAGTTGCTCGACGCCGAAAAGCCTAATGAGCCGGAGTGGTGGCGAGGTGCCATCATCGACACTGCTACGAATCAGGAGGCGATTATCGGCGATATCCGAGTTCCCGCGGAATGGAGTTGGCTCCGAAAGGACGCGAGCTGCTTTACGGAGTGCTACAGTTCCATCGTCAAGCAGGAGATTGGCGACGAGGACCATGACAAGCCGAATCCCCGCGTCTGTCAATACATGCCCAAAGCGGAGGTACTGATTTATCCGCCGCAGGCAAACAATCGGAGCGTCGTGGCGTCCACGATGACACCACAGAGCTATGGAAAGTGCGCCGGTGTGTCAGCCTTCGCGCGGTTGCAGGACGGGGCCACCATTCTCAGCGGGACTCGACTCACGCCGGCCGAACCGCTTGTGAATCGCACCGGGAGGATTGAAATCGCGAGGTAACGATACTAGGGAAGTGCAGCGTAAATGGCGTTCACAAAGTCCAACCCGGCCGAGAGTCCCCGCTGCGCCGAACGAGCGGGCAGGGTGGCACGCCCTGAGGGACGAAGGGCGTGGCCGGGCCCACGCGGATTCACCACGCCCGTCGCTGCGCTCCGGGCGTGCCACCCGACCTGATTCACCGCGTCAGGAGAAGCGACATGACCGATGAACCCAAGGTCCGCGACGGTCCTTTCCCTGAATCGAATGTTGATTCGGTGGCAATCAACCTCGACTCCAGAACCGTGGACTTCGACGGCGGCGGCCTAGTTGAAGTCCTGGGCGTCCTCACAGCCCGAGCCGAGCACATCAAGACCTTGAATGTTCGGGCAGCTAGATTTGAGCAGGAGGTTCTCGCCGGACAGAAAGTTCCCGAACAAGACGAGTTCAACGCAGTGCTTCTGGACGCTTGGTACGAAACGACGTGTTTGAAATGGTTCGTGGCCTGTGCATTCAAGAAGCTTTCCGAACACTTGGAGTACGAGGTACACCAGAAGCAGAACCACATGCGTCGCATTCGTAGAGTAGTCTACAACGATGCAGGAGAAGTCGAGAGCTACGAATTGGACCCCCAGTAACAGAAGTGGGCGTACTGGGGCACAGTGGGGTCAGGCCGTGAACAGTGATTTCCGCTTTGCGGCCGGGTGGCACGCCCTGAGGGACGAAGGGCGTGGCTGGGCCTGCACGTGACGCACCACGCCCGTCGTTGCGCTCTGGGCGTGCGACCCGATCCGCGACAGGCTGGCGGGTGGTCCGGGCTGGTCCCCGATGCGTTCCCGGCTGATCGCGCGTAGGATACGCAGAGGGATTGACCGCCCACCCGAAGATGTCTCGCTGTGGGGGCCGCGGCACAGCGGCCGTAAGGCACAACCGCGGAGCCGTCCGAGATGGAAATCCGCTTCTATGAGGATCCCGATACCGGGCTACCGACGACAACGGAGAAAGCCGCGATGAGCAACCAGAGATTTCCTCCCGGTTGGGACGAACAGCGGGTTCGCGAAGTGCTGGCTCACTACGAGAACCAGAGCGAGGACGAGCAGTTCGCCGAGATTGAGGCCGCCAGGGAAGCGGAGGGGACCACCATGATGGCCGTGCCGACCGAACTGGCTCCTGAGGTCCGAGCGCTGATCGCCCGCAAGCAAACTGCCTGAGCCCAGGGAGCCGACGACGGGTGGCCCTGCTGGCTCGTCCAGCAGTGCGGACACCCGGGCTGGGCGAGCCACGCGTCCGGCCCGTGTGGCGCCGGGGTGCGAAGTTGTGCCGGCCGGTGTCGTGGGCTAACATGCTGAATAGCCCAGCGTGATTTCGGGAGGGCGAGGCTCCTGCCGAGCCGAGCAGAAAACGCGACTTTGGCGACCAGAAGTGCGGCGCGGCAGGAGCCTCGCCC